>DASQOM010000066.1:0-8684 GCA_035644495.1 Planctomycetota bacterium | reverse complement strand
ATCTCGGGATCGGTCAGCTTCTTCCCCTTCTTCGGCGGGGGCATATGGGGTTTGGTCTTCTGTTCGATGAGTTTGAGGAGGAGGCTTTCGGCGGGTTTGCCCGGGACGACGGCGGGGCCGGTCTCGCCGCCCTTCATCAGGCCGGCATGGTTCTCGAGGTCGAGCTCGCCCTTCAGCTCCTTGGGGTTGTGGCAGCCGTTGCAGTTCTTCGCGAAGATCTCGTAGACCTTCGAGTAGGACGGTTCTGCGCCCTTGTCCTGAAGGCCAAACACCAAGACACCAGGGACACAAAAGAAGAAAAGAACCCCGGGGAGATATCCCGAGCCTCTTCTTCCGCTCCCCCTGTCGATCGTCATCAGTGATTGAAGAGGAATTCTTTGCTGCTGAGGATGCCCCAGAAGAGGTCCTCGACGGCTTCACGGCGGTTGTCCTTCGCGTCGGCCAGCAGGGCGACGAGCTTCGATTTCTCCTCGGCGGAAGGGGGCCTGCACAGCGCCGCGAGGTAGGCTTCGTCGACGATGGCGGCGTCGTCCCTGCCGTCTCCGAGGAGCTTCCCGATGCGGTTGCCTTGCGCCTTGAGTTTCTGGTTGAGCGTGTCGCCGTTGGCGATATGGAGCGCCTGGGACATGCTGGGCGCCGCGGTGCGCTCGCACTCGCAGGTGATGATGCGGTCGGGGCGGCCGAACGACTTGAGGAAGTACGAGTCGATGTTGGTGTCGGGCAGCTGGAGGGCGCGCCAGCCCAGGGGATAGGCGAAGCCCGCGGGGCCGCGCTCGGCCGCCTGCTTGAACTCGGTGGGCGCGCCGGTGACCTGGCTGAGGGCGTCGAGCGCGACCTCGGCCATCACGCGGCGGGGATAATAGTGCGAGTAGAAGCGCTTCTCCGTCGCGTTGCCCGGGAGCGGCTGGCTGCTGCGCTGGTAGGTCTCGGACTGGAGGATGGTCCGCATCAGCGCCTTCAGGTCGAATTTCCGCTCGGCCAGATGGGCGGCCAGCGCGCCCAGCAGCCTGTCGTTCGACGCGGGGTTGGTCTTGCGCATGTCGTCGACGGCCTCGACGAGGCCTCGTCCCAGGAAGTTCGCCCAGACGCGGTTGACGATCGCCCGGGAGAAGTACGGGTTCTCGGGGCTCACAAGCCAGTCGGCCAGCGCCTCGCGGCGGTCGCGCGGATCGTCGAGGCTGATCGCGGTGCCGTCGAGCGGCTGCGGCGCGCGCGGCCGGTTCGTCAGCGGCTGGATGAGCTCGCCGTCGGGCGCGGTGAAGATGATCGTGTCGCCGGCGCGGGTTCCGCTCTTGGCGCGCACCCGGGCGAAAAGGTTGGCGAACGCGTAGTACTGGTCGTTCGTCCACTTCTCCATCGGGTGGTTGTGGCAGCGCGCGCACTGGATCGACATCCCCAGGAAGGCCTGGCTGGCCGTCTCGGCCATCTCGGTCGGGTCATCCTGCAGCACGAAGAAGCTGCCGGCGCCGTTCTCGATCGTGCCGCCGCGCGCCGTGACGACCTGTCGCGCGAAGCGGTCCCAGGGGGTGTTCGCCGCCACCTGGTTGCGGATCCACGCATGATAGGCCCACATCGCCGGCGCGGGCAGCTTCTTGCTCGACACCAGCAGCAGGTCGCCCCAGCGGTGCGTCCAGTAGTCGACGAACTCCGGCCGCGCCAGCAGGGCGTCGATGACGCGGTCGCGCTTGTCCGCCCCCGCGTCCTTCAGGAAGCTGCGGGTCTCGTCGGCGGTCGGCAGCACGCCGATCGTGTCGAGGAAGGCGCGGCGGAGGAACTCCGAATCGCCCGCCGCGGGCGAGGGCGGCAGGTGCAGCTCCTTCAACTTTTCGAGCGTGAGATCGTCGATGAAGTTCCGGCGCGACGCCTGCGTGAACGTCTCGGGCGCCGGTATGTTGGCGTAGGGGACGGTGACCGTCGCCACCGCGATCTTGCTGAGGTACCACGCGGTGATCGAGCCCTCGCCGTTGCCGGTGACTTTGATGCGGCCTTCCTCGTCGGGAACGGCCACGGAGCTGTCGGAGCCCGTGTATTTCGCCCAGGGCGTGGCGTCGCGCACGGAGCCGTCGCTGAAGTGCGCGCGCACCAGGATCTGCTGCTCGGCGCCGGGCGTGAGGACGACGTGCGGCGGGACGATCGAGAGATGGTCGATCCGCGGGTCTTCCTTCCGGGGGCCGGGGGCGCCGGCGGCGATCCACTCCGACAGCACGGCGTACTCGCGCGAGTCGGTCCCGAAGCGGACGCCGCCCTTATGGGGCACGGCGCCCGTCGGCTTCAGAAGCAGCAGGCTGCGGCCCGGATCCTCGAGGTTGACGCGGCGGCCCAGCGCGTGACGCGTCATCGTGGCGTAGTCGCCCTCGTCGTCGTAGCCGCGCAGCGACAGCTTGAAGCCGCTCTTGCCGGCGGCCGCGCCGTGGCAGGCGCCGCTGGAGCAGCCAAACCGCGCGAGGATCGGCTGGACATGATTGCGGAAGCTGTGTTCGAAGGGCTTGTCCATGTCGACGACGACGACCGTCGACGTCGCCGATCCGCCGGGATACGTCGCGGTGATCGTCGCTTTCCCGTTGCCGACGGGGACCGCCAGGCTGCCTTCGACGCGGACCACCTTCGGGTCGCTCGACGTGAACGCCACCGCGTCGCGGATCGCCCCCGTATGGAGATCCCCGCGCCGGGCTTCGAGCAGCAGGGTCTGGCGGGCGGCGGGGCCGTTGAGGGTGAACTCGGGGGGGAAGAGCGAGGCGCCGTCGTCCGCGGCGGCAAGAAGCAGCGCGAGCAGGAGCGACATCTAGAAGAGCTCCTTGATCGGAGAGACGCCGAAGTCGACGACGGGATACGGCCGCGCAGCGGGGCCGGGGAGATGCGTCTCGATGTCGACGCCGAGCGCCTTATAGATGGTCGCCACGACTTCCGACGGATTGACGGGGCGCTCGGCCGGGTAGGCGCCGATGTCGTCGCTGCGGCCGACGACGCGGCCGCCCTTCACGCCGCCGCCGGCGAAGTAGACCGTCCAGCACTGGGGCCAGTGGTCGCGACCGCCGGCCGGGTTGATGCGGGGCGTGCGCCCGAACTCGGCGAGGTTGCAGACCAGGGTCTTGTCGAGCAGCCCGCGCTGCGACAGGTCCTCGATGAGCGCGCTGTAGCCCTGGTCGTACATCGGCGCGACGATGTCCTTCATGCCCTGGATCGACGTGAACGGCTTCGAGCCGTGGATGTCCCAGGTGATCTCGTCGAAGACGGTGATGAACGTGTTGACGGTGACGAAGCGGACGCCGGCCTCGATGAGGCGCCGGGCGAGCAGGCAGCACTGGCCGAAGCGGCTCATGCCGTAGCGCTCGCGCATCCGGTCGGATTCCTTCGTGAGGTCGAATGCTTCGCGCGCGCGGGTCGAGGTCATCAGGGTGAACGCGGTCTTGAAGTTCTGGTCCATGAGCGACGCGTTCTCGCTCGCCTCGAAGTCGCGGACGGTCTGGTCGACGGCGTCGCGCATCTTGCGCCGGCGGTCGAGGCGCGCCTCGCCGATCTCCTTCGGGGGCAGCAGGTCGGGGACCTTGAAGTCCTTCTTGGACGGATCGGCGTTGAGTTCGAAGGGATCGTAGGACTTGCCGAGGAAGCCGGCGTCCTGCCCGTGGGGCATGTTGCCGCCGGTGGGGCCCATCGGTTCGGGGAGGATGACGTGGCCGGGCAGCTCATTGCGCGAGCCGCGCAGGAACTGCAGGGCGCTGCCCACGTGGGGCGTATTGACGCCGCCCGTGAAGAGACGCCCGGTCTGCATCATCTGGTGGCCGGTGTCGTGGACGGCGGCGGCCGTGTGGTGGCAGCTGCGGACCAGCGAGAACTTGTCGGCGATCGTCGCGTGCATCGGCAGCAGCTCGGTGAGCTCGATGTCGGGCGACACGGTCTTGATCGTCCGGAAGGGTCCGCGGATCTCGGCGGGCGCGGCGGGCTTCGGATCGAAGAGGTCGAGCTGGCTGGGGGCGCCGAGGTTGAAGATCAGGATGCAGTTCTTGTCGTCCTTGGGCTTCGCAAGTTCCTGGGCGCGCAGGAGGCCGGGGAGCGTGAGGCCGAGTCCGGCCAGCGCACCGACCTGGAGGAAGTCGCGGCGCGAGACGCCGTCGTCGCAGCGGAGGCAGGCGCCCTTGGAGGAGAAGCTCAGCATCGCAAGCCCCTGGAAAGGAAGACCCCAGCAGTGATTCCGGTTACTCCAGTGTTATTACCCGGAGGGGCCGGAAAGGGTGCGGAATTCGCGGGTCAGAGCTTCTTGATGGGGCCCGTGCCGCCGGAGCCCTTCCAGGCCGCCGCGCGCCCCTTGCCGGAGCGCTTCGCCTGGTAGAGCGCCTCGTCGGCGCGGAGCAGCAGCTCGGAGGTGTCGGGAGCGTCCTGGGGGAAGGCCGCGACCCCGATCGAGACGGACAGCTTCAGCCGGACGCCGCCGCTCGTGAACTTCTGACCCTTGAAGAGCGTCGCCAGGCGCTTCGCCGTCGCCATTGCGCCGTCGCGGTCCGTGTTGGGCAGGACGATCTCGAACTCGTCGCCGCCGTAGCGGGCGACGACCGGCGCGCTGTCCCGCTCGTTCGCGCGGCCGACGATGTCGGCGCCGCGCACGGTCGTCGAGAGGGTGTAGGCGACGTTCCGGAGCACGTCGTTGCCGACCTCGTGGCCGTGGGCGTCGTTGATCTGCTTGAAGTCGTCGACGTCGATCATGAGCAGGCCGCAGGGGTAGCTGCGAAGGCGGGCCCGCTCCACCTCGGCATCGAGGAACTGCTCGAACGCGGAGTGGTTGTAGACGTCGCAGACGCGGTCCTGGGTGGACTTCCGGTGGAGGAGCGCGTTCTCGATGGCGATGGCGGCGTGCTCGGCGAGGATCTCGGCCATTTCGCGCTCGCGCGGCCCGAAGGCGGAGACCTGCTCGGTGTTGTCGAGGTAGACGGCGCCCATCAGGCGCGACTTCACGCGGAGCGGCAGGCAGAGGATGGAAAGGCCGGTCTTGCCGGGTTCCAGGGCCGGCGGCCGCAGGGCGGGATCGGAGCTGAGGTCCTCGACGGCGATGATCTTCCCCGTCTTGCGGATGCGGCTGAGGACGGGGGAGAGGGTCGAAATCTCCTCGTGCTTGATGTCGCCGCGGCCGGACTGCCGCGAAAGCTCGGCGTTGAAGCTCTCGTCCTTGAAGATGGCGAGGGTTCCGCGCGTCGCGTTGGAGAACTCGATCGCGGTGTCCAGGATCATGGTGACGAGGCGCCGGAGATTGCGCTCGGAGTTGATCTGCTTGACGACGTCGAGAATCGGCCGGTAATTGAGCTGTTCCGGCTGATTGCGGCGGGACACCACGGGGCTAGACATATCGGATCACCCCAAGAATAACGCGTGAATGCCTTTCCGATGCAAGAAAATCCAAAAACTATGGGTTTGGCATCGGGAGAACCGCGTTTGGCGGTTCCATTTCGAACCGCCGATTCCGGCGCGGATTCCGGTAGACCGGACCCCGACGGCCAGCGTCTAACGGGACGGATGATGAATGGAGGAGTTATGCGCCTGTTCCTTGCCGCCGGCCTGCTCGCGATCATGGCCTGTTCCAAGACCGATCCGATCCCGCCGCAGACGACCGCTCCCGCGAACGCGGAGGCGCAGGTGCCGGCGGGCTCCGTCGCCGCGAAGGACGGCGAAGCGCCGCCTCCCGCGGGACTGGAGGCGTACCGGATCAGCGGCCCCCGCGGCCGCGGAAATCTCGCGGTCTATCTTTTCCACCTGAAGGGCGCGCCGACCGGCGACTTCGACGGGCTGACGCTCGAGGAAGGCCTGAAGTCCGGCGCGGTCAAGGTCACGGAGAAGGTCGAGGGCGCCGAAGTCAACGAGCTCCTGGTCGAGAACACCGGCGACAAGCCGGTCTATCTGCAGGCGGGCGACACCGTCAAAGGCGGCCAGCAGGACCGGACGATCGGCGTCGACTTCGTGCTGCCGCCGAAGTCCGGCAAGCGGACGGTGGAAGCATTCTGCGTGGAGCCGGGCCGCTGGTCGGTGCGGGAAGGCGGGCTGACGACGGCGAGCGCCGGCGGCCGCGGGGCCATGGGGGGAGCGGTGTTCGCGTTGTCGGAGAACGCGCCCGCGCTGGCGACGAACGCTCAGAAGCTCGCCGTGCGCCTCGACAAGAGCCAGGAGAAGGTGTGGGCGGCCGGCAAGGCGGTCAACGCGGACCTGGCCGCGAAGACGGGCGGCGGAGGCGGAACCGCCTGGGTGAAGCTCGACGCCGATGCGTCCTTTGTCCTGACGGCGGAGAACCCGGCCGTGACCAAGAAGGTGGACGAGTCGGTGGCCGCGCTGCTGAAGATGCCCGACGGGCAGGCAGACGTGGTCGGCGCGGCGTTCTGCATCAACGGGAAGATCCAGAACGTCGAGCTCTATTCCACCGGGGGTCTGTTCCGGAAGCTCTGGCCCAAGCTGCTCCGATCCGCGGCCACGGAGGCCCTGGCGAAAACGCCGGAGGGCGAGCCCGCCAAGGCGCCGACGGAGGCCGAGCTGAGGGCGACGCTGGCGGACCTCGCAGGGCAGAAGGGGCGGGAGGAGCTCCGGAAGGACGGCCCGACGGTCCGTATCTTCGAGCGCGACAAGGCCGTGCTCTTCGACACGGAATGCGAGGGCAAGGTCCTGCACCGACAGGTGCTGACCAAATAGCTAGGCGAGCACCTCGCGGATGACCTTGCCATGGACGTCGGTCAGGCGGAAGTCGCGACCCGCGTAGCGGTACGTGAACTTCTCGTGGTCGAAGCCCATCAGGTGCAGGATCGTCGCGTGCAGGTCATGGACGTGGACCGGGTTGTCCTGCGCCTTGAAGCCGAACTCGTCGGTGGCGCCGTAGACGGTGCCCCCCTTCGCGCCGCCGCCGGCGAGCCAGACGCTGAACCCGTAGGGGTTATGGTCGCGTCCCGTCGCCGCGGGCAGCTCCGCCACAGGCGTGCGCCCGAACTCGCCGGCCCAGAGGATCAGGGTGTCCTCGAGCATGCCCCGCTGCTTCAGATCCCGGATCAGGGCCGCGATCGGCCGGTCGCTCGCGCCGGCCAGCTTCGAGACGTTCTCCTGGATCTTGTCGTGATTGTCCCAGGGCTGGCTCGCGCCGGCCCAGACCTGGACGAAACGCACGCCGCGCTCGAGCAGGCGGCGGGCCATCAGCATCTGCCGCGCCTGCGTCCCCGGCCCATAGAGGTCCAGGATCGACTTCGGCTCCTGGGACAGGTCGAAGGCGTCGGCGGCCTCCATCTGCATGCGGTAGGCCAGCTCGAAGGACTGGATGCGGGCCTCGAGCGCCGCCTCCTCGGCCCGCTTCTCCTGGTGCCGCCGATTCAACTCGAGCAGCAGGTCGAGCTGCGTCCGCTGCTCCTTCGGGGACCCCGACTCGTTGCGGATGTTCTCGATCAGCCTCGGCAGCTCGGTGTGCTGGCTGTCGATGAAGGTCCCCTGGTACGCGCCCGGCAGAAACGCGGACTGCCAGTTCTGCGACTCCTGGATCGGGTATCCGCCGGGGCACAAGGCGACGAAGCCCGGGAGGTTCTGGTTCTCCGAGCCCAGGCCGTAGGTGAGCCACGCGCCCATGCTGGGCCGCGAGAAGCGGATGTCGCCGCAGTTCATCATGAGCAGCGACGGCTCGTGGTTCGGGACCTCGGTCCACATCGAGCGGATCACGCAGAGATCGTCCGCGAGCTCGCGGACCTTCGGGAACGCGTCGCTGATCTCCAGGCCGCTCTCGCCGCACTGTGCGAACTTGAAGGGCGACGGATACGCGGCGCCGGTCTTCCGCTCGGTGCGCAGGTTCGGCGTCGGCAGCGGCTTCCCGGCGTACTGGTGAAGCGCGGGCTTGGGGTCGAACGTGTCGACGTGCGACGCGCCGCCGTTGGGGAAGATATGGATCATCCGTTTCGCCTTCGCGGGGAAGGCGGGCCGCTTCGGCGCGAGCGGATTGGTCTCGTCGGCAAGCGCCCGGCCCAGCAGGCCCTGGAGCGCGAACGCGCCCACGCCCAGGGTACAGCGCTCGAGGAGCTCGCGTCGCGTCAGCATCGCCCCTCCGGAGCGTAAGAACGGGCATCCTCAGAACGAACCACTCTCCCGTTCTCCTTCTCTCCCGCTCTCCTGTTCTTGCCCATCGTCCTAATCCAGAAAGAGGAACTCGTTCGTCAGCAGCAGGGTCTGGGCATACTCCTCGAGCGGGCTCAGGGGGTTGGGCGGCGGGCCGCCGAACTGCGCGGCCGCGTTCCACTCGACCATCTGCCCGTCGTTCGCCGCGGACGCGGTCTTCATCTGGAGGAGCGGCGCCCAGACGAACTCGTCGTCGGTGATCTCGCCGTTGAAGTCGACGACGAAATCCAGGGTGTCGTCCTTCTTCACCTCGAGGCCCTTGAACTTCATCTCCGCCTCGAGGCGGGTGAGCTTCCACATCGCGAGCACGCCGCCGCGGCTCGAGATCAGACGCGCGCGCACGCCGTTGCCGGTCTTCGTCCGGTGGGCGACGGCGCCGGAGACCGTGAGCGTGCCGTCGTTCGGAGCCGTCCAGCGCCGGATCGTCGCATGCTTCAGGTCGTTGCCGGCGTGGCCGCCCTGCGCCGTCAGGAAGGCCCAGCCGAAGGTCCTGTCGGGCAGCCCGGGCCCGCCCTGCCACGCCTGCCCCGTATAGTGGGGGAACGGGGTGAAGGACTTCACCCGCT
>DASQOM010000065.1:0-8887 GCA_035644495.1 Planctomycetota bacterium | reverse complement strand
TTCTCCTGTTCGAGCATGCCCATCTGCTCCCGGACCGATTCCGTGATCGCGACGGACTGGCTCAGCTTCGCGGTGGCGTCGGCAAGCCCGTCGGGACGGAGGAGCAGCAATCCCCCCCACTGACCGAGGATCCAGGCCTCGGCCTCCCGGTTCCCCTCTTCCCGGGTGCAGTTCAGGGCGCGCTCGAAGCGCGCCTTGGCCCGGTCATACTCGCCGAGGTTCCAGCGATACTGGGCGACATTGCCCTCCAGCGCGGATCGGCCGCCGAAGAGATGCTGCTTGTCCAGGATCTCGAGGGCCTCCTCGCCGCGCTCCGCGGCCTCCTTGAACTTTCCGGCTTCCGCCTGCATCACCGACATCTGGACGAGGGCGGAGATCCTGGCCTCGGAATCCTCGGGCCCCGTGGCCGCCGCCAGGACCGCGTCATAGATCTCGCGGCCCTTCTCAACTTCTCCGGATCGGCGATAGGCGCCCGCCAGGTTGGTGAGCAGGAGCAGCCGGTTGGCCGGACCCCGAAGCTCCAGAGCCTTCTTATAGCGGTCCAGCGCCTCCCCGGGTTGGCCGAACTGCATATACAGCGTCCCCAGTTCCTCCCAGGCGTCGGATTCGATGCTTCGATCGTCGGCATCGCGCGCGAACTCGATCGAGCGCTCCAGCGCGGCTTTCGCCGCGCGGAATTCGCTGAGCACGGTCAGGGCCTGTCCCGCCCGCAGGAGCGTGATCGCGCCTCCCGCACAGTCCCCGGCGGCGGCCTGGAGCTCGATCGCCTGGTTCAGAGACTGCATCGCCTCCCGGGGCCGGTTGGTGGCGCGCAGCAGCTCTCCGACGAGATTGCGGAGCACCGACTCGGCATACCGGTCTTCCGCCTGCACAACGAGCTTCAGGCCTTCCGCAAAGGCGGCTTCCGCCTCCTGCGGTTTCTCGCGCATCACCGGTCCGCTCATCGACTGAATCCGTCGCAGCGCGAGCGTGATCGGAATCGCGGTCTCGGAGCTCAGTTTGGCGATCGCTTCCCGCCTCGAGCGGATGGCGGTCCGCTGCTTGTCCTCCCGCGCGGTCCGCGTCTCCAGGCCGTCGTAAACGGCGAGGATCTGTTCGGTGCCGGAATAGTCCGCCGGTCCCCCGGACGAGATCTCCACGAGCCTGGTGTAGAGGTCCAATTGGGCCATGACGAAGAGTCTCTTCCGCTGCGTGCGGAGGAAGGCGTCGGCCCGGAGCGCGTCCCCGCTGCGCCGCAGCGACTGCCATTGCGCCAGCGCCTGCAGCGGGGTCTCGACGGGTTCCTGAACGGCCTGCGCGGAGGCGCACAGGAACAGGAGCATGGCGGTCATCCCGTGGAGGATAACCGCCGGGGTCGACGCGATCAACCACGACACCCTCATCACCCCATGATAGGATTGCCCGGCATGAAACACCTTCGGGTCGCCGTGCTCCTGGCCCTCGCCTCCTGCGGCGCCCCGGCTCCCGCGCCGCTCCAGGAAAAACCCGTCGCGCCGAAGATCGATCCGAAGGACCCGATGGCGCTTTATGCGCTCTCGGAGCAGGTCCGCGCCGGCATCGAGGCGAACTCGCGCGTCAGCGAGGATGCGGGGGCGACCCGTCGCGTGGAGTCGCTCGGCGGGAAACTCTCCCGCGTCTGCGACAACCCGCTGATGACGGTGCGCTTCGTCGTCCTCGACAACACCCTCCCCAACGCGGTCTCGCTGCCCCGCGGGCACGTCTTCGTCAACCAGGGCCTCGCGGCCCGGCTTTCCGACGACGCCCACCTCGCCTTCGTCCTCGGACACGAGCTGGCCCATATCTGCCTCCGGCATTCCGCGGGGCTGCTGCAGGCCCACGCGTTCCTGCGGTCGCTGGGCAAGGAGGGCGCCGACCTCCAGTCGCTGCTCGGGGCCTTCCGCCGCGAGGAAGAGCTCGAAGCCGACCGCTACGGACTGCTCTATGCGGTCCGCGCGGGCTTCCCCCTCGACCGCGCCCTGGGCTTCTTCGATGGGGGGATTTCCGGGGAGCCGGACGCGGCCGCCGCCGCCTCCAGCCATCCTCCGGCCGACGAGCGCAAGCGCGCCCTCGCCGCCTTCGGCGACAAGCTGATGCTGGCCTACGCGCTCTTCGAGGAGGCGGGGAGGGCCTACCGCTCCTCGCAATACGACCGCGCGATCGAGCGGCTCACCGGATTCCTCGACGTCTTCCCGAACAGCACGGCGGGCCTCACGAATCTGGGCGCGGCCAATCTGCGGAAGGCCGTCCGCTTCCTGGAAGCGCTCCCCGAAGGTCTGGCGGACGAGCTGCTCTATATTCCCGTGCCCGAATTCGCGCTCCGCCGCACGCCGGAGCCGGTCTACGTCCAGCGCGCCATCCAGGCGCTCGAGAAGGCGTCCGCCCTCGACCCCCGCTGGACGGCCGCCGACATCAACCTCGCCGCGATCCACATCCGCGAGGGCCGGCCGGAGGAGGCCCGCCGCGCGCTCGATCGCGCCTCGAGATTCGTCGACGCCGACCCCCGCGCCGCGGCCGTCCTGCAGGTGCACCTCGGCAATCTCGACATGCTGAAGCCCGATCTCGACGGCGCCGCAGCCCACTATGAAAAAGCCCGCGCGCTGGATCCCACGGTCGGCGCGGCGATCTACGACCTGGCCCTGGTCCGCGGGAGGCAGGGGCGCCGGGACGACGCGGTCGCGCAGTTCACCGCGATTGCCGCCAGCCCGGAGTGGAATGCGCGCGCGGCGTCGCGCCTGGAGGCCCTCGGCGCCCCGGCCCCCGAGGCCGGAAAGATCAAGCGCGAGTCTTCCCTCGCCGGCGTCCTTCTCGGCGCCGCGCCGGAAGACGTGCGCGCCGCCTTCGGCGCTCCGACCAGGGGCGGCGTGCTCACCTCCCCGGACGGCCAGGAATGGAGCTATGAAGGCGGGGCGGTCCGGATCCTCTTCAGCCTCGACGCCGCCACGGGCCGGCCGCTGCTGGTGGAGGCGGTCACGGTCAGCGGAGGCGCCTTCCGGACGAAAGGGGGCATCGGCGCGGGGGACCCCGTCTCGCGCCTGAAGGAGAAGTACGGCGACCCTGAGCGCGACGACCGCCTTCACGGGCAATGGGCCTATTCCCGCGGCACCCTGCTCTTCACCGTCGAGGGCGACCGCGTCTCCGAGATCACGATCGCCCTGACGCGCTAGTTGAAGAGGATCTTCGTCGGAGGCGCGTTCTTCGCGTCCCCGAGGCTCGGCACATCCTTGAACACCAGGTCGAACTTCAGGTACTTCGACGCCATCTTCGCGACGTGCGTGGCGCAGTCGCACTTCCGCACCACCTGCTGCCTCGTGTCGCTGGAGTGGAACTTCGCGCGGCACAGCTCCGGCTGCATCTTGTTGTCCATGACGCACGCTTTGTAGAGCCCCCGGTCGACCGTCGACAGCGGGCAGCTGCCCTTGTTCACCTCGCCCTTGGCGTTCGCGTACTCCTCGTCCAGGTTCCAGTAGCTGTGCATGAACTCGTGAAGCAGGACGATGCCCTCCGACCCGGCCGACTGCCTGCGCGCGATGTCGAGACGATCCATCGCGCTGTACATGGCATTGCCGTGCAGGGGATTGGACGCGTACGTGAAGGCGAGCACGCCGGACCATTTCTTCGGGTCGTCGTCGAAGCAGTAATTGGCGTACGGATCGACGCTCTTGACGTCCGCCAGGCTCCGGCCGATCCAGATGACCCCGGGCTGGGTGGGATTGCGGCCGGCCTTTTTCGAGTAGAAGCGGAGTTCCTTCAGCGACGCCTGCCCGTCGAATGCCTCATAAATGGCGCGGGAGAAGGACTCCCCGAGGGCTTTCAAGCGCGCCCTTTCCGCGTCGTCGGGATCGAAGCCCAGGACGATATCGAGACGGCGCAGCACGAGGCGCCCCTCCTCGACGGACCAGGGCGCGGTGGCATTGCGGGTCCACGTCACCTTGTCCGGCGTGCCGGCCGCGCTGACCTCGATTTTCTCGATCTGGCCGTCGTCGCGGCGCCAGAACGTGGCGGTCTGCTCCGCAGCGCCGGCCCGGACCCGTTTCACCCCGAAGAAATCGTAGCGCTCGTCGCCGTTCTCGTCCTTCACCTTGCGGACCATCGGGCTGAGATCGATCTGGCCCTGGTCGTCCGCCAGGCTCATCCGGGACAGCCCCCGGTTGGCGAGCCAGTTCATGACGAGCGATCCGACCGCCAGGTTCTGGCGGGCCCACTGGCCCATCAGGAAGAACACGGAGAGGAAGTACGGGTCGATCTTGGTGATGGGAATCCCGATGCCGAGCTCCATGATGCGGTTCCCGCCGACCTCGGCGATGAAGAGCGTCTTCCGCACCGAGTCCGGCCCCGGAATGACGGACAGCTGGACGGCCGTATTGGTCCCGTCGAGCTTGAGCGTGCAGCCGGTCTCGCCCGTCGACTCCATGGTGTGGCGGAGGAGCGTCTGCGCCTCGGTCATCTCGGTGACCTCGAACTTATACTGTCCCCCCTTGGGCAGCCGGACGAAGTGATAGCCCTGGCGAAGAAGGCCCTGGCTGAGGTGGACCTCCTCGAGGAAGCCGCCCTGCTCCGGGGTGCCGAAGACGAGCGTGAGCTTATTGCCGTTGGAGGCATCGTACGTGACGTGGTTGCCGCCGGGATTGAACATCCCCATGGTGACGTCGGGGACGTCCTGGTCCTGCGGCTGACCCTTCGACGGCGTCGAGGGAGGGGATCCGCAGGCGGCGAGAGCCGCGAGGAGGAGCGCGGGGGCGAGTCGCTTCATGGCGGAGTCCTTTGGGAAAATGTGAGTAGGATGGTAGCGGGAGCGGCGGGCCAGGTCAACGAATCGACGCGGGGCTTCACGCGCCCTTGACCTCGCCGCGGGGCGGGGATAGGCTCAGGGCTGTGAGCATCCCCCGATCACGTCCGTCCCTCTAGCGCCATCGGCATCCCGGCCCCGGGATGCCCGTCCGGAGGGGTGGCTGAGCGGTTGAAAGCGCCAGTCTTGAAAACTGGTGGGTCCGCAAGGGCCTCGCGAGTTCGAATCTCGCCCCCTCCACCATCCCCGCCCAGGACCCGGGGTGATTTGCGGCGGTCCGCCGAATTTCCGTGAACCCCCTCCCCGATCCTGCGTCCAAGAGGGCAGCGGGAGCGGGATCTGCGGGAAACGGAAATTTAATAAAATATGCAAACGGGATTCGTGTTTTCATTGTTCTTATAGGCGAACCATAAAATAAGGGGAGCGGTGATGAACCTCGGTCGAGCCCTCGGACTCCTGGCCCTCCTGTCCTCCTCCCTCGCCGCCGATGTCGCCCTCCTCAAGGACGGCTCCCGCGTCGCCGGCAAGGTCGTCGAGAAGGGCACGTCCGTCGAAATCACCACCGACGCCGGCCTCCGCGCCTACGCCAAGGATGAAGTCGACCGCATCGTCAAGAACCCCGCCGATATCCTCGGCGACGTCGACAAGGTCATCTCCCAGGCCAAGACCGACTACCAGGCCGCCCTCGCCATGCCCGACGGCCCCGACAAGAACGCGATGCTTCGCGACACCATCGCCAAGGTCGACCTCGCCCGCGCCGCCGTCTCCTCCACCCGCGAGCTCTTCCCCGAGGACAAGTACGCCGACCTCGACCAGAAGCTCATGCAGGTCATGCAGCTCAAGCGCCTCCTGCGCGACCGCCTCCATTCCGAGTTCGGCGTCCGCTCGACGATCGGACCCTCCCCCACGCCGGGGCTCTCGTCGGTGTCGCTCGAGGAGGCCTTCACGACGCTCTTCGACCCGGCCCGGCGCTCCGACGCGGGCCGGCGGGCGAGCGCCCGCGAATCCTTCCGCCTGGAGCGCTCCAATCATCCCGAGATCTACGAGATCGCGACCGCCGCGATGCTCTTCCTCTCCCGCAGCGACGCGGAGTGGAACCTGCAGGGCGCGTCGCTCGCGGCGATCCAGGACTACTTCACCCAGAGCTGGCTCAAGCAGCCCACGGCCCTGACGCCCGCCCTCCACCAGGCGGCGGCGCAGTGGATCATCGAGCGCATCGCGACGCTGAAGAAGTCCGACGCGAAAGCCCAGACGGATGCCATGAGCCTGTTCGGGATCGGCCACCTCGGCCAGTCGCCTCCGGGCGCCGAGACCGACAAGGGCGCCCGGCTGCTGGGCCTCGAAGTCCGCAACGGCATCCTCGGCACGCCCGAGGGCCACGCGGTGCGCGACCTCGACGCGTGGATCGCCGGCGGCGACTTCGACCTCGCCGTCTTCTCCTTCATCAAGGAATACCGCGGCACGGACACCCCGATCGTCCGCTTCGTCTGGTCCTACGCGCTGCTGCGCATGGTCCAGGCGAGGAAGCGCAACTTCGAGCGGCCCGTGTCGGCCCTGCAGACGATCTCGGTGTCCGACGGCCCCACGAAGGAGCACATCAATGCGCTGGTGAAGTCGATCAAGTCGGTCGCGGTCTGCAACGCCTGCCAGGGCGCCGTGCGCCTGCGCTGCACGAACTGCCTGGGCAAGAAGGAGACGCGCTGGGACTGCGTCAAGTGCAAGGGCACCGGCAAGGTCACGGACGAGCTGGGCTACCAGCTCCCCTGCTACCCCTGCCGCGGCCGCGGCTACGACAAGCTCCTCCGCTGCGAGAAGTGCAAGGACGGCTACTTCGACTGCAAGCAGTGCGACCGCAAGCAGCGCCAGGCGCCCGAGATGGACGACATCTGCACCTCGGTGGCCTGCGTCCAGTGCGACGGCCGGGGCTACGTCTTCCGCAACATCCTCTGGGCCTGCAAGTCCTGCATGGGCCTGGGCATCAAGCTGCAGCCGAAGGTCGACCCGGCCAAGACCCTCCAGTAATTGGTCCACGAAGTTTCCGGGGACCTTGCCTAATGGCGATCCCGTGATAACATCCCTTTACGCATGCCTGATCTGACGATAACCTGCGCCCCGATCCTCGACCTGCCCCGCTCGGCCGAGATCGTGATCGAGGGCGGCGTCAACGCGACCAACGCCACGCTGCTGAAGGACCGGATCAACGCCTCCCTGGACCGCAAGATCACGTTCATCTCCATCCTGATGAAAAACGTGGCCTACGTGAACAGCTCGGGCTTCGGCTACTTCATGGACCTGGCGGGCATGGTGGAGCGCCGGGGGGGCTCGCTGGTCCTGGTCGAGGTGCAGCCCAAGGTGAAGGTGGTCTTCAACAACCTGGGCATGCAGAACTTCTTCCGCTTCGAGCTGTCCTCGGAGAACGCCCGGGCCTTCCTCCGCCAGCAGGCCGAGAAGGTCTCGCGCTCGCCCCGCGTCGTCCCCCTGAACGGCCCGGACGAGCACATCGAGTTCCCGATCGTCGGGACCTCGATCAAAGTCGGCGGCGACCTGCGCTCGACCATCGTCTTCAAGCACAACGAGGTCGAGGCGCGCCACTGCGAGATCTACCGCACCGGCGACAACTGCTCGGTGCGCGACCTGGGGACGCGCTTCGGCACGTTCGTGGGCAAGGCCAAGATCAACGACCAGGCCCTGCACGCGGGCGACATCATCACGCTCGGCCCCCTGCGCCTCGCCTATTACCCCGCCGGCGTCGTCCATAAGGCCTAGTTGATGCGGAGTCCTCCCGCGCACGACAGCGGCGGCTCGGGTGCGGGGCCTGTCCTGCTGGTCGTGGGCCTTCTGATCGCCCTCGCGCTGGCGGCTCTGCTGCTCCCCTGCATTCCCTGCCCCGAATGCGACGCCTTCGGCGAAGTGCAGTACGTCCATTCCGTCACGGGAACGAAGGCCTCCTGTCCCCGCTGCAAAGCGAGGACGACTGTCACGATCCTGGAATGGCTGCCCCGCTTGAATCCCGAATTCCACTGACGGCTCTCTCTTCGCTCCAGGGAGGGCTTGTCCTTCGAAGCCGGGCCCCCAGGGGCGTAGGGGGACCTCTTCATTCTTGATTTTGGATGCCTGATGCGTGATGCCTAACTGCGGAGGTACATCACGCGCGAGCAGTTGCGGCAGAACTGCAGTTCGCGCCCCATCATGAGCAGATTCACGTCCTGCATGTTGAGGCCGACGCCGCAGGACTCGCACTGCCAGTAGACGACCTTGCCCTCGTCCTCGATCGTCTCGTACTTGCTGACGGGCGCCAGGGCGACGCCGTCGTCCTTCGCGACGAGGACGCGCTCGTAGACCCGGAGGATTTCCTTCTCCAGGCCCGACGCGATCGACGTGCGCTGGGCGATCTGCGTCTCGATAGTGCGGTCGTCGAGCGACATCTCGGCCTCGAGCTTCTTTTTGGCCGCCGCATGCTCGTCCTCGGCGGTCTTGACCTCTTCCTGGCGGAGCTTCTCCAGCTTGGCCTTCTCCTCGACCTGCATCATCAGGTCCAGGAGCCCGTCCTCGACCCGGCTCTTGTCCGCCTTGATGCCGGAGATTTCCTTCTGGAAGGCCTGGTACTCGTCGTTCTTCTTGGCGGTCATCGACTGGGTCTGCAGCTTCTCGACCTTGGCGTCGAACTCCTTGACCGTGAGCTCGCGCTTGGAGCTTTCGAGCTTGAGCGCCTTGATCTCGCCCTGGACGGCGGCGAGGTTCTCCTTGGCGTGGGAGACCTTCTTTTCGGCGGTGGCGAGCTGGCGGGGTTTTTCGGAGCGCTGAACCTTGAGCTTGTGGATCTGGAGATCCAGCTCCTGAAGCGGAATCAGAGCGTCTGCTTTTCTCGGCGCCATCTAGAAGTGTCGTTAAAGGGTGTCAAAGCCCCACCATCATACACATCGCCCTTTCGGGCACAACACAAATCCCCGGGCGCTAAGCCTCGACCGGCTCCTTGGCCGCCGCCGCGTTCTCCTCCGCATTCTTGCGGAGGATGCCCTCGAGGAAGCCTTCCAGCTTGCGCGACCGGATCGGGTGCTGCAGCTTTCGGATCGCCTTCGCCTCGATCTGCCGGACGCGCTC
>DASQOM010000064.1:0-90144 GCA_035644495.1 Planctomycetota bacterium | reverse complement strand
CTCCGCCGCTGGAAGGAGGTCGTCAAGGACATTGACCTCCTGGCGAGCGCGGACGACGCCCCCAAGGTCATGGACCACTTCGTCAAGGCCGTGGGGGTGGTCGAAGTCATCGGGAAGGGCGAGACGAAGACCAGCGTCCGCCTCGCGTCCGGACTCCAGGTCGATCTCCGCGTCGTCACGGAGCAGCAGTTCCCCTATGCGCTGGTCTATTTCACGGGCAGCAAGGAACACAACATCGTGCTGCGCCAGGTCGCCCAGAAGCGCGGGCTGAAAATCAACGAGTACGGAATCTTCGAAGGTTCTAAATTACTTGAATGCAGCGACGAGGAGGGGTTCTACAAGATCCTCGGCTTCCCCTGCGTCCCCCCCGAGATGAGGGAGAACACCGGAGAACTCGACCATCCGCTGTCTCCGCAACTCATTGATTTCAAGTCGCTTAAAGGGGTTTTCCATGCTCATTCCACATGGAGCGACGGCACCGCCGCGATCGAGACGATGGCCGACAAAGCGCGCTCCATGGGCCTCTCCTATATGGGGCTCTCTGACCACAGCAAGGCCGCCGCCTATGCAAACGGCCTCGACGAGGCCCGCCTCGCCCAGCAGATGAAGGAGATCGACCGCCTCAATGGGACGTGGAAGGATTTCCGCATCCTCAAAGGCCTCGAGTGCGACATCCTTCCCGACGGAAACCTCGACCTCAATCCGGAGATCCTGGGCGAGCTCGACTTCGTCATCGGCTCCGTCCACTCCCGCTTCGAGATGCCGGAGCAGGAGATGACGGACCGGGTCTGCAAGGCCCTGTCGAACGAACATCTCGATTTCCTCGGACATCCCACGGGGCGGCTGCTGCTGAGCCGGGACGGCTACAAGATCAACCTCGGCCGGGTTCTGGAATCGGCGCGGGAGCACGGCAAAATCGTGGAGTTGAACGCCTATCCCAACCGTCTTGATCTGGATTGGATTCATTGCCGGCGGGCGAAGGAACTGGGGGTGATGATGTCGATCAACCCCGACGCCCACTCGACCGGCGACCTGGAAAACATCGAGTACGGGATCGCCACCGCCCGTCGGGCCTGGCTGGAAGAGAAGGACGTGCTGAACACGCGGAAGCTGGATGAAGTCCTCGAAATCCTCAACGCCTGAACGTCTCAAGAAAATCGTCCGCACGCTCGCCCGGGTCTACGGCGACGCGCGCTGCGCGCTCGTCCATTCGAACGCGCTGGAGCTGCTGGTCGCCACGATCCTGTCCGCGCAATGCACCGACGTCCGCGTCAACCTCGTGACCGCCGAGCTCTTCAAGAAGTACAGGACGGCAAAGGATTATGCCGACGCCGACCTGAAGGACCTGGAGCAGCGGATTCGTTCGACGGGCTTCTACCACAACAAGGCGAAGAGCATCCGGGGCGCCGCGAAGCTCCTCGTCGAAAAGCACGGCGGGGAAGTGCCCGACGCGATGGAGGCGCTCCTCGAACTGCCGGGCGTCGCGCGGAAGACCGCCAATGTCGTGCTCGGCACCTGGTTCAAGAAGGCGACGGGCGTCGTCGTCGACACCCACGTTCAGCGGATCTCGCGCAGACTTCAGTTGACGCGCGAAGTGGATCCGAAGAAAATCGAGCGGGACTTGATGCGCCTTCTGCCGAAGGAAGAGTGGATCGATTTCTCCCATCGGGTGATCTGGCACGGACGCCGCATCTGCGCGGCCCGGAAACCGAAGTGCGGCGAGTGTCCGATTGCGGCCGACTGTCCGTCGGCCGGCAGGATCGCGTAACGTCGGGGAACCTATGAAGCTGAGCGAGATCAGCGCCGAGGACGTGCTGGCCGGAAAACTCTGGATCATCGAGCCGGGCCAGGACGGCAACGCGGACCCGGGTCTCAAGGAAGCCGTCGGTTTCGCCGGCGAAGACATCGGGCTCATCTCCGCGGTGGTCCGCATCGCCGACGGATCGGAGCACCTGGGCCTCGTGGTCAAGTCGTTCCCTCAGGGCGGGGACGACGTCGACATCTACATGAAGACCAACTTCGGCTGGCTGAACATCCACGCCAACGGCTTCATGCGGGCGCTGGGGAAGTACAGCCACGAGATCTTCCCGTTCGACTACTTCCTGTCCAGCCCCTGGAAGGGCGGGAAGCAGCCGGAGCCGGATCGGGCTTCGTCCCATTCCAAGATCTTCAAGGACACCGCGGTCCGCCTCAAATCCAAGACGGGCGCCGCCAAGAAGAAGTAGGTCCGCCCGCCGGCCTCTGTTCCACGTGGAACATTCCCCGCCGGATCGTTGCCTTCCGTCATCCCCGCGCTTATCCTCATCCCTGCGACCGGCGGAGCATCGGAGGTGGGCGATGTATACGCGCGAGGTCCGGGAGACGGGGAGGCTGCTCATTCTCTCGGGCTCCGGGATCATGACCGGCGCCGAGCTGATCGCCACCACCCGAGGCATGGTCGAGGACGCGGATGCGGTCCGCCATGTCCGCGAAGTGCTGGTCCTGCTCGGCGACGTCACCCGCCTCGAGGTCGACAGCGACCACGTTCGCCAGGTCGTCGAGATCGACCGCGCGCTGGTGAAGCTCATCCCGCGAGCGGCGGTGGCGATCGTGGCGCCGAAGGACGAAGTCTTCGGCATGGCGCGGATGTGGGAGATGATGGTGGTCTTCACGGAATGGAAGATCCAGGTCTTCCGGTCGCGCGAGGAGGCGGACCTGTGGCTGGAATCGGAGCGGCAGGTTCCCTGAGTCCATTCCCGAATCACGGGAAGACCTTCTCCGTTCAGCTCCGTACTCCCGACGATGAGAAGCTCTCCGACTCAGACTCCTGAACGGGAAGTGTTCCACGTGGAACAACCGGCTATTCCTTGAGGGGGATCTCGGCGGCGGCCAGACGGTCCAGGTCGCCCGTCTCCTTGAAGGACCGGAGCAGCAGGTCGAGGTCCGATTTGGGCTTGATCGTCTTCCCGGTGACGACGAACTGCTTTCCCTCCGGCACCTGTTCGGGCGGGATCCGATAGACGGCGTCGGCGCCCGTCACCGACAGTTCACCGGTCTGCTCGCGGAACATCACCGTGCGGGACTGGAAGTTCGTGACCGGCGACAGAATCCGGAAGCGACCCTCGAGGACCTGCTGGGGATACCGCAGCACTCGAGTGAAGACGGCCGCCGGCTCCCGCCTCCGGTCGAGCGTCCAAGGCAGCACATTCCGGAGCCGGAGCTCGGGGGGTCCCGGATGGAGTCGGGCATCGGGGGTCGCGTAGTCCGCGAGGGATAAGGGGTGAACTCGACCGACACTCCGGCCGACCGGAGCGCGGCGGCCATCGACTCGGCGTGCGCATAGGGAGTGACGGTGTCGCCCTTCGTGTGGAGGATGCGGACCGCGACGGACTTGAGATTGCCGGCCAGCGGCTCGATGAAGAGCGACAGGACCTGGCCGCCCGACGACTCCGGGACGCTCCACGCGAACTAGTCGGGAAACGAGACCGCGTAGTACCACGTGTAGCACCCGGCCTGCGACAGGCCGGTCATCGAGATCCGGCCGGAGTCGGCCGCGTAGTGCAGGCGGAGATGCACGAGCGCGTCCCGCATCACCGACGCGATCGCAGCGTCCTGCGACATCGGCTCCTGGTCGGGGATCCGCGACGCGTCGTCCTGGTGCTTGATGATGACCGGACGGAAGAGGATGACCTTCTCGACATGATCCGCGTCTCGTTCCCAGAAGGAGATCCCCGCTTCGGCGTCGACGGAGCCATGATCGGGAAGGACGAGGACCGGGAAATGTGTCGAGCCGTCATAGTCCTTTGGAAGCCGGATCGACTACTCCCACTCGATCGACCCGCTCCGGAACTTCCGGTGATGATGCGTCCCGGCGCGCAGCGACGAGAGCGGGCCGACGGAACGGACGACCCGGAGCGCGGATAGGAGATCGCCCTTGAACGACTGAACTGCCGGATCGAGCGCGGCCTTCTTCACCTTTTCAACGGCCGTGAGATAGCCGACGACGAGCGCGTTGCGGATCGGCCGCGGAATCCTGACAGACGAGGAACAGGAGGAGGGCGGTCGACGTCATGGCCGACGCGAGGATAACAAAAAAGCCGTCCGGGGTCCTGCGACGCCCGGACGGCTCTTGAAGAGCCGGAGAAAATCTAGATCACGTCGAGGCGCTTCAGCACGCGGGTCAGCTCCTCTTTCGACGTGTAGCTGATCACGATCGAGTCGGGCTGGATCTGGACGCGTACGCCGAGCTTGTCCATCAGCTTCTGCTCGAACTCCTTGAGATAGGGTTCGGACTTCTTCGCCGACTTCGCCGAAGATCCCGATTTCGCGCCGGCGAGTTTTTCGAGCGCGCGGACCGAGAGGTCGTCGGCCAGGATCTGCTTGAGTCTCTGGAGCTGCGTCACGCGCGAATCGATCGCGACGAGCGCGCGCGCGTGCCCCATCGTGATCGCCCCCTTCGAGACCGCGTCCTGCACTTCGACCTGGAGGTCGAGGAGGCGGACGAAGTTCGCGACGGTGGGGCGTCCCATGCCGAGCGAGTCGGCGAGCTGCTCCTGCGTCCAGGAGTTGAGCGTCATGAGCTGCTTGAAGGCGCGCGCTTTTTCCATCGGGTTCAGGTCGCGCCGCTGGAGGTTCTCGACGAGGGCGAGCTCCAGCATTTTCTTGTCTTCGACGTTGCGGACGACGACGGGAATGCGCGCGAGGCCGGCGAGCTTGGCGGCGCGCCAGCGGCGTTCGCCGGCGACGAGCTGGTAGAATCCGGCGCCGGCGGGGCGGACGACGACGGGCTGGAGGAGGCCGTCTTTTTTCAGGGACTCGGACAACGTCTCGATGTCCTTCGGATCAAATTCGGTGCGAGGCTGATACGGATTGGGCCGGATCGTATTGATCTCCATGGTGGAGACGGATTCGGCGGCGGGGGCGGACTTGACGGCGGTGGGCGGGCCGGCCGGCTCGGACTCTCCGCCGATGAGCGCACCCAGACCCATGCCGAGACGTTTGAAATGAGACATGATTTCCCCTCTCTCTCTCCAGAATGCCGCGGACCGCGGAGGTCCGCACCGGAGGGATTATAGCACCGGCCCGGTTCGTTGCGGCTATAATATGAGTCCGGAAGACGGGACGGAGCAGGGCAACCCATAACATATGCGACACGCGCGCATCCTGGCCGCGGCCACGTACGGCGACGTCACCCGCCGCCCCCTCTATTACATCCTCTTGTTCACGTTTGCATTCGCCATCTTCGGCTCGAAGTTCCTCACGCTGTTCTCGTTCTACCAGGAAATGAACATGGTCCGCGAGATGGGGATGGCGACCATCACCTTCTGGGGCTTCATCGTCGTCGTCATCACCTCCGGCCTCATCGTCACCCAGGAGCTCGAGGACCGCACCGCCGTCACCCTCCTCTCCAAGCCCATCCGGCGCACCGATTTCCTCCTCGGAAAGTTCGCCGGTCTCGTCCTCGCCCTCATCCCCGGCATCGTCGTCCTCTCCGGCGTCCTCTTCCTCACCCTCTGGATGATGGCCTACCCCCGTCTCCCCGTGCACGACCGCGACCTCATGCTCGCCGGCCACGATGGCCGCTCGCCCTTCATGACCGTCTGGCGCATCACCTGGGAGAACTTCATCCTTCGCCAGAGCGGCGTCGTCCTCGAGGGCGCCCTCCTCTCGTTCTTCCAGACCGCCGTTCTCGCCGCCGTCGCCGTCAGCTTCTCCGCCTTCTTCCCCACCGTCGTCTCCGTCGGCGCCACCACCCTCGTCTTCATCTTCGGAAACGTCTCAAGTTACATGCTCGCCAGTGTCGAAAACCTCAAGGTGGGCGCGCTGTCCTCGGCGGGCCGCGTCGCATCGTACCTGGTCCCCAATCTGGGGTACTTTAACTTGCAGATGTATTTCAGCGAGGGTAAGATTATCTCGCTCCAATACCTGGGCCTGTCGTGCGCCTATACGGCCCTGTATGTGACCGCGGTGTTTCTCGTGTCCTGTTCGCTCTTCCAGAAGCGGGAAGTTCGCTGACCGATGAAATACGGAATTCTCGGGGACATCCACGCCAATCTTGAGGCCCTCGAGGCGGTCCTCGAGGAGATGGAAAAGCAGGGCGTGGAGAAGCACGTCTCCGTCGGAGACCTCGTCGGTTACGGCGCCAACCCCGTCGAGTGCATCGATCTCGTCCGCAACCGGCTCAAGGCCACCGTCACCGCGGGCAACCACGACTTCGCCGCCGTCGACAAGCTCAACATCGATTTCTTCAACGCCTATGCGCGCGAGAGCGCCCTGTGGACCCGCCGCACGCTCCCCGAGGAGCACAAGGCGTACATCCGCTCGCTCAAGCTCGTCGAGTACTGCGACAACTTCACGGTCGTCCACTCGACGCTCTACTCTCCCGAGCTCTTCGAGTACATCCAGACGAGCTACGACGCGCACCTCTCCTTCGAGCAGCAGACCACGCCGCTCTCCTTCATGGGCCACTCGCACGTGCCCGTGAACTTCTTCAAGCGCAAGAACGTGTCCTTCAACATGGACACCGAAGTGAAGATCGACGAGAACACGAAGATCATGGTCAACGTGGGCTCGATCGGCCAGCCGCGCGACGAGAATCCCGACGCCGTCTGCGTCGTCTACGATTCGGACGAGCAGATGATCAAGATCACGCGCGTCCGCTACGACGTCGAGAAGGCCGCACGGAAGATCGTCAGCTCGGGCCTCCCGGAAATCCTCGCCGAACGCCTCAAGTATGGCCGATAGCGCGGACCCCGCGCCGACGCCGCCGACCTCTCCAGCGCCTGCCCCCGAACGGAATCCGCTGAAGTGCCTGTATCACTGGATCCTCTCGTGGGCGAACCACCCCTGGGGCAGCGCCGCGCTTGCCGTGTTCGCGTTCCTCGACTCCTTCGTGTTCCCCATCCCGCCGCTGTTCCTCCAGATCGCCCTCTCGCTGGAGCGCCCGAAGCGATCCTTCTGGTACGCGCTCGTCGACACCGTCCCGTCCGTGCTGGGAGCGGCCGCCGGCTGGTACATCGGCCACGCGTTCTGGGACAGCATCGGCGCGAAGATCATCGGCGAGGTGCCGCAAAAGTACCAGGACCTGCTTCACCAGAACCAGTTCTTCTGGACCTTCCTGTACTCCTTCGTCCCGATGCCGTTCAAGATCATCACCCTCGGATCCGGATTGCTCAACCTGAGTCTGCCGACTCTGCTGCTGGCATCGACGCTCGGACGCTCGACGCGATTCTTCGGAATCGGCGTGATCTGCTTCTTCTACGGGAAGCGCGCGAAGGACTTCATCGAGCGGCACTTCAACCGCGTCTGCCTGATCAGCGCCATCGTGCTCGCGCTGATCGTCGTGGCCGTGAAAGTGCTCTGGAAGCGCTAGTCCTTCTCGCGCTCCACGACCTGGATGTCGTCGATGAGGACGTAGGCGCGCTGGTCGCCGAACACGTCCTGCTGCCGGACGACGAAGCGGATCGCGTCGAACTTGTCCTCGGTCGAGACGACCAGCTGCTTCCCGCCGTCATCCCGCGAGAAGACCGGCCAGCTTCCGAGTGCAAAAGGAATCTCCGCGCTCTGCCACTGGCCGAGATTCCGGCGGTCGACGGGCAGCGGCCTCTGCAGCATGTACTTCTTGTCGTCGACGCGCAGCTGCGCCTCCACCGACCGGCAGTTCGTCATATAGCGGAACTTCAGCGTCAGCGAGTCGCGCCAGGAGAAGCGCGGGTTGGGGGCGATCGCGGCCGCCGCGCTGTGATCCGCCCGCTCGCGCGACAGCAGGCCGTCGTTCCGCAGCCAGTTCCCCTCCTGCACGAAGAAGTGCTCCCGCTTCGCGTCCGCGGGATCGCAGCTCGTGTAGAAGATCGTCCGCTGACGGGGACGCGAGGCCTCGAACGCGGCCGAGCGCCTCGACGCGGTCGCCGCGTCGACCGGCCTCACCTCGGCGGCGCCGCGCCCGACGTGGAATTCCTCGCCGACGTGGATCGCCTGCAGCCGGCCGCCGTCGGGCTGCAGATAGAGGGTCTCCGTCTGCGCCGCGACCGCGAGCCGCGCCTCGCGGCGCGACGCGGTGAAGCGCGCTTTCGCCGGCTTCACGGCCACGGCCACCTGGCCGTCGGTGACGACCCAGCGCGACGCCGCGGTCGACTCGACCGTCGCCTCGCCGGCGTGCACCTTCAGCCACGGCGCCTGCTCCTGGGCGGCATAGGCCATGGAGATCGACGCGTTCTCCGACAGCACGACCGGATGGCGACCGTCCACCTGGAAGCTGGCGGGCTTGTCCGCGGTCAGGACGTCGCCCTCCGCGAGGCGCGCGACGCCGGTCAGGCGCTCCTTCGTACGGAGGCCCTTGCGGTTCACGCTTAGGTTTCCCGAGATGTCGGTGACCTGGATCTCGGACAGCACCCGCGCGGCCACGGTGTGCGTGACCGGTTTCGGCGCTTCCTCGGGACGCGTCTCCTCCGGTTTCGCCGGCTCGCGAACGAGGATCTCGGCGGGGATCTCGACCTTCGGGTCCCCGGGCTCTTCGAGCTCTCCGGTCTTCACGGGCGCGGGCCTCAGTTGCTCGAGGGGCTCCGGCCGCGGAAGCGTCTCCGTCTTCGGAGTATCGGGAAGCGGCGCCGGTCTCGTGCCGGGGACGGCGACCGCCCCGGGAACCGGAGTCTTCGTCGCCACCGGCCGCGGCTCCTCGACCCTGCTGCTCTGCGGCTTCGCCAGGAGCACGAGCCCCACGAAGCCCACGAGCAGCGCCGCTGCGACGAGGAGGCCGGCCGGCGACGCCTGGGGGCGCGGCAGGACCGCGCGCCGGAACGGCCGCGGCGCGCGGTCCAGCGAACGGCGGATCGCGGCCATCGCCCGCGTCTCCATCGGCGCGGGGACCGCGGCTTGGTCGCGGGGCTGCAGGAGGACGGCCAGCGTGCGGCGGCAGTCGTCGCAGTCCGCGCAGTGCTCGAGGAAACGCGCCGACTCCGCGGCGTCGAGCCGGTTGTCGGCGTACGCCGCCGCCTGTTCCGATCCGGGGCAGTTCATGGCCTACGGCTTCGACACCGCGCGCCGGATCGCTCGTACAGCGATCACGGAATCTCCGCGTGCTTCCGGAGCGATTCCTTCGCGCGGATCAGGAGGGGCGAGACGGAATTGACGGGGATGCGCAGGATCTCCGCGACCGCCTTGTAGGAAAGCCCGTCGAAGTAGAACAGCTTGAGGATGAGCTTCTCGCGCGGCGGGATCCGGTCGAGCGCCTGGTGGATCCGCTCGCGCTCGTCGGCATCGCCCCCCTGCAGGTCGCGGTCGGGGAGGTCGGACGCGGACGCGTCGAGCGCCGTGTACTTGAGCGAACCCTTGCGCTTCTCGGTGCGGATGTAGTTCAGGGCGAAGCGGGCGGTGACGCTCGTGATCCAGGTCTTGAAGCTCGATCGCCCCTGGAAGAGCTTGAGCCGGTGCGCGTCCCGGTCGCAGAGACCCAGGAGCACGCCCTGGTAGACGTTCTCCACATCCTCGTCGTGGGCCGACCCGAGGACCCGACGCAGGGTGAAGCGCGCGGCGTCGTGCACGGCCGCGCCGAATTCGCGGACGAGCTGCTCCCACGCCCCCGATTCGCCCCGGATGCAGCGGTCGATCAGCTGCTTTTCGTTCATGATCCCTTCGAGAACAGTACGGGAGCGCGGCATCCCGGGGGGTGAAAATCAGGATTCGGCGCGTCCGGCCTACCTGCGGGTGCTGAACGACCACTCCTTGTCGAGGCCCGACAGGCGGTCGCGGAACCGCACCGTATAGAGGGTCCCCGCCTTCAGGCGCTCCCGGGGGATCAGGCAGAGCACCCCGGGCTGGGGCCAGTCCTTCCGAGCGGGCGCATCCGGGGTGGAGAGCCAGCACGCCACTTCCGTTTCCCCGGTGAACAGTCGCAGGTCGGCATCGCAGCCCCGCCCCGTGCGCTCGGGGATCTGGAGGGTCACGGGATATCCCGCCGCGTCCCGATCCTCGGGCAGCGGATTGGGGTTCTCCCGGGCGCCCAGGCCGAAATCCAGAGGGACCTCCTCCTGGCCGTTCACGGGGTAAACAATCGGGTAGAGCTTCGGATCCGGCCGGCCTTCGGCGCTGCCCCCGACGTCGACCACCAGGAATCCCAGGCCGTCCTTTCGATAGGCCCACCCGACCCCGACCTCCGCGACCGCCGGGTTGAGCAGGGCGACCCGGTGATAAAGGGTGGCCATCAGGCTCTCGACGGCCTCGACCGGCGACTCGTGTGGCGGGAACGGGCTGATCACGGACCGTTTACCTGCTTTGGCACCGTCGTCCGTATACCCGACTCCCCGGGGATCCTCCTCGTGGGCGCTCAGCCCCTTGGCGTCGTTCTTGGTCAGATAAAGGGCGTGCAGGTCACAGCCCCGGGACAGGCCCGGCACCGGCCGGACCACCCCCAGGCCCACCTTGACCCGCTTCAGGTTGATCGCCATGACCACGTCCTCGACCCGGGCGGGAGGCTTCTCCCCCCTGGAAATCCGGTAGAGGACCTCGCCGTTCAGGAAGACCGTAAACGAAGTTGACGTTCGCTCGGCCCGGGTTTCGTACTCGGGGCCCCGGTAGATTTCGACGTCCCCCTTCGCGGTCGAGAGCAGGCAGATGAAGGTCTTGCTGGTCCCGATGGTCTCCGTCAGGCGCTTCAGCACCGGCTGGACTTCCTCCAGCCGGGTGGGGGGCCAGGCGACCGGCTTCTCCAGGGTCCGGACGGGCAGCCGGACGCGTTCCTCGCCGTCGACGGTGACGACCACCTGCCGCCACGGGTCGTGATCCCCGAAAAGGACCCGGGCTTTCTTGCCCCCGACGTCGACCACCGTGACCTCGGCCTTCTTCCAGGGGCCCTCATAGAGCACTTGGTCGTCGGCCAGGACCCGTCCGCCCTCGATCCGGACGCGTTTCTGGAAGTCCTCGGTCTGAGCCGGCAGCAGGGCCAGGGCGGCCAGGAGGAGGGGGCTCATTCTCTATAATAGGACGTCCCGGCGGAGGAGGTCCGGGATTTTCTCTTGATGGTCCAATCGCAATGCCTATAATAGCGCCCGCCCATGAATCTCGCCGTATGCCTCAAGCGCGTTCCCGATACCACCACCAAGGTCAAGATCGGCGCGGACGGAAAGTCCATCGATCCCCAGGGGGTGGAGTGGACCATCAGCCCGTATGACGAGCTGGCCATCGAACTGGCGTTACGGCTGAAGGAGAAGGCCGGCGGAGAGACGGTCGGAATCACCGTCGACCCCGACGGCAACGACGTGGCCCTGCGGAAGGCCCTGGCGATCGGCCTGGACAAGGGCGTGATGATCAAGGGCGGGGCGAATTTCGACCCCTGGGCGGTCGCGCAGGTGCTGGCGGCGGCCCTCAAGGGGCGGCCCTTCGACGTGATCTTCTTCGGGAAGCAGGCGATCGACGACGACGCGTTCCAGGTCCCCACGATGGTGGCGCAGATCCTGGGGCTGCCCCGGGTGAACGTCTGCACCTCCTTTGAGGTCGAGGGGACGAAGGCAAAGTGCCGCCGGCAGATCGAGGGCGGGGAAGAATCGATCGAAGTGTCGCTTCCCTGCGTGATTTCAGTGCAGAAGGGCGTTAATGGAATCCACGACAAGCGGTTTCCGTCCATGAAGGGCATCATGGCGGCGAAGTCCAAGCCGGTGGAGTCGGTGGCGGCGGCGGCGTTCGAGTCGTCGCTGGAAGTGGTCAAGCTCGAGATGCCCCCGGAACGTCCGCCCGGCAGGATCGTCGGGAAGGGCGTGGAGGCGGTCCCCGAGCTGGTTCGCCTGCTCAAAGAAGAAGCCAAAGTCCTCTGATGAACATCCTCGTCTTCGCGGAAGTGCGGGACGGCAAGCTCAAGAAATCGAGCCTGGAGACGCTCTCGGAAGCGGCGCGCCTGGCGAAGCCGCTGGGGAGCAAAGTCGGCGTGGCCCTGGTTGGGGAGGGGATCAAAGCCCACGTGGAAACGCTGGGCCGGTACGGGGCGGCGCAGGTGTATGCCGTGGAGTCGCCCCGGTTGAGACACTACGCGTCTGAATCCTTCGCGAAGGCCGTCGTCGAAGCCCACAAGAAGCACGGTTCGGGCGCCATCCTGATGGCGGCGACCGCGATGGGGCGCGATCTGGCCGGCGCGGTGGGTGCGCTGCTGGGCACGGCCGCCGCGGCGGATTGCACGGGCGTGATGATCGCCGGCGGCAAGGTGACCGCGCGCCGGCCGGTCTATTCGGGGAAGGCCTACGCGACCGTCGCGTTCAAAAAAGCGCCGGCGGTGCTGTCGCTTCGGCCGAACGTCTTCCCCGCGCAGGAGTCGGGCGGAACCGCGTCGGTCGAGGACCTGGCGGTGGCGTTCGACGAGGCGGATTTCCGGTCGGCGGTGAAGGAGGTCTCGGCGACGGCGCAGGGGAAGGTCGAACTGACGGAAGCGTCGGTCATCGTCTCCGGCGGGCGCGGCCTGCAGGCGCCGGAGAACTTCAAGGTGCGCGACGAGCTGGCGGCGGTGCTGGGCGCGGCCGTCGGGGCGTCGCGCGCGGTGGTCGACAACGGCTGGCGGCCGCACTCGGAACAGGTGGGTCAGACGGGGAAGACGGTGTCCCCGAACCTCTATATAGCGATCGGGATCTCCGGCGCGATCCAGCACCTGGCGGGGATGCGGACGTCGAAGGTGATCGTCGCGATCAACAAGGATCCGGACGCCCCGATCTTCAAGGCCGCCACGTACGGCATCGTGGGGGATGCGATGGAGATCGTCCCCGTCCTCGCCCAGAATCTCAAGAAGGTATTGGCTTCCTAAATGGATCAGACCAAACGACTCGAAAAGCTCGAGAAGGACTTCTTCAAGGAGTGGCTGCATCGCAACCCGCTCCTGGGGACCTCGCTCGGATTCCACGACGACTACGACGACAAGATGCCGGACGGCTCGCTGGAACGGCAGCTGGACGACATCAAGTTCCTCCAGCGGACGCTGGCCGAGTTCGAGAAGCTCGACCCGAAGAAGCTGCAGCCCCTCCAGGGCGTCAGTCGCGACTTCGCGATCCATCTCCTGAAGAACTGGATCTTCGACCGCGACGTGCTGCGCTACTGGGAGACGCAGCCCGAGGCGCCCACGGTGCTCGGACAGTCGATCTTCCAGATCCTCTCCCGCAACTACGCGCCGCTGGGGCAGCGGATGCGCGCGATCATGAAGCGCCTGGAGAAGATGCCGAAGTACATCGACCAGTCGCGTTCGCGCCTGCGCACCCCGGTGAAGCAGTTCGTCGAGATCGAGCTCGAGACCATCACCCGCCTGCCCGGCTTCTTCAACCTGCTGAAGGACATCGGCCGCGAGCACCTGCCCGCGACGCCGCAGCGCGACCTGAACCGCCTGATCGACCAGACCCAGAACGCCCTCGAGCGCTACAGCGACTGGCTCATCGTCGACGTCCTGCCCGACTGCCGCGAGCCGTACGCGATCGGCGAAGACCGCTACAAGAAGCTGCTGCACGTGCGCGGCATGGACGTGTCCCCGGGCCACATCGCCTCCCTCGCGGAATCCGAGATCGACAAGATCAAGGAGCGCCAGAAGGAGGTCGCGAAGGCCATCAAGCGGAAAACGCCGCTCGAGGACATCCGCGACATGATCAAGCAGCAGCACTCCGAGAACTTCGACGGGGTGCTGCGCTACGTGCGCGAGGCGGTCCAGAAGACGCGCCAGTTCGTCAACCGCTCCAAGTACGCGCAGTTCCCCGAGGGCGAGCAGCTCTACGTGATCGAGACGCCGTCGTTCCTCCGTCACTTCCAGCCGTTTGGCGGGACCTGGGCGCCGGCGCGCTTCGAGGCCAAGCAGGACGGGTATCTGTTCGTGACGCCCGGGGACTGCGACAGCGACAAGCTTAAGGAGCACAACTACGGCTCCCTCTCCAGCCTGGCGGTCCGCGAGGGATATCCCGGCCGCTATCTGCAGACGTCGTGGGCCGCGCGGCACGCGTCGATGCCCCGCCTGATCTACGAGGACACGGCCTCCGCCGGCGGCTGGGCCATGTACTGCGAGGAGCGGGCGAAGGACATGGGGCACGACGACACGCCGCCGTCGCGCTTCATGCAGCTCCAATCGTCGATTCTCGCCGCCGTTCGCGTGATGATCGACGCAAAGATCTCCGTGGGGAAGATGACGTACCAGCAATCGATCGAGACGCTGATCGACTACCTCGGCATGGACCGGGTCTGCGCCGAGGCGGAGACGCGGCGCTACGTCGTGCAGCCCGGCGTACCGACCCTGCACTGGTGGGGCCGCGAGAAGATGAAGGACCTCCGCAAGTGGGCGAAGGACCGGATGGAGACGCGCTTCACCGAAACGTTCTTCCACATGTCGATCCTGCACGCCGGCGTCCTGCCGCCGCCGTTGCTCAAGCGGGAAGTGGACGTCCGCATCACCGAAGAGCTCCGCCGTCCGCCGGACCGTCCGAAGGACGACCATCACCACAAGAAGGACGACAAGAAGCACGCCGCGGTCGCCGCGAAGGCGGGACCGGCGAAGGCCCAGGCCAAGTCCAAGGCCGCCCCGAAGAAGCCGGCTCCCGGCCCGAAGCCCGTGCCCCGCAAGGCGAAGCCCGCGCCTGCCGGCAAGAAGTCGCGTTAGGACCGGCGCCAGCAGACGAACGTCCGGTTTTCCGTCGACATCATCGCCTGGATCACCTGATCGTTGTCGAAGCCCGGAAGCCGCTGGAGCCGTTCCAGCAGCGCCTTGCATTCCGGTCGCCCTGCGGGACCAGGCAGCCGCCCTGGCGGCCCGCCAGCCTGTAGAACACGTCCTCGACGAACGGGCCGTCGTCCGTTGTCACGATCGAGACCTCGGTCAGGTCCTCCCAGGAGACTTCTTCGCGCTCGCCGGCGGAGAGTTCCCGGCGCACGCCCCAGTCGTCGATGCGGATCATGTCGACCCTCCCTTCAGCACCAGGAGCGAGGCCGTCAGGTTCAGCCGCGCCCGCTTCTCATAGCGCTCCTGGAAATACGGGGTCGCGTAGATGGAAAAACGGTCGAGGAAGGTCTCGAGAATGCGCGCCCGCCCAGCGCGGAAGTCGGCCTCGGGAACCCACGCGTATTCCTCCCGCACCCGGCGTTCATAGTCCTGGAAGACATCCCCAGGCTGGCCCAGGATGGCCAGGTCGATGTCGGTGAAGAGCTTCCCGTCGCGGTCGGCGGCGGGCTTCTTGTGCGTGCTCACCCGGATGAGGTCGCCGGCGCGGCGGGCGGACGCGGCCGGCAGGCCCTGGACGGACTCCACCAGACGCGCGCTCCGCTCCTCGTTGTCGCGCTGTCGGGTGTCGTAGACGGCGTCGTGGTACCACACCGCGAGCTCGACGGCGACAGGGTCCAGCGCCTGGCCGCGGACCGGGTCGAACTCCACCAGGCAGTGCTCGATATGCCGGAGGGTGTGGTACCCGCGGTGCGGCTCCGCATAGCGCGCCGCGAGAGCCTCCCAGGGCGGCACGGGGTCGCCCGTCGCACCGGCGGCTTTCCAGCACCGGATCCAGCGGTCCTTCATCTCCATCGCGGTTCTCCGTCCATCAACGCCTCCGCCACCCGGCGGAGCAGGGGAGCCATCGACCCCGGAACGACGGTCGCGGGGGCGGCGCAGCCCAGGTGGAAGGCCCCCTGGACGGCGGCCTGGAGCGTCGTCGCGATCCTCCGCGCGCCCGCCTCCGCGCGGCGCTCCGCCCGGAGCGCCTCGCGCACCAGCTCCTCGAGCGCCTTTCGCTCCTCGCGCAGGACCCGCTCGTAGACCCCGCGGACTTTCGCGTCGCCCAGCGCCTCGGTCCCCAGCGCCACCCAGCAGGCCATGGCCGTGGGGTCGGCGTCGGCTCCCAGGGCCACGTGCGCGTCGATCCACGCGAACAGCTTCCCGCGCGTCTCCGTCCGTCCCGCGCGCCGGCGCCGCCGCTCGTAGCGTTCCGCCAGGATGCGGGACAGCCGTCCGATCACCCCCATCAGGATCTCTTTTTTGTCCTCGAAATGGTAGTGGACGATGCCTTGCGGGACGCGGGCCTCCCGGGCGATCTCCGCGATCGTCGCGCGTCCGTATCCACGCCGGGCCATGACCCGGACCATCCCGCCCACGATCTCCTCGCGCCGCGCCGCCGTGTTCGAGGGCCTTCCCACCGCACCTCCTTATTAGGTTGGTCGTACAACCTAATAATATCCCCGGCCCAGGGGGCGGGTCCAGGGGAATCGCCTGCTACGACCGGCCCCCGGGGGACTCCGCCGGGGCCGGGACCGCGGCCGGACGCCGGCCGACGCCGAAGAACCCCTTCAGGTCCTTGAACACCGGTAGACCGCGGGCACCACGAAAAGCGTCAGCAGGGTCGACACGATGAGGCCGCCGATCACCGCGACCGCCAGCGGCTGCGTGAGCAGGAGCGCCAGCTGGCGGTGGGTGGAGCACGTCGTCATGACACCCGACGTGAACGACGCCGGGCACCCGGTCCTGGAAGAACTGGGTGCCCTGGACGTCGAGCCGCGGCAGGATCGAGGCGACCATCTGGTCCTGGACCGCGAGGCTCTGGAGAAAGCCCTCGGCTGCCCGCGCCACCTGCTCGCCCTGGGCGAGGGTGATGCGGTACGCATCGGCCAGGGTCAGCAACTGTCGCGCCTCGACGCCCTTCCACACCGTCTCCGACGGCAGCTTCGCCGCGGCGGCGTCGTCCCGGCCGTCGTACTGGAGCACCTCGCGGTAGAGGGCGTCCACCGACTCGGCGGAGTACGAACGGCAGCCGGCTCCCAGGAGCGCCGCCGCAACCGCGACCCAGGAGGCGCACCTCACGCCTTCACCCCCTGGAGGAACATCGACACGATCCGGGACGCCGGGTCGCCGGGCCGGTCGGACAGGCGTTTGACGCCGAAGATGTGGCGGACGACGACGAGCTGGCCGAGGCAGGACATGAAGCTCCACGCGAAGAGCCGCGCGTCCAGGGACCGGCGCACCAGGCCGCGGCGGATCCAGAACCGGACCAGCGCGGCCACCTCCCCGATGTTCCCGGAGACGCGCCGCTTGAAGAACATCGGAGCCAGCGGCTCGGACTCGAGCCCCGCGAAATAGAGCAGGCGCATGAAGGTCGGATCGCGCTCCGCCGCCTCGAAGACGCGCGTCGCGATGGCGACCAGGGCCTTCTCCGGCGTCATCTCCCGAAGCTCCGCGGGGAGGAACGTGCCGGTCTGCCGGATCCGCTCCTCGATGATGGCCCTCTGGATCGCGCGCTTGTTCGGGAAGTGCTTGAAGATCAGCGCCTCGCTGACCCCCGCCGCCCTGGCCAGGTCGCGGCTCCGCGTCCCGCGGAACCCGGACTCTGCGAAGGCCGACATCGCGCCGCGGACGATGCGCTTCCGGCGCTCCTCGTGGGTCAGATGCTTCACGGTACCTTATCCTACGCTGCACCAGGCCCGCCGTGTCCCGGCAAGGTGAATAGTTGCTCACTTTTCGGGGCGGGGTCCGGCCGGGCCGCGGCTCAGAGGGGGGAGGCGACGGGCTCGAACTTCGGCGTGGGCTCGGTCATCGCCAGGTCGATCTCGACGGGGACGCGCAGCAGGTTCCGCTGGGCGTCGGCGACCACGGCGATGACGGGCTTCTCGGGGATCTCCGGCTGCGAGCGCACCACGCGGGCGATCTCCCCGCCCTCGAGCTTCACGTAGCTGCCGATCGGGTAGATGGAGAGCGCCCGGACGAAGGATTGCACCAGGTCCCAGTCGAGCATGCCCTTGGCGCCGTCGTCCATGACAACGCGCATCGCCTGATAGGGCAGCATCGGGAGCCGGTGGGCGCGGGGGGAGACCATCGCCCCATAGGTGTCCACGACGTTGATGAGGCGCGCGTAGAGATGGGTCTCGGTTTTCCTCTTTCCCGCGGGGTAGCCCGAACCGTCCGGTTTCTCGTGGTGCTCCAGCGCCACGCGCGCGACCACGTCGCGAAGCACCACCTCCTTGGTGAGGAGCAGGGCACCCTCGATCGGGTGTCCTTGGACCTGCTCCCACTCCTCCTGGTCCAGCGCGGCGTGCTTCGTGAAGACCTCCTGCTTGATTTTCATCATCCCGACATCGTGAAGGAGGCCGCAGACGGCGATCTCGCGGATGTCCTCGGGCCCCATCCCCAGCGACCGCGCAAGGAACATCGCCAGCTTCGACACATTCAGGCAGTGGCGCGAGACGTAGCGGCGCGGCGAGCCGTGATACGTGAGGTCCAGGAAGTCGGGCGTCGACTGGTGGTCCAGCCGGTGCATCAGGTCGTCGACCACGCCGTCAAGGAGCTCGTGGTCGAGGTTGCCCGATTTCGTGAGCTTGTTGAGCAGGGTGCGTACGCGCCAGATCAGGCTCGACCGGACGACGACGCCGGGGCTCCCCTCGCCGGTGTGCACCAGCACCTTCGTCTCGCCTGCATCCGCGGGCGGGGAGACGGAAATCGTGTGTTCGACCTCCGGGGCCGGATTTTCGACGACCGCCGGCTTCTCCGCGACGACCACCGAGACCGGCTCCGGTTTTTGCTCCTTCTCGTTGAGCGTGTCCAGCCAGTTCAGCAGCGGCGCGCCCGCCGGCTGCCCCTCCGCTCCGAGCCAGGTCTCGAGCTCCTCCCTCGGCCGCCCCGGATACATCGCCAGCAGCCGGCGCAGCGACTCCTGCCGGTCCTCGACGCTCAGGGAGCTCCGCCGGGCGTTCTCAGCCAGGGCGATCTCGAAGGCCTGACGGTCGTCCAGCACGCGGACCACTGCGACGATGTCGGCGATCCCGAGCGCCCGGCAGGCCTGGAAACGGCGCTGGCCGCAGACCACCTCGTATTCCCGTCCCAGCGAGCGGACCAGGATCGGCTGGAGCAGCCCGTGCTCGCGGATGGAGGAGGTCAGCCGCTGAAGATCGTCGTCCGTGGCGGGACTCCGCGAGGGGAAGCGGCGGGAGCGGATGGACGCGAGCGGGATCCGTTCGATTCTCGCCCCGCGTTCGTTCCCTGTCATGGTGCCGGGAGAAGTATACGCTGCGATCAGAGCTCCCGGCGGAGGCGCTCGAGGAATTCCGTGTACCCCTGCCGGCGCCAGAAGGTTCCGCCGACCGCGTTCCGGACGGAGACGACGACCTCCACGTGCGACATCCCCTTCTCCCGGAACCACGCGTGCGCGGTGTCCAGGAGACGAGTCCCGATGCCCCGCCGGCGCTCGTGGACGGCGAGCTCCGACACATATCCGTAGTACTGCCGGGGGACCAGAGGGGGATTCTCCATGATCATCGCGTGGCAGTAGCCCAGGAGCAGGCCGGGCTTCTCCTCCGCCACCAGCAGAAGGGCGCGGTCGTTCGGGATCGTGTCCTCGAACCACTTGCCCATGACCAGGTTTGCCGACGCGGTGATCTCGAAGCGCGGATCCAGCGGCACGTGGAAGTCCCACATTTCACGCCACAGGAGGACCATGGACTCCACGTCCTCGATGCGCGCGCGCCTCACGACGACCGCAGAGGACTCCGGCATGTCCGAAGGGGGGGTTAAGGCGTCTTCTTCCACGCCGACGGATCGGGCGCGGTCGACATGGTCCGCCGCACCTTCATGAAGGCGAGCGTGAGGACCGTCAGGAATTCCTCGGGCTCGACGCCCGGAAGCGCGCGCGGATTCTGGGCGAAGAAGTCCTCGATCTTCCCCGGCGCCTCGTCGATGGTGGTCCCGGCCAGCGACTGCTCCAGCCGGGCCAGCACTCCGGCGGGCTCCGCCTTGAACGTCCCGCCGAAGGTGACCGACTGGATCTGGTTCCGCCCCGCCCCGGGCACGATCGTGGCCCGGACGATCCCCGCTTTCGTGGGAAGCTCGCCGCTGACGCTCGGGGCGGGTGAAGGCACGAACACCTCCTGGGGGATGCGGTGACCCGATCTCGCGCGGAAACCCGATTCATGATAACCGTGCCGGAAGACACGGTCAAGAATGCCCCTTCAGTCCCCGATCAGCACCGGAGGATACTGCCCGCTCTGGCGGACAGGATTCTCATAGTACTCCAGCTGCGCGCGCCGCCAGGCACCGATCAGCGCCTTCAACTCCCGGGCCCGCTCGGGATGCGACGCGATCGCATCCGTCTTCTCCCCCGGATCGCGGTCCAGGTCGTAGAGCACGGAAGCGCCCGTATCGCCGTCGCGGATCATCTTGAACCCCGAGCGGAGGACGGCGATCTGCGTCCTCCAAGGGCTGTCGCAGATCGAGAAGCGCGCACGGTCGGGCCGGATCGGGGAGAAGGGGTCCTTGCCCTGGAAGCTCGGATGAACCGGCAGTCCCAGCAGGTGAAAAACGCCGGGGGCGACGTCCAGCAGTTCGACCGGGCGGTCCTCCCGGCCGGGCTCCAGACCGGGTGCATGGAAGACCAGGGGGACGCGGATCACCTCCTGGTGGACGCCGTTGGCGTGGGCGGCGGACCCGTGCTCATAGAAGGCTTCGCCGTGGTCGCCCGTGACGACGACCAGGGTGCGCTCCCACTGCCCGCTTTCCTTCAGGCGCCGGAAGAGCCGGTCGAGCTGGGTATCCACATACGCCAGGCTGTCGGCATAGACGTCCTTCACCAGGGCGGTCTGTTCTTTGGGGTACCAGCCGATGGAGATCTTGACGTCGACGTCCGGCGGGGCGAAACGGCGCCGGAACTCCTTCGGCACGTCGTACGGCAGATGGGAGTTCTGCAGGTTCAGATACAGGCAGAACGGTACTTCCGGCGCCCCGTCGATCCACTTCAGGGCCTCGGTCACCGTCACCGAATCGTCGAGGGCGCCGGCGAATGCGGGGCGATCCGCAGTCGCCGCGTCGGAGACTCCGACCGACTTGGAGTGGAAGCAGACGTCCAGGCCGCCCGTCTGGAGATAGTTCAGCATCTGGCCCCACTCCTCGTTCTGCGACGAGAAGAGGGCCGTCCGCCAGCCGAGGGCCTTGAGCACGTCGTAGATCATCACGCGCGGATAGGGAGGATCCTTGGGGTAGCGGTAGACGTCGCGCGAGCGGAGGGGATAGTGCGAGGAGAACACGGCCGGAGCGGCATAGTCCGTGTGGCTCGCCTGCGAGACGCAGTCGGCGAACACCTTCCCGTCGCGCGCAAGAGCCTCCACCGCGGGCATGACCTCGCGCGGTCCGCCGCAGGCCCGGAGCTGGTCGACCCGGAGGGAATCCACCAGCACGACGACGACGTTCCAGCGATTCAGATTCGCGGCGTCGGTCGTGGCGACATAGTCCTCCATGGAAATCCGCGGCCGGCTCCGGATGACCGGAGGCGGATCGGACGAGTCGGTATCCAGGGGATCTCCGGATTCCAGGGTCCGCGAAATGCAGTGGACGAGAGGACCGGCGTTGCGGTTGCGACGGAAGCGATAGAGATCGTCGCGGGAATAGACGGTCCCGGTCCCCTCATCGGTGACTTTCTTCGTGGAGTAGCGGTGACCGACTTCGCCGCCGGCCGCGGTCGCGAGGGTGAGAACGAGCAGGCCGGCCGAGGCCCACGCCATCAGCGGAGCGACCCGCGCGGGGAGCTTGCCGAACCAGCGCGGGATCCCTTCGCAGGCGAAGACCGCCGCCACCAGCAGCAGGCAGGGCATCCCATAGACCAGGAAGGGGTGGACCCGGGTGGCGTAGGCCATCAGGGTGGAAAGGTTGCTCCAGGCGAAGCGGACGCCGGGCCCGTCGAGGTACTGGCCGCTCAGCCAGAACATGCACCAGCTCGCGGCAAGGATGATCAGCACGAAGGCCGTCGCGAGACAGCGGATGACCTCGATGAGGGGACGGAGCCGGCGCGACAGGCGCGCCGAGGCGAGGGAGAGCGTCAGGTGAAGGAGGGCCATCCCGGCCAGGGCGACGGCCAGGAGCCCGCCTTCGGTGGCCAGCAGGGAGCAGCGCGCCCAGAAGGGAAGCAGCGGATCGCCCAGGATGCTCCGGGGGGCCATGCCCTGGAGGAGGATATGGATCAGCGTCAGCGTCATCCACGCGGCGCCAAGCAGGGTGATCGCACGACGGGTCGGGGAGACTTTCGGAGTCACGTCACTTCTTTGCGGGCATCGACCAGGTGTCGTGGAGATGGGAGAGCAGCCACTTGTTGTCCTTCGTGCGGTGGTAGACGGCCGTGATGATCCCGCGCTGGGTGCCCACGTTCGCGATGTAGGTCACCAGCGCCGTGTCCCCGTTGATCTTGATCACTTCCTTGCCGGTGATCGTATTCCGCGGGCCGTCGTAGGACTTGATCCGATCGGACAGCGCCTTGGTCACTCCTTCGTAGCCGCGGATCACATCCTCATGGCTGACCACAAGGGAGACGTCGGAGTCGAGGAGCGACTTGATCGTTCCCATGTCGCCCTTGTCGCTGGCCTCGTGGAAGGCCTTGATGGTGTCGCGGATCATCTCGCGGCTCTGGGCTTCGGCCAGCGGAATGGGGCCGTCCTTGGAGCACGCGCCCAGGAGGAGCAGGGCGATGGCGGCGATCGATCTCACGAGTTCAACTATAGCCTTGCCCGGGGAGGGGGTCAAGATGGGGGCCGGTGATGATGAAGCCGAGGCGCAGCCCTGACATCACCTCAAACCGTTGCCGGGCAAATGGTTGGAACCGCTTTGGCGTGCTAGAATCAGTTGGGGGGAATTCCGGGGAGCGTGGGAATCTAACCGGCAACGCTGCGTATAACTACCTCATGAGCGCCGACTTCAGCGATCCCGACATCGAGCTGATGCTTCGGTTCCAGAAAGGGGAGGAGCGCTGCTTCGAGGAGCTCGTCAAGAAACACACGCGGGGGGTCCTGAATCTGGTCTTTCGCTACCTCGGGGACGCGTCGCGCGCCGAGGACGTCTCCCAGGACATCTTCGTCAAGGTCTACCGGGCCCGGATGAAGTACGAACCGAAGGCGAAGTTTTCGACGTGGCTCTACCGGATCGCGGTGAACCACTGCCTGAACGAGATCCGGGCGCGGAAGAGCCAGCCGACCCTGGCGGCCCCCATCAACGACATGATGGAGGAGCCGGAGGGGGAAAACCCGGATGCGCGGCTGTCCCGGTCGGAGCTCCAGGGGGCGGTCAAGGCGGCGATCGACGCCCTTCCGGAGAACCAGCGGATGGCGGTCATTCTGGCGCGTTATGAAGACATGAGCTACGACGAAATCGCCGAGACGATGGGGATGTCGCTGGAGGCGGTCAAGTCCGTCCTTTTCCGGGCCAAGGAAAACCTCAAACTGGCGTTGTCCAAATACGCCGGCGGATCGTCTTAACCCTCGGTCCCGGAGTTGACCCGGCCCCCCAGGATGGCTACTATACGAGGCCCTTATGAAGTCTCTCACCCTGACCGCGCTGGTTCTCGCGGCCTGCCAGGCGGATCCGCCTGCCCGGCCGGGCAAGGACCTGGATCCCAAGGATCCCAAGTCGGTCCTGGAGCATGCCGCCTATAACACGCGGACGCAGAAGAGCTATGAGACCAGGTTCAAGGCGCAGCTGACGACGAGCGGCGCCCCGCTCAATTACGAAGGCCAGTGCGTCTGGGTCCACCCCGGCGTCCTCTTCGTCCACTATACGGCGTCCGGCGGCGACGAGAAGATGATCGTCCGGATCGGCCCCAAGGATGCCTGGGTGTATCACCCGCTGGTCGGCGACTGGATCACCGCCGACGAAATCGGCATGCCCGGCGCGGGCCGCGGCATCCAGAATCCGGACGACGTCCTGACGGTGATCGCCCGCCACTCCGGGGCCGCGAAGCTGCTCCGGCCCGGCGTGGTCGAGATGAACTTCAGCGGCGAGGACATCGAAAAGATCATGAAGGAGCAGACGAGCAAGGACGCCTTCGACTGGAAGGAGTCCAGCGCGCGGTTCGAGCTGAGCGTCGACGCGGAGAACCGCCTCCAGCAGTTCACCTGCGACGCGACGCTCAAGTCGAACGCGGCCGGCGTGAAGGAGAAGGTCCGCTATACGGCGGAGGTGACGCTGGTAGGCTACACCGGGGCCCGCGAGCTCAAGTTCCTCGACGAAAAGAAGCGGGAGATCCCGCTGAGCAAAGAAATGAAGGCGAAGATGGAATCGGTTCTGAAGGAGAAACAATAATGTCCAGCAAACTCGTGGAGTTCAGTCGCGACGCTCGCGCGTCGCTCCTCGAGGGCGTGCAGCAGCTCGCCCACGTCGTCAAGGTCACCCTCGGCCCCGGCGGCCACAACGTGGCCATCGAGCGCAAGTGGGGCGCCCCGCTCGTGACCCGCGACGGCGTCACCGTGGCGAGGGAGGTCGAGCTCCCGAACAAGTTCCAGAACGCCGCCGTCCAGCTGCTCAAGGAGGTCGCCATCAAGACCGGCGACACCGCCGGCGACGGCACCACGACCGCGACCGTGCTGGCCGAGGCCATCTTCATCGAGTCGCTCCACCATATCGAGGCGGGCGCCAACCCCATCGCCCTCCAGCGCGGCATCCAGAAAGCCGTCGACGCCGTCCAGAAGGACCTCGAGAAGTCGGCGAAGCCCGTGTCCGGCAAGCACGACATCGAATACGTCGCGACCATCGCCGCAGGGAACGACCCCGAGATCGGCAAGCTCATCGCCGACGCGATCGACATGGTCGGCAAGGACGGGGCGGTGACCGTCGAGGAGGCCAGGGGCATCGACACGAAGATCACGCGGATCGAGGGCCTGCAGTTCGACAAGGGCTACATGTCGCCGTACTTCGTGAACCGGCCCGAGAAGCTCGTGTGCGAGCTCGAGAAGCCCTATATCCTCATCCACGAGAAGAAGATCAACAGCGCGGCCGCGCTGATCCCGATCCTCGAGAAGGTCGCCCCGACCAAGCGTCCGCTGATCATCATCGCGGACGAACTCGAGGCGGAGGCCCTGGCCCTCCTGGTGGTGAACCGGATGCAGGGCGTCTTCGTCTCCTGCGCCGTGAAGGCGCCGGGCTTCGGCGACCGCCGCAAGGAGCTGATGGAGGACATCGCCGTCTTCACGGGCGCGAAGGCGCTGCTCGAGGACATCGGCGTGACGCTGGACGACGCCACGATCAAGGACCTCGGGACGGCGAAGCGCGTGATCATCGAGAAGGAAGCGACGACGATCATCGAGGGCGCCGGTTCCGACGAGGCGATCAAGGGGCGCATCGAACTGATCAAGAACGCGGTCTCGCAGGCCACGTCCGACTATGACCGCGAGAAGCTGCAGGAGCGCCTGTCGAAGCTCTCGGGCGGCCTGGCCCAGATCAACGTGGGCGCCGCGACCGAGATTGAGATGAAGCAGAAGCGCGCCCGGCTCGAGGACGCGCTCCACGCGGCCCGCGCCGCGGTGGAGGAGGGCGTGCTGCCCGGAGGCGGCGTCGCGCTGCTCCGCTCCCGCCGCTCGATCGACGCCCTCAAGCTCTCGGGCGACGAGAAGATCGGCGCGCAGATCCTGCGCCGCGCCCTGGAGATGCCCGTCCGCCAGATCGCCGACAATGCCGGCGACCGCGGCAGCGTCGTGGTCCAGAAGATCGAGGAGTCCAAGGACTACGCCTTCGGCTTCGACGCCCAGGAGCGCGAGTACAAGGACATGATCAAGGGCGGCATCCTGGATCCCCGCAAGGTGGTGCGCCTGGCGCTGCAGAACGCGGCGAGCATGGCGGCCATCTTCATGACGACCGAGGCGGTGATCACGGAGAAGCCCGAGCCGAAGATCGTCGACAACATCCCCTCGGGGATGGGCGACGGCCCGAACCCCGGCATGCCCTCGATGCCCGGCATGATGCCCGGAATGGGCGGAATGGGTGGGATGGGAGGCATGGGGGGAATGGGCGGAATGGGGATGTAAGAGCCTTTAAAACGAAACGGGCGCCGCTTTCACGGCGCCCTCCCGCCAGCTCACCGGAGCATGCGGTGATTGCGACCTGATCCGAAGGATAAGGCTGATCGTCGGATGGATCAAGAAGGGTGGGGAGTGCGACGCTCCCCACCCGATTGTGTCCCCGGTGGGAGTCGAACCCCCAACCACGACGGTCGCAATCGTCGCGCTCTGTCCGATTGAGCTACGGGGCCTCAACCTTCAAATTTCAGCCCTGCGCGCCCGGAAGGACGCGCAGGGCTACGTCCACGATCCAGCAAAGAGCTCAAGCCCTCAGCTTGGAATTCATCTTCTGAAGCCGCCTGCCCAGGTCGGCCGCGCGCTCCTGGAACTCCTGCACGCCGGCCTTCGGGAACAGGCCGAGATCCCGCGCCAGGATGAGGCCATATTCGAGGCGCGCGACCGAGCCGCAGGCGGCGTCGATCCCGTCCTCGCGTTCCACGTCCGGCGAGAGATTCATCGCGGTGTCCTGGGCCGTGTGCCGCAGCTCCATCGCCAGCTCATAGTCCTGACTTCCCGGAGTGCAGCGGATGCTCCGGTGGAGGTCCAGCGCCAGCTCGCCGGCGAGCTGGTAGGCCTCCCGCGGGGTGATTTTCTTCATGGCGCATCGCTCCTTTCTATTCCAGTCGTTCGAGGTGTTCCCTCCAGCCCTTCTCCAGCTCCTCGACGTTCGGAGGGACGGTCCCGCGGAGGAGCAGATCGACGACGCCGTCTTCGCGCGTGAACAGGTAGTGGACCAGCGACCAGGCCTGAGCGTAGTGGTGCGCGAAGCGGAAGCCGTACATCTCGTCGCGGCCCAGCTTGAAGAAGTCTTTGAGGGGAAGCGGCTCGTCCATCCTGAGGAGCAGCACGCCGCGATGATCGACCGCGCCGGCCACCGCTCGTCCCTCGCGCAGCGAGAAGTTGGCGAAGTATTCGGCCACGCCCTCGGCGAACCAGAGCGGATCGGTCCGCTTCCAGACGCGGTCCATGTACTCGTGGGCGAACTCGTGCGCCAGCGTCTTCTGCAGCCAGAGCGGCGACGGCGGCCCCTCCAGGCAGACCACCAGCTCCGCGCTGCGGGGATCGTAGAAGGATTCGGCGTTCGACGCGCCCGATCGCGCCGCATACCGGCGGAACTCGCGCGCGCCGGCAAAGACGCGGGCGGAGAACATGAGCCCCGAATCGTCGCCGCCCAGCGCCGCCCGGGCCATTCTCAGGAACTCCTCGAGCGTGGCGCCGACCGTGCGCAGATCGTCGATGGGGACGTCGCCGCGCACGACGAACGACGGAGTCATCAGGAGCTTCCAGCCGGGTGTCTCGAGGCTCTTCCACTCCCATCCGCGGGACGTCTCGCGGATGCGCCGCGCCGAGAAGGGCGATGCGGGGGCGTCGCCGTCGCGCGCCGGCGCCTCCACCCGGCAGCCGAACGGGGGTGGCGGAGGCGGATCGGACTTCGTCGCCGGGAAGAGCGAACGCGGGACCGTCTCGCCCGCGCGGAACGTCGCGTACGGGACCAGGGGCAGGAGGAACAGAAATGCGCCGACCATGGGAGGCCTCCATCGGGACGACCGTCGCACCCTCCGGGACGGAGCAAGCCTCGTGCCACAAGGCCCGAAATCACAACTCGCTTCTCCGCAGCGGGTTCTGCGATGTGACCTATTCAGGCGCTGCTGTCCACGTTACGTTTCGTAACGTGACGTTACGACCTGCGCCGTCGCGGTCCTTCCACCCGGGGAGTGGGGATTGGGGCAGAAAAGTCGGCAGGAAAAATGAGCGGGCGGCCGAATTCCGGAGGGCACGGGCAGTCGGGAGATACTTCCCGGCGGCACGAAGAAGGATAGAATAAGTTGCGTGCGCAGCTCCCTGTCGCCGATTGACCGCGCTTTCCGGAGAATGGGCTGGACGGTCGGCGGCTTCCTGATCCTCTGCGGGCTTTTTCTCGTCATCGCACCGGTCGCCGTCTCGAGGCAGATCGGATTTGCGCAGACCGTCGGAATTCTGATGGGGTCGTTCCTCATCTTTGTCGGGATGGCCCTGGCGGGGCTGGACCGGGTGGTCGCGGGTCTATGGCGCAGGCGCGCCATCCGGCAGCTCGCGGTGAAACTCACCCGCCTGTTGGGAAGCCCCGCGGAGCCCGGTCCGGACTTCGCTTCGATCCGCTGGCGCGGGTCCCGGAACGCCGGCGCCGTGGCGATGGCCTGGTCCCTGGAAGGCCCAACGACTCAGGCGTCCTTCAAGATCGACGAAGGCGCGCCAGGCACGCTCCGGATCCTGCCCAACCTCAGCCGGGGCGGCCGGCTCATCGGCGGCCGCACGATCCCGACGGGACATGCGAGATTCGATGCCCAATTTCTCGCCCGCTCCGAGCCGATCACCCTGATCGGCGATCTGTTCTCGGGAGAACGGCGGGACCGCGTCGCCGACGCCCTCCTGAAGGTCCCTGCGGGGGAATTCTGCCGCGTGATTCTGACGCTGGGCGATCTCCGCATCCGCATCCCTCGCATGCTGGTGCGACGGGAGGATCTGGAGAGCCTGCTCTCCGCCGCGGAGATCTTCGTCGGCGCCCTGCGGGAGGCCGCCCGTCAGGGGGGCTACTCCATCCTCTCGGTGGGCGTCGGAACAGGCGGGCGTTGCCCGGTCTGTCAGTCTGCGCTGGAGTCGGAGGTGGTCCTGTGCATCAGTTGCCGCACCCCTCACCATCAGGGCTGCTGGGACTACACGCGCGAATGCGCCATGTTCGCCTGCGGCGCCCGGCGCTGGGTCCCCATCCCGCCGGCGGAAGCGCCTCAGCGCTCTCCGTCCCTTTAGCTCCGGGCGGCAGAGCTCCACGGTAGAATCCGGACGGAGAGTCGAGGAGCCGCGACGGCGCGGTCAGACCTTCGACGAGATGTTGACGTAGGTGTGCACGTGCGGCAGCACCCGGAAGTTCCAGATGAAGCCCGGGCCCTCGAGGCGCCAGAAGGACCAGGGCTGGCTCGCCTTCGCGTCCTTCTCGGCGAAGAACATCAGGTGCATGGCCTCCATGCCGCCCGTCTTCTTCACCACCTCCATCACCTCGTCGACGTCGCCCTTCCGGTAGGGGGAGAGGAGGTCCCGCATGACCTTTTCGACGAGCCCCTTGGACTCCTTGCTGAGGTTGCTGTAGGGGATGCCGGGGGTGGAATCGCAGGTGCAGCGGAACTTGAGGGAGGGGAGGCCTTCCGCGGGGTCTTCGAAGGCGAGCGCCTGCTGACGGTCGAGCTTGTCCAGGGACTCATAGACCGCCATCGCGCTTTTCGTCTGGTAGTTGAACAGGTTGCGCTCGCTATAACCGTTCGGGCTGTGCCCGTAATACAGGGGGCCGCCGAAGGCCGCGCCCTCTTCCGAGTTCCCGTCGCAGCGGATCGTCAGGTGATGGCCGCTGAACACCCACGTGAACTTCCCGGCCGGATCCCCGAACAGATTGGCCCCGCAGTTCTCGAAGGCCTTCGACGCGTCCCAGGTGCCGCCGCGGCTGATCTGCGCCCAGCCCTCCTCACCGGAGGAGAGCGCCTTCAGGATCCGGCCCACCAACTCCTGCTGGGACTTCGTATACACCTCGCCGATCTTCTTCCCCATCGCCGCGTTGTACAGCTTCAGCCGCTCCGGGGCGTCCATCGGCAGCATCACGGCCTTCTTCTGATCGGCGTCCAGGCCGGCGTAGAGCTCCTTGATCATTCCCTCCGCCGTCCGGTTGGGCTCCTGCGCCCACCCCAGGGGCGACCCCGCCAGGGCGATGGCCGCGGCGCCGGCGCCCGCCATCCGCAGGAAGCCGCGGCGGCCGACGGTCTCGCCGCATTCGGGACAGAGGCGGGAGGCTTTCTTCGTCATGGGGTTCTCCGGATCTCCCTATGATACGGCGGAACTAGTTCCGCCGGGGACGCCGGGCGGCATATTCGAGGGCGGAGCGGACGGCGTCGACCAGGTCCTTCTTTTTGAACGGCTTCTCGAGGTAGGTGACGGCGCCCGAGGCGAAGGCGGCGACCTTGTCGCGCGGATCCGTCCGCACGGAGAGGATCACGACCGGAATCGACCAGGTCCCGCGCTGCGACTGCAGCTTCTCCGCGAGCGCGAGGCCGTGCATGCCGGGGAGGTTGATGTCGAGCAGGAAGAGGTCGGGGCGGGACATGAGCAGCTGGGCGAGCGCCGATTCCGCGTCGCCGACGGCGGTGACGTCGTGGCCCGCGGCTTTGAGCGTGGCGGCGACGAACTTCCGGATGCGCGGGTCGTCGTCGACGGCGAGGATCTGCGCCATGAATACGCTTAGTCTACACTCCGGATGTCGGACGCGCGACAATTCCGGATCAGCGGCGGCGGGCGAAAAGGACGGCCAGGACAAACATGAACGCCGCAAAGGCCGCCGACACGCCGATGCCCAGGCCGAGGTCCATGCCCTCGCCCGTCAGCACCCGGCGAAGGGCGCCCACGCCGTAGGTCAGGGGATTGCCCACCATCACGATGCGGACCCAGGGGATCGCCTTCTCGGGCGGGAAGACCGCGCCCGAGAGCAGCCACATCGGCAGGAGCAGGAGGTTCATGATCGAATGGAAGCCCTGGACCGAGTCGAACCGCCACGCCAGCAGCACCCCGAGCGCCGTCAGGCCGAAGCCGACCAGGCTCATGACCCCCAGCGCGGCGGCCCAGCCCCAGGGCGCGGGCCGGATGCCGACCAGGGGCGCCAGGAGGAGGAAGAGCGCCCCCTGGGTGAGCGCGATCGCCGTCCCGCCCAGCACCTTGCCCAGGACGATCGCCGACCGCGACACCGGCGCGACGAGCACTCCCTGCAGGAATCCCTGCTGGCGATCCTGGATGATCGAGATCGTGGAGAAGATCGACGTGAAGAGGAGGATCTGGACCAGCGTCCCGGGGTACAGGTACTGCATATAGTTGAAGCCGGAGCCGATCAGGCCCCAGAAGATCAGCGGCGTCGCCAGGACGCCGATGACCCTGCTCCGCTGCCGGAAGAAGCGCACCAGGTCCCGCCGGCACAGGGTATAGGCCGCGAGCATCATCGCCATCCGCCTCCCACAAACAAGACCGTCCTGTTTGTGGAGCTCATGACCAGAACTCCCGGGTCTTCGAGAGGAAGACGTCTTCCAGCGAGGGCTTGGCGACCGTGATCGACTCGATCAGGGTCGGGAAGGCCTCGAGCAGCCTCGAGACGAACTCGTAGCCCCTGTCCTTCGAGATCCGCAGCACGCCCTGGACGACCTGGGCGGTCTCTCCGAATTTCTCCCGGATCGACGCGGCCAGCCCCTCGGCGTCCCGGACCCGGATCGTGACGACGTCGCCGCCGATCTCTGAGCGCAGCGCCAGGGGTTCGCCCAGCGCCGCCAGCTTCCCCTTATGGAGGATGGCCAGCCGGTCGCAGCGCTCCGCCTCCTCCAGCAGGTGGGTCGTCAGGAGCACCGTCACCCCCCGGAGGCCCCGCAGCGCGTCCCACAAATCCCGGCGCGCGCCGGGATCCAGCCCCGTCGACGGCTCGTCGAGCAGCAGCACCTCCGGCTTGTGGAGCAGCGATTTGGCCAGCTCGACCCTCCGCTGCAGGCCGCCGGACAGCTTCTCGACGCGGTCCTTCGCCCGGTCCGCGAGGTGGAATCGGCTCAACTCCTCGCCGATCCTCGCCTGCAGTCCCGACCCCGAAAGACCATACAGATGGCCGTGGTGCAGGAGGTTCTCGGCGACACTGAGCTTCTGGTCGAGACTGGGGGCCTGGAAGACGACCCCGATCTTCCGGCGGACCCCGGCTTCGGAGACGTCGACCCCCGAGATCCGGGCCCTGCCGGCGGTCGGCGTCAGCGCGGTCGAGAGGATCTTGAAAAGCGTGGTCTTGCCGCCGCCGTTGGGGCCGAGGAGGCCGAAGACTTCTCCGGATTTGACCGAGAACGAGACGCCGTCAAGCGCGACACGCTCGCCGTAGCGGTGAGTCAGGCCGTCGACCTCGACGCTCAATCAGTGATGGGCCGGCGCGGGGCCTGCATGTCCGGCATGCGGAATCACCGGCAGCGGCTCCGAGAGGATGTCCCCGTCGCGATTCTTCCCGTTGAGGCCGGTGTCCGGCAGGTTGGAGCCGATGATGATGAACACGAGCAGGACGGGGAACAGGACGATCCCGGCCCACCAGCGCTGCTCGTACTTCAGGTGCATGAAGAACATCACGACGAGGGACGCCTTGATCGTCGCGATGAGGAGGCCGACCGCGATGTTGCCCCAGTGCCCGAAGTGGACGAGCGAGGCACCGACGGTGAGCACCGTGCCCACGGCGAGGGCGGCCAGGACATTGACGTACGTCTTGCTATGGTCTTCAGAAGACATATCGCCCTCCCTCAGTGGAGCAGGTAAACGATGGGGAACAGGAAGATCCAGACCAGGTCGACGAAGTGCCAGTACAGCGCGAGGTTTTCAACGGGGGCGTAATGGTGTTCGTCCATGCGCTTCACGTAGAACGCGCACCAGATCAGAAGGATGACGCCGATCAGCACGTGGATCCCGTGGAAGCCGGTCATCAGGAAGTAGCAGCCGTAGAAGACGTTCGTGTCCGGCCCGAGGCCGTCGGCGAACTTGAGAGAGTACTCGTACATCTTGACGCAGAGGAAGAGGGCGCCGAGGGCGGCGGTGGCGATCATGTAGTCTTCGCACTTTCCGCGCTTGCCCTGGGCGATGGCCTGGACCGACTTCACCATCGTGAACGAGCTGAGGATCAGCACCGCGGTGTTGAAGCAGGCGATCTTCCAGCTGAGGTGATGCTTGTCGAACGCGGTGCCTTCGCCGCCCGGCGCGGACATCCAGAGCACCACGTAGGCGGCGATGAAGGCGCCGAACATCATGATCTCGGACGCGAGGAAGAGCCACATCGCCAGCCGCGCCCGTTCGAAGGACGCGACGTGGTCGTCTTCCCCGTGGCCGTGGGCCGCCGCCGCAGCTTGTTCCATGAAACCCTCTTATAGAAGAGCCAGCGCTCCCAGAAGGAGCGGCAGGTACGTGATCGATGCCAGGAAGAGCCGGGACGCCCGGTCCCTCGAACGCTCGGCGGCGAACGCGACGCCGAAGCCAAGGAACGCCGTTCCCAGCACCAGCGCCGCGATGAGATATCCTTCGCCGGCCATCTGGAATCCGAAGGGCAGGAGGCTGACGACGACCAGGGCCAGCGTCTGCAGCACGACCTGGCGGCCCGTGCTCGCCCCCGTGGGCTCCTCGACGGGCAGCATCGGGAATCCGCCGCGCGCATAGTCCTCGCGATACATCCACGCCAGGGCGAGGAAGTGCGGAAGCTGCCAGAAGAACAGGATCAGGAAGAGCACCCCCGCGCCCACGTCCACCGAGCCGCGGGAGGCGGCCCAGCCCATGACCGGCGGCAGCGCCCCGGGGATGGCCCCCACCAGCGTGCACACCGAGCTCTTCGTCTTGAGCGGCGTATACAGGGCGAGATAGCTGAACATCGTCGCCGCCGACAAGGCCGCGGTCAGCAGGTTCACCTTCAGGGCCAGCCACGACAGGCCCGCGACGCAGAGGACGCCGCCGAAAACGGCCGCCTCCACCGGCGCCATGCGCCCGGCCGCCAGCGGCCGCGCCTTGGTGCGGTCCATCAGGGCGTCCAGCTTCCGCTCCATGAGCATGTTGAACGCCGCCGCCCCCGCGGAGCTGAGCAGCGTCCCCCCGACCATATGGAGGAAGATCTTCCAGTCGAAGGACCCGTGCGAGGCGACGTAGTAGCCCACCGCGGCCGTGATCGTCACCATCACCGTGATCCCGGGCTTCGTCAGCGTCATGAAGTCGGCCAGGCGGGTCGGCGTCGCCGCCGCCCGGACGACGGGAACCTGGTGGACGGCCTCGAGCGTCGTGGGGTTCATGCGTTCGCCGCCCCCACCGCGACGGGCGCGGAGACCGCGCCGCGGTGACACATCAGGGTCAGGCCGAGCGACGCCGCCAGCAGCGAGGCGCCGACGGCGACATGGCTGCTGATGGTCACGATCGAGACGAGCGGCGACTCATGGCTGCGGACGAAGCCCCCGGCCGTGATCGCCCAGGCCGCAAACCCGAGCAGCAGCTGGACGCCCAGAATCCCGGTCAGGAGATGGGCGCCGCGACGGAGCGGGGTCAGCATCAGGCGCGAGGCGAGCAGGGTGACGTGGAGCAGGACGAGACCGGCACCGACCAGGTGCACGACCAGTCCGGCGCCCGTGTGGCGGGTCACCGCGCCGGCCACGAGTTGCAGGAACGCGAAGACGGTGGCCATCACGCCCAGACGGCGCGCGCCGGACGCGGCCGCATCGAGCGGCGTCTTCCGCCACGCCTCGGACACGAAGAGCGCGATGGCGACCATGCAGCAGAAGACCAGCTGGCCGAAACAGGCGTGGACGATGGCGACCGCCGCCTTGGGGACATAGATGCGGAGTCCGCCGATGAGCGCCTGCACGAGGACCGCGCCCAGGGCGATCCACCCGATCCGCCGCACCCAGGCGCGCGGTTCCCTCAGGTGCAGGGTGATCGCGAGACCGGCGACGAGGAGGGCGACGGTGCCCGCGACGGCGCGGTGCGACCATTCCACCCACCAGCCGCCCTCGAACTGGCCCCACGATTTGGGCCAGGTGGGGATCGTGTCGCCGGTGCGGGTCGTCGTCACGAAGCCGCCGGCCAGAATGAGGACGAGCGTCACCGCCGCCGTCAGCGCGGCGAAGCGCCGGATCCCGTTATTGACGTTCAACTCACTCACGGTCGCTCTTAGTGCGCGGGGGCGGTGCCGCCCGACTCCGTCTGCGCCTGCCAGTCCTTGTCGGCGGACACGCCGTACTCATAGGGGCCGTGGTGCACCGTGGGGACCGGCGTATAGTTGTGCTCGGGCGCCGGGGACGGGACCGTCCACTCCAGCGTGTTGGACTGCCAGGGGTTGGCCTCGGCCTTGCGGCCCTTGACCATCGACCAGAAGAAGTTGAAGAGGAAGATGAACTGCGAGAAGCCCAGGCAGAAGGCGCTGATCGTGATCATGCGGTTCCAGCCCTGGAACGGCTTGAGCCACTCGTACTCCATCAGCGTTGCGATGCGCCGCATGTGGCCGCCGGCCCCGATGATGTGCATCGGGAAGAACGTCGCGTTGAAGAACACGAACGTCAGGAACCAGTGGATCTTGCCCAGCGTGTGGTTCATCATCCGGCCGAACATCTTCGGGTACCAGAAGAAGATGCCGCCGAAGACCGAGAAGAGCGAGCCGCCGAACACGACGTAGTGGAAGTGCGCGACGATGTAGTACGTGTCGTGGATGAAGATGTCGACCGGCGTCGCGGCCATGAAGATGCCCGACAGGCCGCCGATGATGAACATCGACACGAACGAGAGCGCATTGAGGGTGGGGACGTCGAAGCGGATCGAGCCCTTCCACAGCGTGCCCAGCCAGTTGAAGACCTTGATCGAGCTGGGGAGCGCGATCATCATCGTCGAGATCATGAACGCCGTGCCGAGGCCGGGCTTCATGCCCGAGATGAACATGTGGTGGGCCCAGACGATGAAGCCCAGGCCGGCGATGCCGGCGATCGAGAACACCATCGCCTTATAGCCGAAGATCGGCTTGCGGGCGCCGACCGCGAGCAAGTCGCTCGCGATGCCCATCGCGGGGAGCACGAGGATGTACACGGCGGGGTGGGAGTAGAACCAGAAGATGTGCTGCCACATGAGCACCGAGCCGCCCGAGTGCTCGACCGCCTTGCCGGACACGTCCAGGTTGCCGGGCACGAAGAAGCTCGTTCCGAGCAGGCGGTCGCAGGTCAGCATGATCAGCGCGCCGGCGAGCACCGGGGTCGCCAGGAGCTGCAGGACCGCGGTGATGAACTGCGCCCAGGTCGTGAGCGGCAGACGCCACATCGTCAGGCCGGGAGCGCGCATCTTCAGGATCGTGGTCAGGTAGTTGACGGCGCCCATGATCGACGAGAAGCCGACCAGGATGGCGGCCGTCAGGACGCAGGTCATGCCCGTCGAGTTGCCCGGCGAGCTCCAGGGGACGGCCGACAGCGGCGCGTACATCGTCCAGCCGGCCGCGGCCGGATTGAACGCCCCGGTCGTCGGATCCGGGGTCAGCAGGCCCCCGAGGGCGATGATGCAGGCCAGCCAGAAGACCCAGTAGCTCGCGGCGTTCAGGACCGGGAAGGCCATGTCGTGCGTTCCCACATGCAGCGGGATCAGGAAGTTCCCGAACGCGCCGACCAGGATCGGGATGATGACGAAGAAGATCATCAGCAGGCCGTGGACGGACGTCAGGCCGGTGAATTGCTCCGGCTTGACCGAGCCCAGCACATGCGCCTGGGGTGAGTCGGGGCCCTTCTCCTCCGCGATCTGGCGCTCCGCGGCCGTCGAGAACACGTACTTGCCGACGATCGGCAGGGGCTTGCCGGGGAAGGCCAGCTGCCAGCGCAGCGAGAGGGCGAGGAAGCCTGCGACGAAGAGGAACACCAGGCTGGTGATCAGGAACTGCTTGCCGATCGTCTTGTGGTTGGTGGACCACAGGTACTTTCGGAAGAAGCCCATCTCCTCGTGACCGTGACCGGAATCGTGTGCGTCGCTCATAGTGTCTCTCAGCTTCTCCAGAACTTCCAGGCCACGGGCGGCTCGCTGGCGTCCTCGACTTCCGACTTGAGCCAGGAGTCGAAGGACGCGGCCGGTTCGACGTACAGGAAGGCGCGCATCGTGTAGTGGCCCATCCCGCAGAGCTCGGCGCAGGCGATCTCGAAGATGCCCAGGGCATAGTCGCAGTCGGCCATCTGGCCGTCCGTCACTCCGCCGTGATAGAGCACCTTCACCTTCTTGGCGACCCCGTTGATGACGGCGACCTCGTAGATGCCGTTCTTTTCATAGTGGCCCAGGACGGCGATCCGCTTGTCGAAGTACTTGCCGCCGGTGATGAAGTCCTTGTTGGGATTGTTGGGATTGTTGGGGTCGAGATTGACGAACTCCCGCGGCTGGGTCTTGTATTCCTTCTTGACCCACTCGTTGCGCACCATCTCGTAGTAGTGGCGTCCGTCGGACTCGAGGGGCTTCTTCAGGTCCACCAGAAAGAAGCGGTTGGGCTTGAACCAGGCCTTCTGGCGCAGTCCCGGGACCGCGTCCTGCTTCACCCGCATATGGGGGATGAAGATGCTGTGGATCACGTCTTTCGAGCGCAGGTTGAAAAGGGCCGTGTTGCCGAAGGGCATGTGGACGTTGGAGAGGTTGGTGTACTCGGAGTCGCCCTTGTACTTCTCCTTCGCTCCGGGGTAGCGGACGTTCCACTTGTACTGCTCGCCCAGGAAGTCGATGACCGTGACGTCGGTCGCGTTCGCCGCCGGGAAATCCTTCTTGATCTTGTTCCAGGTGGGGATCTGCACGATCGCGATGCCCAGGAGCATGAGGGCGGGGATGATGGTCCAGGCGATTTCCGCCGTGTTGTTGCCGTGGGTATACGTCGGACGATGGCCCGGACGGCGCCGATAGATGACGCAGAAGATCAGCAGCAGACCCTCGGTCAGGAAGAACATCCCGGTCGTGAGCCAGAAGATCAGGCGGTACAGCCCGTCGATCTCGTCCGCATAGGAGGATGCGGAAAAGGGCAACCAGATGCCGGGATGGTCCTGGTCCTGGGCCAGGGCGGAGCCGGCCAGCAGCAGAAGGAAGGCAAAAACGCCCCCCCATGACAGAATCGTACGTGTTTTCAAGGCTAGATTCTCCCCCAGATGAGGCTACATATGCATCAGCCCGCGAAGTGTTGTCAAGCAAAAGGGAAGCCAATACTATAGTATTCAGAACTGCGGGATCCACGGGACACCCTGTCCCACCCGGAATAAAACAGACCGTCTGTTTTATCCCGGATTGACCCCTGGGGACGGTCGCTGGACGACAACGCATGGGACGCGAAACCACGATGGGAGGCGGGGACCGGACCTTCGGTCAGACTGCCTGGACCATCATCCTGAAGGCGCGGGACAAGAAGGAACTCGGCGCGCTGGTGGAACGGTACTGGAAGCCGTGCTACTACTACATCCGCCGGAAGGGGCATGACGTCGAGGACGCCAAGGACCTGACGCAGGGCTTCTTCGGCGACTTCATCGAGCGCGACTCCCTGGCCCGGGTGACCAAGACCAAAGGCAAGTTCCGCAGCTTCCTGCTCGCCTGCCTGGAGCACTATCTGTCGAACGAATACGACCGCCGCAAGGCGCTGAAGCGCGGGGTAAAACCCCTGAGCCTGGACTTCGAAGGCGCCGAGGAGATGCTGACCCGGGCCGGGGAGGCCAGCCCCGAGCAGACATACCGGCGGGAATGGGCCGTGGGGCTCATCAACCAGGCGCTGACGGTGCTCAAGGACGAGATGGGCCCCCGTTTCGACGCCCTCCGCGAATACATCACGGCCGGCCAGCCGGGCACCCTGAAGGAGGTGGCCGTCCGGCTGGGGCTGTCGGAATCCAACGTCAAGGTCATCATCCACCGCTCCCGGCGCCGCTACCGGGACCTCCTGAAGGAGGAGGTCGCCCGGACGGTGGAGCGGAAAGCCGAAGTGGACGAGGAACTCCAGGAACTGTTTGCGGCACTGGCCTGAACTGATGACAATCCTGCGGCGCAGGAATATCATCACGTCGATGTAACCACGGAGAAAAGAGGCTTCTATGCAGGGTGGGGATATGAATACCATGAAAAAATGCTCCACCTGCGGCAGCCTCTTTTCCGGGGACCTCTGCTCCAAGTGCATGGCGGGGTTCGCGCAGAAGTCGACGGAACCCACCGCCCCGCCTGAAGATCTGCCTCTCAAGACCGGCCAGTCGTTCCACGGGCTGGAGATCCTCGAACTGCTGGGCAGGGGCGGCATGGGCGTCGTCTATAAGGCGCGCCAGCCCGCGCTCGACCGCATGGTCGCCCTCAAGATCCTCCCCCTGAAGCTGGCCCTCGACCCCGATTTCCAGAACCGCTTCATCCGCGAGGCCAAGGCGCTCGGCTCCCTCAGCCACCCCAACATCGTCGCCGTCTACGACTTCGGCGCCGAGGGCGGCTTCTTCTTCTTCGCGATGGAGTTCATCGACGGCACCAACCTCCGCCAGATCCTCCGCGACCGGAAGCTCACCCCGGAGCAGGGGCTGAAGATCGTCCCGCAGATCTGCGACGCCCTCGAATATGCCCACGGCGAAGGCGTCGTCCATCGCGACATCAAGCCGGAGAACATCCTCCTCGACAAGCGCGGCCGCGTGAAGATCGCCGACTTCGGTCTGGCCAAGCTCGTCGGCGCCGACGCCCCGGTCAACCTGACCATGACCAACATGGTCATGGGCACCCCGCACTATATGGCGCCGGAGCAGGTCGAGAACCCGAAGTCCGTCGACCACCGCGCCGACATCTATGCCATCGGCGTCGTCCTCTACGAGATGCTGACCGGCGAGCTGCCCATCGGCCGCTTCGAGATGCCCTCCAAGATGGTCAAGATCGACGTCCGCCTCGACGAAGTCGTCCTCAAAGCGCTGGAAAAGTCGCCCGACCGGCGATATCAGAACGCCGGCGACATCAAGGACGCCGTGACGAAGGCGACCACCGTGGGGACTTCGGCCGAGTCTTATATGCCCACGGTGATCACCCCCAAGCCTGCGAAGAAGAGCGCCAATCGCCCGATGATCGCCATGGGCGTGGTCACCGCGGCGGCCGTCCTCCTCGCGGGCGTCGCCCTCCTCAAGAGCCCTCCGGCGGCGACGCCCCCCGCGATCGTGCCCCCGACGCCGCCGGCGGTGGTCAAGGTCGACGCTCCCGTGGAAGCGGTGGACCTCACGAAGCTCTACTTCTCCCCCGAGGAGCGGCCGGGCGGCTTTGTTTACCAGCAGACCGGCACCGAGTTCCCGCGCAACCCCATGCCGGTCAAGGATCCGGCCGACATCGACATCCTGATCAAGAATCTCGACGGCGTCGGGCTTCAGAACATCGACCGCTCGGAGATCAAGCAGGGGTACGTGGCCGCCTGGTGGCGCTGGTCGGTCGCCTTCGCCGCGATCGAGACGCCCGCGGCGGAGCGCATCGAGAAGACGTTCCTCGGGCTCGAGCCGCTGAAGCACAAGTGGACGCACCGGAAGGGCCCGCTGCTGGTCCTGGCCTGGGCCATCCACCCGCAGAACCGCTACGCGTTCGCGCAGCTCGTCGAGATGCTCCAGAAGAAACTGGGGCTTCCCGCCCTGGTGCCCGACGTGCCGCTGGACAGCCTGACGGTGGAGAAGGGCGAGCTCCCCGAGGACTGGATGATCGAATCGCTCAACCCTTCCGTCCTGTCGAAGACGGGGCTGGTCGCGGGTTCGGAGCAGTCGATGTACCACGCGGATCAGAAGGGGGGCATCGTCGTCGTGGCGGCCCTCTACGACACGGCCGCGCGCGCGAAGACCGAGGAGGCCTCCATCCTCCAGGCCATCCGCAAGGACGCGACGCGGACGGAGTCCTGCGTGGCGGGCCGGACGATCCTGGCGATGGCGCTCCGCGGCCGCCAGATCGGCGCGTACGAGAAGGTGGCCGGAAAACTCCGGATCTGCATGGGCACGGACGACTACACCTTCGACAGCGTCGTCCCCGTGGAAGCGGAGCTTCCCGACGGATACCGCTTCGACTCCGTGGAGACCGACGTCCGCGCCATCCTCAAACAGATCCCCATCAAGGGCGTGCAGGCGTCGGAGGTCCGGCGCGCCTGGCGGGCCGTCCTCAAGCCGCACGGGTCGATCGTGATCTTCCAGCCCGCGGACAGCACGCACCGCAGCGCGTTCAATGACGCGCTGTCGAAGCGCGGAGCGGGGACGGACGGCCACGGCCTGTGCTGGGGCGTGGAGGCTCCCGACGACGAATCCCTCGACGCGATCGAGAATTTTGTCCGCGAGAAGTTCGGCTGGGACCGCAACCATCCGCGGCCGCTCCAGCTGATGTCCGCGAGGCTCCAGCCGTCGGACCTGCCCGCCGGATTTGAGATCGTCGACGAGGCGATCGACCGGAGGAACTACGCCTGCACGATCAAGGGGAAGGACGTGTCGCTCGCCTGCAAGTTCCAGCAGACCTTCGACTACGGCCTGGTGGAGAAGCTGCGGCGGGAGCAGCCCTCGCACCCCGGCGACATCGTCCTCATCAAGGACACGGTGCTCGCGTGGGTGAGCGGGCCGGAGAGCGCCTGGCCGGTGCTCGAGGCCCTGGAGCCGGTGCTCCGCAGGAAGATGCGCCTCGGGCCTCCCTCCGTGGAGGACTTTGCGCTCCGTACCGCGGATCTTCCCAAGGGCTCGCTTTACCTCGACCGCGCGCCCGTGCTCAGCCCGAATCCCCGCCTGGGCCGCTCGACCTCGTCGGAGGTCAAGGGCTGGTGGGAGGCGATGGTCGATCCGAGCGAGACGAAGATCGACGTCTACGAGCTGAAGGAAGAGACGATGGCGACGGCCTGGGGGACGCTGCTCGAAGAGACGCGCAAAAAGCAGGGCCGGAATCCCGCCCACTTCAGAATCCTGAGACGGGGTCCCTTCGTCGTGGTTCTCGAGCAGCAGAAGGCGGGGGAGGCGGCCTTCAAGGCCCTGGCCGACTCGGTCCGTGGAAAACTCCGTCAGCCAGGGCCCTGAATCCGGTCAGGCCGGAACTACGCCACCTCGCAGATGAAGTACCCGTAGTTGTCGGCGTTCTTCACCGCGCGGCCGGGGTTGTTGATGGCGAGGGCCTTGCACTTCGGCTTCCCGTACTTATAATCCATGGTGTCCAGCACCTTGTGGCTGACCTCGTGATAGACGTAGTTGAGCTGCTCCTTGATGTCGTTCGTCGCGATCGCCCGGATCAGCTCGTTCATCGCGAAGATCCGCAGGCCGGAGCTGACGTGCTTCGTGGTCTGCTTGAATCCCACCGTCGTCGAGAAGACGTTCGGCAGCACCTGGCCGTAATCGGAATCCTCGGCGTTCACGGAGTCGATGATCTGCCCGGTGGCCTTTCGGACGAACGTGAGCTGCGTGCACTGCTTGTTGAGGTACTTGTCCATCGTCCGCAGATTGCCGAGCAGAACGTCCGAGTTGGCCATGGTGCCGAACCACTTCCCTCGATTCCCGGCCTTCATGTTGGCCGCCTGCGCGGCAGCCGCCGCGACTCTCGAGCAGATGTTGGTGATCGCCGTCGTTTCGGCGGGTGACAGACCTTCGCCCTTCACTTTGAACATGTCGCGGCCTCCTCAATCTCTCGACCGGTGTCTCGGGGCCCCAGCCCCGGCCGGCCTATATTATTCATCCTACAGCAGGATTTTCCCTTCCTCGTGGCCCGGAGGTTTTCATTATTCACGGCTTCGCTCGGGGCTGTCAAGGAACTACAATAAGACGACCCGACGGCCCCACGGGTTACAACAGTCCGGTCTTTGCCCAATCTTAACTACTTTGGCTTCAGTGGTTTCCATAACTCGGCATCCAGTAGCTCAGGGTCCGTATGCCGGACCTGTTTCAGGTTGGCTCCCTGGAACCGGGCTTCGGACTCCAGGGTCGCGTGCAGATTGGCGCCGGAGAGGTCCGCGCCCGAAAAGTCGGCCTGCTGGATCTTGGCGTGGGAAAAGTCGGCGAAGGTCAGCTGGGCGTTGAGAAACCTCGCCGAGCGGACATCGGCCTCGACGAACCAGCCTTCCGCCATGGCCACCCCGGAGAAATCCGCCCCGTCCAGCTGGGCGCCCTGGAAGCAGGCCGACTTGAGCCTGGCGCGGACGAAATTCGACTTGGACAGCTTCGCCTGCCCGAAGAACGTGGAGACGCCGCTGGCCTCCTCAAAGCGGGCCTGCATCAGGTCGGCCGCTTCGAAGGTGCATCCCTTGAGGCTGGCATGGCTCAGGTTCGCCCCGCCCAGCTTCGCGCCGGTGAAGTCGGCATCGGTGAGATCGCAGCCCGACAGGTCGGCGCCGGTGAGATCGGACCCGGCCATCGCGCATTTCACCAGGGCGGCGCCCTTGAACTTCGTGCGTTTGAGGTCGAGCCCCTTGAGGTCCGCGCCCTCGAGCTTGCAGCCGCTCAGGTCGGCGTCGTCGAGCTTGCAGCGCTCGATCTGCGCGCCGAGCAGGTTCGCGCCGGCCAGCTTGACACGGGTCAGGTCGACGCCGGACAGCATCGCCTGCTGGAGGTCCGCGCCGTCCAGGACCGCGCCGGCGAGGATGGCCTCGGTCAGGTCGGTGCCGGACAGGTTCGACTTGGTCAGCCGCGCCCCCCGGAGATCCACCTTGGACAGGTCGGCGCCGGAAAAATCGCGGCCGGCCAGATCGAGGCCGGCCATATTTGCCCCGCCGAGGAGTCCGCCGGGGATCGAGGGAACGTTCGCCTCGCGGAGGTCCGTCTCATAGAGCTTGGCCTCGTCGAGCACGGCGTCCTCGAGGATCGCCCGGTTGAGACGGACCTTCATCAGCGTGGCACCCTTCAGATTCGCCTTCTTCAGGCGGACGCCCTCGAGCACGGCGCGGCTGAGGTCCGCGCCCGACAGGTCCGCCCCCGTCAGCCCGGCGCCGATCATGCGGGACTCGACGAGATCCGCACCCGCAAGCTTGCTCCCCTCCAGGTTGCAGCTCGTCAGGTTCGCGCCCCGCATCCGGACCTTCGGGGCGTCGAAGCCCGAGAGGTCGGACTCGGACAGGTCGACGCGATTGAACACGCAGTCCTTCGGCGCCTTGGGGAAAGATCTGGCTCCGTGCAGATCGGCCCCCTGGAAATTCACCTGGTCCAGGACCGACCCGGCCCAGGTCGCGCCCGGGGCGTTGGCGCTCGTGAAGTCCACCTGGCTGAACGTTGACCGGTCGAGGACGGCGTCGGAAAGGTCGGCGCCCGTGAAGTCGGCGTTGGTGATCGTGGCGCCCCCGAACTTCACGCCGACGAGCCGCGCGGCGCGAAGCGAGGTGCCGCGGAACTGGGCGCCGGTCAGGTCGGATCCGGAGAGGTCGGCGCTGCGCAGGTTGGAGGAGGCCCACTGGGTCTGGGAGAGATTCTTGCTGCCGAGGAGGACGCCGGCCAGGTCGAGGTTTCCGAGGCTGGCGCGGGTCAAGGTGGTTCCGGAAATATCGGTTCCCGTCAGCTGGACGCCCGTCAGATCCGCGCCCGTGAGATTGGCCCCGCGGAGGGCGACGTTGAGGAGGTCCGCGGAAACGAAGAGCGCGCCGGTCAGGTCGGTGCCCTCGAACAGCACGTTCTGGAAGTGTCCCTCGCTGAAGTTGGCTTTCCGGAGGTCGGCCTTGGAGAGATCGGCGTCCAGGACGATGACGTCCTTGAAGGGGAGTCCGCCGCGGACCCGCTCCAGGACGGACTCCCGGGTCTTGAGGATCATCGCGACATTCCCACCTTCCCAGTCTCGAGCGGGCTCATCTTAGCGTCGGACCCCGGTTGCAGCCACAAAGAACGGGCTGCGTCAGGCGTAAATCGTTATCAGGTCCTTGCCGAGATCGAGGGCGGAGCCGAGCGAATCCCAGAGCGGCACCATCCAGAGGGCGTCGTCTTGGTCGGGGGGTTGGGGCGGATCACCCGAAAGCGGCGACGCAAGCGCCGACAGCTCTTCCCGGCTGAGCCCTCCCCAGAGCGCGTCCTGGCCGCTCTCCACCCCCAGGATCGGACGCGACCGGAGCTGCGTCAGGGGGACCGGCGGCCGGAGCGCCGTCGTCGCCGGACCCAGCAGGAATCTCTCGAATTGGTCGAACGATGAAGAGGTATGCTCGAGGCTCCCCACTTCCTTTCCGAAATACTGGATCAGCGAGAGGAAGCCGAGCGCGTCGCCGAGCGACTGGACCCGGACCCCGGTCTGTCCTTCTTCCACGACCTCCCCCTGGATCCAGCGGTCGATGCCTTCGGCGAGGTCAGGACCTCCCCGGAAACTCGACGCCTCGTAGACCTCCTCGAAGATCGGTTCCGCGATCTTCAGGAGCTTCCGATACAGCCCCTGATGGTGGCTGCCGATGGCGCCGGAGAGTTCCTTCCAGCTTACCGAGAAGAAGCGGAGACTCGAGCTCACTTGGCGGCTCCGAGAATATCGAGCGGCGCATAGGGATGGGTGGCCGGAATCTTCATGCCGAACCCTTCGGCGATACGGGCAATGCCAAGCGCGGTGATGTCGAGGATCCCGTCGAAGTTCCCGGCCTCGCTCGCTCTCGAGTAGGTCTTCTTCCACGCGTCGCCCTTGGCCTTCCAGGCCTTCTCGAATTGCGCCGGGTCGCCCGCGGAGACGGCTTCCAGAAGGTCCACGATCGGAGCGTAGATGGCGGTCTCCTGGCGCGGGCTCACCAGGAGCTTCTTGGGAGCCATCGCCGGCCGGAGTTTCTTCACGGCCGCGTCAAACGCCTTCCGGTTCCCCTTCGCGCCGGCCTGGATCGCCTCCGTGATGAGAAAGGCGATCCCGCTGACCTCGACGCTGGGATCCGTATAGGCGTCGCGGGGCAGATCGGCCAACCAGTCGATCATCTTGGGAAGACGGACGGTCAGCGCCAGGCACAGCGCATCCTGGATCTTGTCGGGCTCGAACGCATATCCCAGCTCCATCGCCGGAATCAGTTCCGGCAGGGCCTCGCGGGCCTTCTTGATCAGCGAGGGAAACGGCTCGTCCAGCAGGTAGCCGATCCGGAACAGCTTCAGTCCGTTTTCGAAGATGCCCCAGAACAGCTTGACGTTCTGCTTCTTCCGGGCTTCGGCGCGGCCGGGATACAGCACCCCCTGCTGACGGGTCCAGAAATCGTAGGTATCCTGGAACCTGTCCGGCTTGAACTTGTGTCCGAGTGTCCTGGGCATGGCGTCCTCTCTCTCCCTACGGGTCGAACTCTTTGATCACCGTGTCGGCCGGATCGCCATTGGCGTCGTATTCGGTGCGGGCCTCGCAGTACCGCACCTTGCTCGGGTCCGCCTGCATCTGTGCCTTGATCTTGTCCGCAACCGCCTTCTTGTCGCCGCCCGCCTTCTCCATGCGATCGAGGATCTCGTCGAGATACTTGGGCGTCCCCTGCTGCATGCGCTTGGTGCCGGCCATGGCGGTGCCGAGCGGCGATGCGCCGCCCTTCGCCTCGAAGATCAGGATGGTCCCGTCCTTGCAGAACGTGACCACGTCCGTCGTGCTCCGGCCGCCGAAGGATATGGGATTGTCGGCGGTGGGACTCTGAGGAGGCTTGGCCAGCCCCTGATAGTCCCGCTTCGCCATCTCCTCGCCCGCGTTCTGGGCCCCGCCGTCGCCGAGATCCTCGCTGGCCTTCTTCTTCTTTGTGGCGTCGGTGGATTTCGCCGCCGTTTTGGCGTCCTTCTTCATCTGGGGCGTCGGGGAGAACGCCGGATCCTGCCCGGAAGCATCGCGCGAGGGATGATACTTCCTCACCTTCTTGTGAACCCGGCGCCGGACCCCCTTGACTTTCATGACCTTTACTTTGGTCTGACCGGGCGCGATGTACTTGCCCAGCACCGCAGTATTGCCCGGGCTGGACCCGTTGTGGTCGGACGAGGCCAGCAGATGGGCGACCTCCTTGCCCTCCGCCTTCACCGAAGGCCAGCCCATGACGATGTCGACCTTCCCCTTGATCTTGCTCGAGACGACGCCGCCCACCGAGCCCGCCTCGTCGCCGGCCGTCATGCGGACGCTGTCCCCCTTGCGCAGGGTTTCCTTGTTGTCGATCTTCACCTTCTTCGACCCCTCTCCGTCGGATCCCTGGCCCATATTGGGATAGGGAAGCGGGACCGGTCCCGCCGGGGTCGGCGTCTTGCAGACGTCGGGGAAGGCCATGAACTGGCCGCCCCCGTTGGTGGCTACAGGAAACATGGCATCACCCTAGGTTGACCGTACGGCCCTGGACATGGACGTCGCCTTCAGCCTGCAGCCGCGCCCGCTCCGCCTGCACCAGGTGATCACGCTCGGCCTCCGTCCGCACCCTCCCCGCGCGCGTGTGCAACAGCCCTTCGATCCGGTGATAGACGTCCTTGGCCCAGAGCAGGACGCGGTCCACCTTCTGCTCGAGCTTGCCGCAGGACACCCGGGCGTCGTCCACGCGGACGCGGGCTGCCGCCGCGTCGACGTCGATTCCTTCCGGGGTCACCGTCGCGGCATGGGGCCCGCAGGCCAGCCGCACCCCCCTGGCCCCCTCCAGCTCGATGCCGCCCTCCGAGCGGATGGCGATGGTCGACTCGGAGACGATCTCGACCCGCCCGTCGACCGCCTGGAGTCTCAAGCCGCTGCCGCCGAAGTGCAGGACGGCGCGGCCCGAGGCGGCGTTGAATTCGAAGACGAGCTGGCCGCGGGAGTCCCGGGTCTCCAGGATCTCGCCGGCCGGCGTCGGACGGATCCCCACGCGGGCCCCGCCCGTGCTGCTCAGCTCGTGATCGACGATGGGGTGGGCCATGGGCTGCTCCTTCACTTGAAGACCAACCAGGTTCTCTGGACGTTGGCGTTCTGGAACTTCGCCCCTTCGCGGGGCGACTTCAGCAGGTCCGCCTTGAACAGATTCGATTCGCTGAAATTGGCGCCGGTGAGGTCCGCCTTTGAGAGGCCCGCCGCGAACAGGTCGCAGCGGATGAGCTCGGCGTGGCGCATCACCGCTTCCATGAGCTTGGCGCGGCGGAGCGTCGCCATGTTGAACCGGGCTTCCTCGAGGTACGCGGCGCTGAACTCCGCCTCGGAAAGATCGGCCTCGGAGAAGTCCGCCGCGTAGAGCCGGGCCCCCTGCCAGACGGATTTCGGCGCGACGATCTTCCGGAATGACGACGCGCGGAAGTTTGCTCCCGACGCCTTGACGGCGGTCAGGTCGGCCCCGTTGAACTTCACGGGGTTCGCGTACGCGCCTTCAAACGTTGCTCCCGCCAGGATCGCGCCGGACAGATCGGCTTCGTTCAGCACGGCGTCCGCGAAGACGGCGCCGGGAAGGACCGCCTGTTTCAGAACGGCCCGCCGGAGCCTCGCGCCCGTGAACAGGACTCCCTTGCCCTGCGCCCCGGTCAGCGTCGCGGCCGGCAGCATCGCTTCCTCGAACACCGCCCCATCGAGCCTGGCGCCGGAGAGATCGGCTCCGGCCAGGCGCGCGCCGCTGAAATCGGCTTTCGACAGGTCGGCCCCCTTGAGCGAGGCCCTGGACAAATCGGCTTCGGCGAGGACGGCGCCGACGAGCTTGGTGCCCGCAAGATTGGCTTTCCGGAGGTTCGCTCCCGCCAGGATGCACCCCGACAGGTCCTGACCCGACAGATCGAACCCCGAGAGATCCGCACCCGTCAGGTCCGCGTTCGTCATCCCGGCGCCGCCCGAGATCTGCCGGGCAAGTTCCTCCCGTGGCGGGCCGGACGGCGCCGCGACCGCGGGCAGGGGCGACGGCTCCGGAACGGGCGGCGGGAGCTCGGGCTGCGCACCGGGAACGAGAGCACGCAACCTCTTCTCGATGGCCGCGATCGGCGTCGGGGGATCGGTCAGCTTGTCGGCCACCACGAACATCGTGTCGTCCGGCGCCAGTTTCGGCCGCTCGAGGTCCGTGTCGCCGCGCCAGACGAGGATCAGCTTTTCGCGTTCCAGGTCGGCATAGACGGTGTCGAGCACCATCGGGACTTCGACCATCCGGACGACGGCGACGGTGACCTCGGCGTAGAAGCAGCGCACCCGGTATCCGGGAAGCGCCGACTCGAAGATCGGTCGATCGCGGTGCAGGTTCTCAAACCGCAGCTTTTCGTCCCCGCGGAAGTACGCGGCCTGCTGGTCCGGGGGTGCGGCATTGAAGAAGCCCCAGTTGAAATCGTCCGGGAACCAGGGGAATCGTTCCTTGAGCCAGTTGCCCTTATAGGTCCCCGACTTCGACATCCGCTGCGGCCAGGTCAGCGGAAAGGGGCCGAATCCCGCAGGCTCCGGCGTATCGGACGGACTGCTGATGAGCTTCGCGGGGTCCTCGAGATTCGGAAGCCGCAGCGCCGGTTTGCCGTCCGGTCCCGCTTCCTCGGCGTATCCGCGGCCGAGCGGATTCCACGCGTAGCCCTCCCCTCCGTAGCTCCGGTCGTACGTGAGGTCCATCCTGCGGAAAGGAATGATCGGGGTCATCGTGCTGCCGAGGAAACCCTTGCGCCAGAGCCGGTCGCCGATGACGGCCAGGGACTTGGAGACCCGCCCCGCCTGGAACGACACCCGCAGGACGTCCGTCGTCCCTTTCCCGGGGACATAGGCGCATCCGGAGACGAAGACGTCCGCCATGGGTTTGAACGGCGCCAGGTCGGAGGAGTACACCAGCGCCTTTTTCAGGTCGTCCTGGAGGAACAGGTCTCCGGAAACATCCGCCGGCTCGGCCGACAGCGTCGCCGTCGCTCCGTGCTTGAGGTCGAAGGTGCCCTTCACCACGAACGTGACGGAGGGTTTCGGAGGGCGGATCTGCCATTCCACCCAGCCTGCCTTGAAGGATGATTCGTTCCGGAGAATCACGGCTTCTTAGCCTTCCTTCGAATTCGCGCGCTCGATCGCGTCGCACGCCTTCTCGTCCAGCTTCTTGCACTTGAACTCGACCGTATCCTCCGCCATGACGGAATAGAGCTTGTCCGTGTAGACCTCGATGTTGTCCTCCGCATCCATCGTGATGGCGCCCTTGGTCTTGAATTCGAGATCGTAGGTCGCGTCGCCGCCGTTCACGAGCGTGACCGTGTTCTTGTCGTCCTGGGACTGCAGCTGGATCTTCTTGGCGCGGATGACGATCTGGCTGTCCTCCATGGTGATCGAGCTCTCTCCCGCCTTCAGGATGATCTTCTTGTCTTCCTTGGACTCGATCGTCAGGTCCTTGTGGAACTCCATGACGCCCTTGCCCTCTTCCGTCTTGAGATGGAAGTCCCGCTTGGCCTCCATCTTGATGTCCTCGGTCTTCGCCTCGACGACGACGTTCTTCTTCGCCTCGACCTTCACGTTGCCGACCTTCTTGGCCTCGATGGTGACGTTGCCGGCGATCGAGATCAGCTCAGCGTGGCGTCCCGAGATCAGCGAGAGCGTATTCACACAGCCGACGAGCGTGGACACCAGGCTGGCGAAGGTCGCCTGCCCGGCCGCCACGCAGTCGAGGGCCGCACCCGCCGCCATCATGACCTCGCCCCCGCCCAGCACCGCCACCTTCGTGGGGGAGCTCATATAGCAGTTCGTGTTGAGGGCCATGCCGGCGAAGCCCGCCGCGGCTCCCGCCAGGTCCGCCGCCAGGCCCGCCCAGTTCGAGTGGCCCGTCGCGACCCGCTCGCCTGCCGCCGCCGAGGCCACGGACAGCGCCGTGACCGCCGCCGCCGTGTACGACTGGATCTTGTTCATGAGCGCCGCGCCCTGCTCAACGCCGCCGTCGCCGGTCGGGGTCCCGGCCGAGATATGGACGGACTTTCCCGCATTGAGCGAGATGCCGCCCTCGGTGCCGGCGACGATGCCCGCGTGAGCATGGGTGATGTGGTTGTGGTCGGCCCCCATGTCGATGAAGGTCGTCCCGTTGGGCGTGGACAGATGAATCCACTCCTCGCCCTCCTCGTCCTCCATCACCAGCTGGTTGTTGGCCGCGGTGCGGATGATGGACTGCGTCTGGTTGGAGTTCTTCACCGGGGACGCATTGTCCGGGTTCGGCACGGCGGCGACGATGACCGGACGGTCGGGGTCGCCGTTCTCGTGCGAGACGAGAACCTCGCAGTCCTTGTGCAGCGGCTGGTGGTCCCCGTAGTCGGGGCCCGCGTACGGCTCTCCGAGGCGGATGTCGGGCGAGCCCTTGCCCTCGCCGCGGTCCTCCAGGTCCATCGGGAACTTCAGCTTGTAGCGGCCCTGATCGTCGATCTCGGCATACCGCCCGCCGGAGTCCACCTTCGCGTTGAAGACGCCGGAGATCCGGGGCCAGGGGATCCGCCGTTCGGGCCGGAAACTGAATGCGGCGGGGATCGCCGTGACCGTGTTCTCGTACTCCAGCTTCCCGGTGGGATCGCCGTTTCCGCTCAGCTCCTGCTTGGCCTTGTGCCGGACCACGACCGCCAGGTAGTCGCTGTTGAAGCTGTCGCGGTAGTGCTTGACCATGGGAAACTTGATGCCGGCGCGCATGCTCCGGCAGTCGGTCCGGATGTCGAAGATCCTCTGCCGGCACTGGATTTCCTGGGCACGGATCTCGGCGATCTGGCCGCCTTCCCCCTCGTCCAGGTAGTGCTCGCCGAAACGGTACACCTCGCCCTCGTCGCCCTCTTCGACGGTCTGGCTCACCTTCATGTTCGCGGTCGGCGTCCCGTCGTAGTAGTCCTGCAGGGTCACTTGGGCGGAGACGCCGTTCTGTTTCGCCACGAACGAGATCACCGCCTCCTCCGTCATCGACTCCGCGTCGGCGGCGCCGGCGGCGCGGCTGCGACCCTCGGTGTTCGGACGATAGGGGAGCTTGGGCTTCTCCGCGATTTCGGGGTACTTGGAGGGGTCGTTCGCGAAGATGACCTTGCTGCCGTCTTCCTTGTGCTCGAAGAAGTAGTAGATGCCCCAGTACTCCAGCATGCGGTGGACGAAGTCCAAGTCGGTCTCCTGGTACTGGACGACGTACTTTCGGACCGTGGGGCTGCCCTTCAGTCGGAACTCGAAGTCGTCGCTCGTGAGCCGCTGGCCGCCGCCCCCGACCTGCGCCTCGAGGACCTCGGTGACGATCTCCTGGACGTTCTTCTCCAGGAAGAGCCGGGTCTGGACCGACAGGGACAGCCTCCACAGCTTGGGGACGAGGACGGCGCGGTACCGCGTCCAGTCGTGCAGCTGGTCGAGCTGCTCGAAGGTCGACAGCACGCCGTGGATCTTCGCCGTTTTCATGCGGCGCTTCCCGTCCGATCCCGAGATGGGGACTTTGATCGAGACGCTCGCGGGGTTCCGCACGAACTCTTCCAGCTTGGCGCTCTTGTCCCGAGAGAGGAGGTCGACCGTGAACTCGAACGGCCTCGAAATCTCCTCGCGCCCCGTCAGCGTCTCCACGAGCAGCTCGGGGGCCTTCGGGGCCTTGGACTCGAATTCGATCGCCTTGTTCTCAGGTGCCATGGGGGTCTCCTACTTTCGAGAGAACGTGAACGCAAACTCCCCCTTGTCGTCCAGGGTCACCGTGATCTTGTCCGGCATCGACCCTGTCGACATCTGCTGGAGGATCTCGCTCGAGATCTTCGGCAGCAGGGTTCCGCTGATGATGTGGTCCACGTTGCGGGCGCCCGTTTCCACCTCGGTGCAGCGCTCGGCAATCGCGTCGATCACCTTGGGATCGATGTCCATCGCCATCCGGTGGTTCTCCTTGAGCCGCTTCTCGAGCTGGCCCAGCTTGAGACGGGCGATCTCCTTCAGGGCGTCGGGCCCGATGGGATAGAAGGGGATGATCGTCATGCGCGCCAGGAGCGCGGGCTTGAAATGCTTGGAGAGCGCGGGCCGGATCAGCGCCACCAGGTCGTCCATGGCCGGCTTCGTGCCGTCGGCCGCGCTCTGCATGATCAGGTCCGTCGCGAGGTTGCTGGTCAGGAAGAGGATCGTATCCTTGAAGTCCACCTCGCGGCCTTCGCCGTCCGAAAGCATGCCCTTGTCGAACACCTGGTAGAAGAGGTTGAGCACCTCCGGGTCGGCCTTTTCGCATTCGTCCAGAAGCACGACGGAGTACGGCTTCTGCCGCACCGCCTCGGTGAGCACGCCGCCCTCGCCGTAGCCCACGTAGCCGGGGGGCGAACCGATCAGGCGCGACACCGTGTGCTTCTCCTGGAACTCGGACATGTTGATGACCGTCAGGAAGCGTTCGCCGCCGAACAGCAGGTCCGCCACGCCGAGCGCCGTCTCCGTCTTGCCGACGCCGGAGGGCCCGACGAACAGGAAGACGCCCATCGGCGTCTTCGGGTTCTTCAGCCCCGCCTTCGCCGCGCGGATGCCCTTGCCGACCATGGAGCTCACGTGATCCTGACCCTTGATCCGCTTGCGCAGGCTGTCTTCGAACGAGAGTAGGGCCGCCGCCTGGTCCTGGACCATCTTGCCGATCGGGATGCCCGTCCAGTCGGCCACGACGCGCGCGACCACTTCGGGGGTGACATCGGCGAAGATGATCGGGTCCTTGCCCTGGATCTCCTTCAGCGCCGCCTGGGCCCCCTCCAGGTCCTTGGCGAGTTTCTCGGCGTCCTTCTTGCCGTCCGGCCCGTCCATTTTCTTCCGGATGTCGAGCACCTTGTCGACGGCAGCCTTCTCCTTCTGCCAGCGCTCCGTGATCTGTCCGACCTTCACCTTCGTGGAAGCGATTTCCGCGGCCACTTCGTTCAGCCGCTCGTCCAGCTCCTTCGCGCCGCCGGCCTTGTCGCGTTTCAGGGCCGACTGCTCGCGCTCCAGCGTCTGGATCCGGCGCTCGAGGTCCTGCAGTTCCGGCGGCTTGGTGGTGAGGGCGATCTTGACCCGGGCCGCGCTGGTGTCCATGAGGTCGACGCCCTTGTCCGGGTGCTGCCGGCCCGCGATATAGCGGCTGCCCAGCTGCGCGGCGGCCTGGAGCGAATCGTCGCGGATGACGACGTCGTGCGCCTTCTCGTAGCGGTCCCGGAGGCCGCGCAGCATGGTGATCGTGGTCTCCTCGTCCGGCTCGTCGAGCTTGACGAGCTGGAAGCGGCGTGCGAGCGCGGCGTCCTTCTCGAAGTACTTCTTGTACTCGCTCCAGGTCGTGGCCGCGATGGTCCGCAGCTCCCCTCGCGCGAGGGCCGGCTTGAGCAGGTTGGCCGCGTCGCCGCCGCCCGCCTGTCCGCCCGCGCCGATCAGCGTATGGGCCTCGTCGATGAACATGATGATGGGCTTCGGCGAGGACTTGACCTCCTCGATCACGCCCTTCAGCCGGTTCTCGAACTCGCCCTTGACGCTGGCGCCGGCCTGCAGGAGGCCCATGTCCAGGCCCATCAGCTCCACGTTCTTGAGCGCGTCGGGAACGTCGCCCTCGATGATTTTCAGGGCCAGGCCTTCCACGACGGCCGTCTTGCCGACGCCGGGTTCGCCCACGCAGATGGGGTTGTTCTTCCGGCGCCGGGCCAGGATGTCGATCATCTGGCGGATTTCGCGGTCGCGGCCGAAGACCGGGTCGATCTTGTTCTCGCGCGCCTGCTTGGTGAAGTTGTTCGCATACTTGGCGAGGGCGGAGTCGCCGCCGCCGGCCGGGCTTCCTCCGCCCGCGGGGGAGGAACCCGACGGGGACGCCGTGCCCGAGCCCATGAAGTTCGACCGCTCGCTCGACGCGGAGATGATGGTCGCGTATTTCGCCTTGAGGTCGCTGCGATTGATGCCCTCGAGAAGCGGCATCCACTCGTCGGCGCCGAAGCGGGTGGGGTTGGCCATCAGGGCCTGCAGGAGGATGCCGGAGCGGATTTCGGCCAGGCCGAAGTCCAGGGATCCCACCAGCCAGGCCTGCTGGAACCACTCGACAAGCAGGGGGGAGAACGTGGGCCGGCCGGGGTTGCCCGACTTGAAGCCCTCGATCACCTGGATGAGCCCCTTCTGGACGCGGCCGGCCTCGATGCCGAAATGCTTGAAGATCGTCTGGAGGTCGGCCGAAGGATCGTCGATCATCGCGTGGAGCAGGTGCTCCGGCGAAACCTCGTAGTTGGTCCTGGAGACGCAGAGGCCGGCGGCGGCCTCGAGGGACCGCGTGCAGAACCGGTTCAACCGGGCGACCAGGGATTTCAGGTTAACTTCGACCATGGAGCCATCCTTTCACCAAAAATCGGACGCGGGATTCCGCGCCCGGCCGCTTCCCGAGCCAGCTCGACCACCCCAGACGCGCGGTCGGCCCCGAAAGCTGCAGCGGAGGAATTTCCTCCTCGTTCAGCTGGAGTTCGATTTCATAGTCCAGTCCGTCGCCGTTGACCAGGTCCACGAGCTCCCTCGCCTCGGGCATCCGGTCGCCGCAGGGCAGGAGCGACATGAAGTCGTCCAGACCCAGCGGCCCGAAACCCACCCGGAAGGTGCAGCTGCGGTCGAAAACCCGGTCCCCCAGGCTGGTATCCTGCCCGAGCCTCGAATTCATCGCTCCCAGCCGGTTGCGCTGGTCCTCCGGAATCGGGAGCCAGCGGCCCACGCACTGCTCGATGTGGACCGGCATCTCCTCGAAATAATCCGCCAGCACGCCCCTCAGCGTGTCCGCCGAATGCGGGACCTGGGTCAGCAGTCCGGCGAATCCGAGCAGCCGCACCGCGGGCACCCGGTGATCCTTCGGCAGCGAGCCGGGGTCGAGGCAGAGCAGCGAGAGGAGGCGCCGCGACAGGAAGTCGGAGCCGTCGTCCCGGAACTGGGCGTCGTAGCGGTACTTCTCCCACGCCCGGTAGAAGAGCGAGAGGATGCGGTGCTGGAAGAGGTCGAGGAATTCGCGCTGGACGCTGTCCTCGTCCTGGTCGTGCAGCAGCCGTTCCGTGAAGTACGTGGGGAGCGGCGAATCCGTGCCGTAGAGGCCGAGGAAGGCCGCGGTGATCTCGAATCGGGGGATGCCGTCGGAGGCCGGAAGGTCCCGGATCTCCGTGATGTCCGAGGTGGCGAACGCGAAGGAGAGATTCGAGCGCAGGCGGACGCTTTCCTTTGCGACGGGGCCTTGATGCCCGACCGGGGCGGCCTCGGGCAGGAGGCGCCTCAGCACGCGCATCGCCTGGAAGAAGGAGAACTGGGGCCCCTGGGTCCGGAGCTTCCGGATTAGAGGGTGATCCGTTCCCCGACTCGCGTCGACCACTGGTGGATCTCCCCGTACTTGAGTCCCTTGACCGTCAGCCGGCAGAACGCGTTCAGCGTGACGTACTCCGCGAAGAATTCGTTCAGCAGCGTGCCGAACAGGTACGCCTCCCCCTCGCCGCCGAAATTGTCCTCGTCCAGGTCCAGTTCCACGGCGACCCCCCGGACCGGCGAGCCCTGAAGCAGCCGCGTCGACGGCGCCGAGGACACCCGCTTGATGCCGTCGAGGAGCAGCTTCAGCGCCGACTCGGCCTGCCGGTCCACCCGCGCCCGGAAGTGATAGAGGCCCACGATGCGCCGAAGCGCGTCCACGTCGATCAGCGTGAGATAGTTCAGCGCCATGTGCGACAGCAGCTTCCAGTGCAGATCCCCGGTCAGCGACGGGGGGATCGAGGCCGTGGGCTTGAGGATGTTCTTGAAGCGGGCGAAGTTGGGCGACGTCGACGTGGAGGCCGAGATGTCGCCGGCCTTCAGCTTCGTCGGGAGCTGCCGGTTGCTGCACATCAGGTCGAGAGACAGCGTTTCCACGGCATACGCGTCCTGGCCTCCCTCGGGAGGCATGGGGCTCAGGAAGACCTCCGCGGCGTCGCCGGTGACCGACGGATGGAGCCGGTGGCGGTAGAACCGGACGTTGTCGCCGGGGCCCCGAGCGAAGCGGAGGAACGGCCGGTATTCCAGGGGCTTGGCGGCGCCCTGTGCCAGGCCGACCACCTTGCTGATGGTATGGACTTCGTAGTGGTCAGGTTTTCCACCCGCGGGCCGCACCCGGTACTCCACCCGCTCGTGATCGAGGCGGATCGGGTCCGCCTCGTGGTTGAACAGGTTGATCGCGGGCGAGCAGTGCAGCAGGAGGTGCGACGGGTTGACCGGGGGCATCGACTCGGGCAGGCGCGACAGCTCGAACGTCAGGTCGAACGAGGTGGCGTCGCCGAGGGCCGCGACGCCTTCGAGGCCGTTGACGTCGAGGAACATGAACTTCTGCGGGAAGCAGAAGTATTCCTGGAGGAGCCGGAATCCGTTGAACGAGCTCGACTGGAAGGGCAGGAGGGGATCGGAGGCATCGAATCCCACCGGGCGGACCGAGGCGCCCGGGAGGGTCACGATCGTCCCTCCGGAGGCGGGCTGAACGGTGATCTTGCGCGCGAAGCGGACGAGGCAGAGGTAGAGCGCGCGGCTGGTGGCGGCATCGCCTGCCAGGTGGAACCGGATCTGCTTGAGGCCGAGCTTCTTCAGGTTCACCCCGTCGGCCAGGCGGAGACGGACGCGGAACGAATGGGGCGCGTCGGTTTTCAACAGAATCGAGTCGATCGTCAGCGGCTGCAGGGCGACGTCATAGATCGTCCGGAAGCGGCAGGCGGTGCCGTCCACGGGAGTCGACTGCAGCTCGGCCCCCCGGGCGATGGCGCGGGCTTCCTTCGCGGCCTGGGGAAGGGCTTCGAACTGGACGACCGTCATGGAGGGGACCGGCCGGAGATAATGCGGCCAGAACATCTCAATCAGCGAATGGGTGAGCTCGGGCAGCTCGTCGTCGAGTTTCTGGCGGATTCGGGCGGTCAGGAAGGCGAAGCCCTCCATGAGCCGTTCCACGTCCGGATCGGTGCTGGACTCCCCGACGAAGTGCGCGGCCTCCGGGTAGGCCCTGGCAAACTCCAGGCCCAGCTCGCGCAGGTACGCCAGCTCATCCTGGTAGTATTTGTTATACACGGGAAGCCCGCTCAGCGATGAAGTCGGACATGGCCCGAAGGATCGACGACCGTGTCGAAGCTGATCGACACGCCGTCTTTCGACGTTGCCACCCGGGCCGTGATCTGGAACCGGAGGGTCAGCACGTCGTCGTCGCCGACGACATGCGAGATCTCCACGTCCTTCAGGCGCGGCTCATACTTCCGGATGCAGTCCTGGAGGGTGCGCAGCATGATGCCGACGGCGTTCGGCGATGCGGAGGTGATGTCGCTCGGACAGGGCACGCCCAGATCCATCTGGGCGCCGGCGTGTCCGACCCGGGTGTTGAAGAGGTGCTGCAGGTTGAGCAGCACCGACCGCTGCAGCTCGGCGGTATTCTCCACCGCGCTGCGGACGGCGCCCTTCGGGCTGGACAGTCGATCCAGGAGACTTTTTTCCGGTGCCATTGCGAAGAGAAGCCGGCCCCCGCCCCGGACCGCGCGCCGGGGCGGGGGTACCGGCATCGATCATTACATGGAGAGGTCGTCGTTCTTGCCGGCGATGTCCTGGAAGTTGATGTCGCTCGAGATGTCGCCGCGCTTCACGAGAACCTTGGGCGCCGTGAACGTGATGGATTCCATCACGTCGCCGCCCGTCGAACCCGCGATCCCGTCGGACGTCAGCCGGACCTCGCCGCTGAGCTCGATCGTGAGAAGGGGGTCGCCGCCGGTCTCATTGCCGAGGAAGACCTCGACCTTGGCGGTCTTCTGCTCCTTGAGCGTGCCGATGAACAGGACCGGGGACGCTCCCACCAGCGAACGGCTCACCGTCACGCCGGAGAAACCGACCGATCCTGAGGTGGACTTGCCGGAGGTGAAGTCCCAGGTCGCGCCGGCCGACATCGTGAAACTGTCAATGTCCGAGCAGTCCTTGTCCTTCCACTTGGTGTAGGACGACTCGCCCTTGATGCCCGCGATCTTCATGAACAGCTTGGTCGAACCGGCTCCCGTCGCTCCCATAGGCATAGCTGTATGCTCCCACTAAGGTTTCACTTTTCCATCCCCCCGGCCACCGCGACCGGGTGCCAAAGTTATGATTAGACGACCAACTCGGAGAAGGCGTTACTTCTTGTCCAGCTTGCCCACCAGGGAGAGCGTGAAAAATGCTCCCATATACTTGAAGTGGGGGCGAACCCGCATATCCACCTTGTACCAGCCCGCCTCGCCCGGGACGTCCTCCACGATGATTTCCGCCGCCCTCAGGGGACAGCGGCTGCGCACGGTGGGGCTAGGATTGTCCATGTTCACCACATACTGGCTGATCCAGGCGTTCAGCTCGCGGTGAAGGTCGCCCTTCTCCTTCCAGGAGCCGATCTGCTCGCGCTGAAGCACTTTGATGTAATGAGCCAACCTGTTGACAATGAAGAGGTAAGGAAGCTGGGTGCCCAGCCGGTAATTGAGTTCCGCGTCCTTGCCTTCCTTCGTGTTCCCGAACCGCTTGGGCTTCTGGCAGGAATTCGCGGAGAAAAACGCGGCGTTGTCGCTTCCCTTTCGCATCGACAGGGCGATGAATCCTTCCTCGGACAGTTCGTACTCCCGGCGCTCCGAAATCAGGATTTCCGTTGGAATCTTGGTTTCGATCTCACCCATCGACTCGAACTGGTGCAGGGGCAGGTCTTCCACCGCGCCGCCGGAGGTCGGTCCGATGATATTCGCGCACTGGCGGTATTTCGCGAAGCTGTCGGCAATCTTCGTGGCGAAAGTGAACGCGCTCGAGCCCCACAGATAGGCGTCGTGCTTGCCCCGGACACCTTCCTCGTAATTGAAGGCCTTGACCGGGATCGTGGTCGAGCTGTAGGGAAGCCGCAGCAGGAAGCGCGGCACGGTCAGACCCACGCTGCGGGCGTCCTCCGACTCCCGGAAGGACTGCCACTTTGCGTACTGCGGCCCCTCGAAGACCGACTTCAAGTCCTTGAGGTTCGGCAGCTTCTGGATGCTGTCCAGGCCGAACATCTTCGGGGCTGCCGAGGAGATGAACGGGCAGTGGGCCATGGTGGCCACGCTGGCGACCTTCGCCAGCAGGGCGATGTCCTGGGCGCCGGCAGCGAATTCGTAGTTGGCGATCATCGCCCCGTAGGGCTCGCCGCCGAACTGGCCGTATTCACCCGTGTACACGGTCTTGTAAAGACCCGACTTCACGATTTCGGGCGAATCCTCGAAATCGGTCAGCAGGTCTTCCTTCGACACGTTGACGATGTTGACCTTGCAGTTTTCGCGGAAATCCGTCCGGTCGACCATCAGCTTCAGGCCGCGCCACGCGGACTCCAGCTTCTGGAAGGACGCGGCATGCATCACTTCGTCGAGCTGGCGGGAAAGCTTTTCGTCGATCTCCGTAATCATGCTGTCGACGACTTTCTTGTCCGCCTTCTGGTTGGCACCGGCCGGTGCCAGCAGCTGCGCAATGAAGGCCTGCACGCCCTTTTTCGCGACCTCATAGCCCTCGTCGTTGGGCTTGAGTTTCGTCTGGACCATGATCTCGTCGAGCAGGGAGCCCGCGGCGGCGTCGGCCGCGGCGGGTTGTCCGGCGCTTTTGGCTGCCTCGTCTGGCATGGAATGGTTCTCCTTATGTCTTCAGGAAGTACTCGATCACCCTACTTCTTCTCTTCCGGCGCAGCGCCGCCGCCGAGCTCCTTCAGGAGCTTCTCCTTGGCGGCGGGATCGGACACCAGCGACTGGATCTTCTTTCGGAACTCCGGCAGGTTGCCCAGGGGCCCCTTCAGCGCCGTCAGCGCCTCGCGAAGCTCCAACAGCTTGTTGAGTTCGGGCACCTGGCGCGCGACGGCCTCGGGCTCCATGTCCTTCAGGGTCGAGAACTTGAGGTTGACCGGGATCTCCGACCCCTCCTTGCCGGAAAGCTTGTCAGCCACCGAGTACGTGGCGCTGAGGTTCATGCCCCGCATGACGTCGTTGAAGTTGTCCTTGTCGACGTTGACGGGCTTCCGGTCTTCCAGCGTCCGGTCGTCCGGACGGCCCGTGAAGTCGCCCATCACGAGGAACTTCAGGGGCAGTTCCTTCTCCTCCTTCGCGTCACCCGTGGCGGGCTTGTACACGATGTTGACCCGTTCCCTGGGCGCTACCGATCCTTCCTTCGCCATGACCTTCCTCCTGACGGGGAAATAAAATCAGACTCTCTATTTTACTTGAGCCCGTTGGCCGCCAAGGCCGTCCCGGGATCCAGCTGACACAGCCGCGAATAGAACGCGTCGCCCTTCTCCGGGGTCGCCGACCCCTTATAGTACTTCCACAGCTCCCGCACCAGGTCCGCGGAGAGCATCGGCTCCCACTCGTCCAGCGCGAACTTGCGGGCCTCCTCGTCCAGGGCCAGCAGCTGCGGCAGGGCCAGCTCGATCCGGCCGCCCTCGAGGCAGAGCTTCGCGAGGCCCAGCCGGCAGAGGAAGCGGTCGCGTCGATGGGCCGACTTGTCCAGCTCCTTGAGCACCAGCCCCGTCGCCTCGGCGAACTGCTTCCGCGCGATCAGCTTCCGCGCCTCCGTCAGCGCCGTATCCAGCGCCGACGTCTTCCCGCCGGACCCGCCTCCCGTCCCCGCCGACACCTCGTGCAGCAGCCACATTCGCGTCGCTTCGGACGCCACCGGGATGTTGCCCTGGAATTTCACCTCGAGCAGCCCGGGAAGGCGGCGCGCGAAGGCCGCCGTCTCATCGGCCACCACCTTGCGCGCATTCAGATACGGGCGCCCCAGGCCTTCCATCGCCCGGAAGACGTAGAGGTTGAGGTCCAGCCAGACGGGGTTGGCTCCCATCCGCGACTCGGCCTCGGTCAGCAGCGTCGGATAGTCGCCCTTGTTGAGCAGTTCGTCCGCCTGGGTGGCGAACGTTGCATCCCCGCCCGGCACCGGGATCACCCCTTCCGTCGCGGGCGGAAGCTCGACGATGTCCTCCCAGAGCGCCGTCCTCACCATGCGATAGGGGAGAGGGTCCGTCGGCGTCGCCGCCCGGAGCACGAGGGCCACCTTTACCCGCTGCTCCGCAAGCATCGGGATCGCCGCCCGAGCCGCCTCGGGCGTGCTGACGTCGGCGGCAACCGGGGCGCCGCCGCCGGAGGAAGTCGGGGAGGAGGATTCGGACTTGCCCTCCTCGACGGGCTTGTCCTCGGGGATGGAATCGAGTTTGCCGCGGACGGCCCGCGCGAGCTCGCCGAAGTCGGGGGGAGTCTCTCCGTATTTCTCGCCGGCGATCTGCCCCAGTTCGTCGAGCAGCGCCACGCAGGACGTCAGGACGTCCTTGCTGGACTTCGATGCCGAGGACTTTTCCGCGATGACCGGGCTGATGCGCTCGGACATCCACTGCAGGGCCGCCGCGCGGGCCCGCAGCCGGGTGGCCTCCGGGAACAGTCCGTCCCAGAAGGTCTTCTGGATGTCCCGGACAATGGTGAGCCCCGTGGCGAGTCCGCTATAGCTGTTCTTCTGGTAGAGCCCCATGGTCAGATAGGAGGCGACCAGGAGATCCTTGGACTTGGATTTCAGAATCGTGGAGCAGAAATCGATGACGTCGTTCCACTTCAGGGAGTTTCGGCCCTCGGGCGATTCCAGCTTGGCGATCTCGGCGGAGAGACGCTCGAATTCCGGCTCATAACGGGCCGACGCGCCGGCGGGAATCGCCCCCGGAATCGGGGCTGTCCCCAGAACGGCGAGAGTGGCGGCATCAGGCAAAGTCGACTCCTCCCTCAGTGTTCACTGCGGCGGGACCGGGACCAAGGCAGCCCTGAAGATAATCCCGCCATTATTCCAAGGCAACTGATTTTACCCGCACCCGCTCAGGATCCAAGCCGGACCATCAAATTCGACAGCCGCATGTTCCCGTCGTCCAGCAATGCAGCATACTTGCTCTTGGCCGCCGACAGCCGCGTATCCGTCCCGGCGGTCTCCTCGGCCAGGGGGAACATCAGGTTGTTCTTCTTTTCGGGCCACCACAGCGCCGAGAAGTAGGTCGCCTTCAGGTCGTCGAAGACCATCGACAGCCCCGGATGCCCGGCCTCCCTCCCGCTGCCCCAGAGCGACAGCGTGGGCAGCCCGGGCCGGCGGGCCAGCTTCCGGCACAGCTCCTCCCAGAACGCCACCTCCGCGTCGGCCGAGACCTGCGGGAAGCGCAGCGCGTATTTCGGCACCGCCCCGCCCTTCAGAGTCTCCACGAGGTTGTGGATCAGCATGTACTTGCGGGGATCCTGGTCCGAACCGAACAGGGTGTTCCAGAAGGCCTGCACGGTCTGGCCCGCGACGAATTTGATCAGCGACTGTTTCGCATCCTCGAAATCCGCCGGCAGGGCCAGCGCATCGATCCTCGTGAGATAGCTCTTCAACTCCTGCCCCTGCCACCCCGTCAGGGCCTCCTGCTCCGCCCGGTGGAAGAACGAGCTCAGCTGGGCGGGGAGCGACGTGACCTCGCCCCCCAGTGATTTCGGATCCAGGATCGTGAAGATCAGGAACGGGTAGCGCCGGCCCGGCTTGTCGATCGACGCTGCGACCACCCCCGCCACCACGCGCCCCCCGGCAACCTGGTAGAGGAAGCGCTGCGGCGGGGTGGCGTCGAACGACCCGTCCCAGGCCGTCCCCATGGCCGTGCGGGAGGAGACGATCCCGGCCTGGAGCCACTCGTCCAGACGGTCCACCTCGGGACCGACGTTGTGGCGGATGAAGTCGCCGTGGATCGGCAGCTTCCCGAAACATCCGGCGGAGAGTCGCATCAGGGACCCACCTTGTCGGGGACGCTGAACTTTGAGAAGAAATCCTTCTGGAACGGGTTCACGCGGTCGTCGCCCTCGAGGAGCACGTCTCCGACGAAGACCTGATCCGTCCCGAGCCGCGTGATCTTGAAATCCCACGAGCAGGCGAAGCTCTTGTCGCCCGACGGCTGGGGACTCCCCGACGCGATGAGGCGCAGCAGGCCCCAGTCGTCCTTGAACTCCTTCGGGTGCCAGCGGTCCACCCCGGCCACCCGGATCTGCAGGCTGGCTCCCGCTTCGCCCTCCCAGACCAGATCGCCGCGGTTGTCGGGCCGGTCGTTGTGGTTGAACTCCTTCTTGCCGACCGTGAACTTGAGGTGGGTGACGCCTTCGCGCTGCTTGAGCGTGACCTTGAACGGCACGTTGATGCGGTCCCCGTCTTTCCGGAACAGGCCCTGGCGGAAGGACTCCGCCTTCTTCACCGACGAATTGAAGTCGCGGGAGAAGGCCACCAGCGGCTTGCTCTCCAGGTTGAGGCCGTTGAGGATCCGCAGATCGTTGACTTTGTTCCAGAACACGCCGGTCTGCGGATTGAAAAGGAGCGTGATCGCCGCGATCGACACCGCCGACGCGGAGGTCTCATCGAAGGGGTAGCGGCCGACGATGGATTCCTTATAGAGCTTCGCGACGGTGTTCGCCCACATCTCGTCGGCCTCCTTCTGAGCCTCGAGAGCGAGGGAGGCCCGGGTCTTGTCGATGACCTGGTACAGAATCTCCTGCATCCGGGGCCGGTTGAGCGCCGGGGCGGTGTTCACCGCCGTCGTCAGCCCCCGGTTCGCCTTCTTGAAGCCGTCCAGGAATGGCTGCAGCTTGCCCTCCTTCATCGAGCCGGCCACGCGATTGCCCGGCTGCGTCGTCGCGATGAAGTCGCCCACGAGCACCTGCAGGTCGATCAACGCCGTCCGCGCCTCGGTCAGCGGCTTCAGATCGACGATGACGGGCACGTCCGTGTCGGACACCCGGAGGTTCTGGGCCTCCCAGACGCCCTTGAACAGCGCGATGAAGGGGGACTGGTCGTCCGTCAGGGTCTTCGTCTTGGTGTCGCAATCCTCCATGTTCTGGAAGGGGAGCACCTCGATCCCCTTCAGGAACTCGTCCCACTCCGACCCGTACTTCCGGACGTAGAGCTCGCGGAGCTCGGCTTCCAGCTTGACGGGGTCCTTTTCGATCTGTAGCTCCTTGTAGCGCCGCGCGAGGGACTCCGCCTTGGATTTGAGGGCCGACTTCATATAGTCGTTCCAGCCCTCCTGGGTGAAGAGCCCGGGGAACGAGTAGTTGAACTTGAGCAGGTCCTTGCCCCGGCCGCTGACGAAGCGCTCGCCCGTGACCTTGGGGAAGGAGCTCTTGCCGGCGTCGATGATCTCCCGGAAGCTCTGCAGCACCCAGAGGCCCTGGCGCAGCTCGGTGTTGATCCGGTTGATGATCATCTTGTCCACGGGGATCCGCCACTCGTCCTTGCGGTCGAGCTGGGTGAGGAAGAGCTTGAGCTGTCGGTCCGCGAGCGGCGACGGCTGGCCGCCCACGCCGCTCAGCCAGCGGCCTTCCTTGGACAGGATGTTCTCGAGCAGATCGCGCTCCTTCTCGGCGGGCAGCTCTCCGGCGAGCATCTGGTAGACGCGCTGCAGGTCGTCCAGCCGCTCGTTGTCCTCCGGCGTCCGCGCCTCCTTCCGGAAGATCTCGTCCAGCTCCTTCCGGATCCGGTCCCCGCAGGGCACGAGGAAGATCCGTTTGAGGGAGGCGAAGTAATAGCTCCGGACATGGGGATTGATGACGTTGCCGCGATAGAGTCCCCAGCGCCGGGCGATCGGGGCGCCGTTGCGGTCGAAGTCGTCCAGCGCCTCGATCTCGTGGCGCAGGCCGTCCAGCGCCTCCAGGCTTGCAGCGGGCGGCAGCTTCTCGCTTTCCTTCATCTTGGCCACGGCCGCCTCGGTGGAGTTGATGAGGCTCCGGTTCCCGAAGAAGGCGGTGATCAGGATGATCGTGACCAGGACCGTCCCCACCGCCGAAAGGGCGAGGGTGCCGAAATGCACGATCTTCTGCCGCTTCAGCACCTTCGCCGACGTCCGCGCCAGCGTCTGGTCCGGGAAGATGATCTTCGTGAACAGATGGTTGATGAAGTAGCTCTTCTTGTCGACCGCGGCCGGGGCGGGGGCGGCGTCCTCTTTGAGGCCGAAGGCGGCGCTCATGGACTTGATCACCTGGTCGATGGGCGTCCCTTCCTGGGTGCCGCTGGTGAAATAGAAGCCGCGGAAGTACGAGGTCTCCTGGAAGGGATTGGGTTTGAACAGAGCCTCGACGAAGTCCGCCATCTTCTTGATGCCCGCCTGGAACTGCAGCGGAAAGAGGAAGATGTTCTGCTTCTTCAGGGGCGGCCGCTCCGTCGCCAGCGACGAAAGTCGCTGGGACGAGAGGTTCTTGAACAGCTTTCCGGTCTCCTCCTCGAAGATCTCCCGGTACGGCTTCCCGGCGGAAGGCGCGTAGGGCAGGGTGCAGCCCCAGACCTGGGCGCGGTCGTTCTTCGAGAAGTCCTCGAAGAACTCCACGAAGCCCTGGAGCAGGTCGCACTTGGTGAACAGGAGGTATACCGGGAACACGATCTCGAGCGTCGACGTCAGCTCGTCGACGCGGCCGCGGATGTTCTTCGCGTGCGCTTCGAGCTGCTCCTCGGTCGAGCCGAGGAGGTCGGAGACGCTGACAGCGACCATGGCGCCGTTGATCGGCTTGTGCTTGCGCGCCTGCTTGAGCAGGTTGAGGAACCCGATCCATTCGTCGCGGTCGTCGATCTCGGTGGTGTAGCGGCCGGCGGTGTCGAGCAGGATGCCCTCGTCGGTGAACCACCAGTCGCAGTTTCGGGTGCCGCCGACGCCGCGCAGCCCCTTCTTGCCCTGGCTGGTATAGGGGAAGTTCAGGCCGGACTCCTGCAGCGCGGTGGATTTGCCCGAGCCGGGCGGCCCGATGATCATGTACCAGGGCAGCTTGTAGAGCGCGCCCTTGCCCAGGCGGGACGTCTTCAGGGCCTGGATGGCTTCGTCGAGCTGGGTCTGAACGGCCTGGACGTCGGCGCGCTGGTCGGGCCGGGCGCTGGCGACCTGCTCCTGCGCCTGCGCCTTCAGCTTCTGCTCGATGAGCAGCGCGCTGCGGACCGCCATCAACTTCTGGATCACGACCAGGATGATCGCGATGGCCAGGACCGCGCTGATCGCGATGACGCGGATCTTCTTGTCGAGATGGAACTGCTCGCCCCCGAACCAGATCAGGAGCAGGATGATGATGAGCAGGAGGAGAAGGGTGGTTCCTCCCTTTGCGATCGCCGCCAGGATCTTCATGCTCTCCGCCTTTTCCTCAGTTCAGGGACTTGACCAGGTTTTCCGCCGACGACCCGAGCAGCGTGGACAGCAGGATGAACAACAGGATGATGAACAGGCCGCAGGCCGCCGCCACGAACCAGGCCGGGAAATTCTTCACGATGCCGGGCAGGGCGTCCGGCGGCTGCCAGGACGACGACAATCCCGTGGCCGCCGGCACGGCCGGCACCGCCCCCCGGATCTCGCGCAGCATGGTGTCCATGAGGACCTTCTTCTTCTCCATCCCCTGAAGGTCCACGTATTTCCCCCGGAATCCCAGGGCCAGGCAGAGGTAGTACACCTCGAGCACGTTGTTGCGCTTGGCGCCCCGGAGGGCGTCGATCTTGTTGTAGAACTCCTCGCCCGCGGCGAAGTCGTTGAAGTAGGCCAGTTGGAGCGGCTTGTCCGCCCACGAATCCTTGAGCCCCCACGACGACGTCAGGATCATCTCGTCGATGAATGCGGCGATCGCGTACTTGGCCTGCTGCACGTCCTCCTGCGGGACGTCGGCCTGCCGCGCCCTGGTCTCCAGCGCGCGGAACTGCTCGTCGATCTTCTGGCGGAGGACCTCGGCGTCGCCCGGGTCGCTCGAGCGTTTCAGCTGGAGCTGGAAGGCCAGCAGGTCGCCGCAGAGATCGGCCAGGGCCGGCGGTGCGGCCGTCGGCGTTGATTCAGCCATGCGTTATTCCTTCACTCCCATCAGTTCGAGTTTCAGGTTCTTGAACTCGGGCGGGATGTAGAACGAGATCGAGCGGGACTTCTTCACCGCCTCCCAGTGCTCGCCGGACTTGTCCACCTGGAAATACTGCCGGCCGGGCTGGACCGGAATCTCGGACGGCGGCGTCGGCAGATGGCGGAGGAGGAGCCCTTTGAGCGCGGCCGCGATCAGCTGGTCCACGCGGTCGCTGGAGCTCACCTTCGCCTTGAGCGGCACTTCCTTGATGATCTTCTCCTCGGGCACTTCGGCGCTCACCGCCAGGTAGAACTGCCCGTCGAGCAGACGGTCGTCCCGCAGCTGGCCCTTGAAGAGCGAGTCGCGCAGCTTCTCCAGCGGGATCGGCGCGCACTTGGTCGGGATGATCGTCCCCATGAGGTCGGAGATCTTCTTTTCCATCGCCGAGAACGACGCGCCGACCGCGTCGTGACTGTAGGCGGGAAGGTCCTTCGGATGCCCCTCGCCCGAGAACGTGAACAGCTCGCCTGCGAGGCGGGCGAGGACCAGGAAGACCTCCTCCGGATGCACGTCCCCCTGGTTGTGCAGGTGCATCAGCACCGGGATCGTCGCGTTGACCGTGTGCAGGAACCAGAAGTTCGCGGCTTCCGACATCGTGAACTCCACCAGGCCCGCCGAGCGCTGGCGCCGCGTCGACGAGAGATCGCTGCTCTTCGCCGAGATCATCTCGAGGATTCGCCGCACGTATGCCACCAGCTGCGGCGACGAGGAGAGCAGCAGGCAGGGCGGGACGTACGACTCGTTCAGCGCGAACTTTCCGGACGCGCTCCGCGACAGCTCCGCAATCTTCAGGGTGGCGTAATCGTCGGGCGGCTCGCCGTCGAACAGGATCCGCAGCGTCTTCGACGCGAGGATGATCTCCCGCTCGCTGCCGCCGCTGTTCTCGTCCGACGCCGTCAGCGAGCGCCGGTGGTACCGCGTGGGCCGGCCGTCGGCCGCGCCCTCCGCGCTGAACGCCACCCCGCCGGCCCGGGCCAGGGGGGAGGCCAGGTAGACCCCGAGGGAATTGCGCTTCGCGTCGAACGCCGCCTCGATGGGCCGCGCCGGCGGAAGCGGGTCCAGATCCGGCGTGTCCACCGCCATCCCGTCGGGCAGGATCGCCGAGCATTTCGACAGCACCATCTCGCCGTTGGCCAGCGCGTCGGTGTTGATCTGGATCCGGCAGACCCCCCACCCGAGGGGCCGGAGCGCCGAGAGCCGCCGGGAGATCAGACTCTCCATGTATCGGTCGGCCTGCTGGAAGTGGTGCGGGGTGAGGAACATCCCCTCGCTCCACAGGACTTTCTGCGCGTATTCCACGGAAGGCTCCTGATAGAGTCCGGGACTATTTTTCCGCCAGGATGTGGTAGCCCGTCAGCCGGAGGATGCCGCCCGAATTCGCCTTCGCGATCGCCAGCTTCCGGGGCCCCTTGTCGTCCTCCTTCGGAAAGAGGCCGAGCACGCCGATGAAGCGCACGCTGTCGGGCAGGTCGCCCAGGTTGATCTCGGTCGCCTTGTCGTCGGCGACGCCGGGCTGGATCGTGATCGTCTTCATCGCGATCAGGTCGTCGGCCAGCGCGCCCTTCTCGTCCGTCCACAGCTTGTCGACGGTCGCCTGGTTGAAGCGCGAGTCGTCCTTCAACTGGTAGATGCGGACGTCGACGGCATTCGATTCCTTCCGCTCGTTCTCGTTCATGGGCTTGACGCCGCGGAGGTACATCCAGGTCGGTCCTCCCCCGCAGGCGCTGAGCAACGTCAGCGCCGCTCCCAGCATGGCGGTCTTTCTCATCTCTTTTCCTCCCTTTATTGAGCCGGATTTCTCTGCGTGATGGACGGCGGGGCGGCAGGCCCCTTTTTCGTCGAGTCCCCCTTCTTCTCCGCGCCCGCCTTGGCGTCGTTGTCGTGCAGCGCGAGATACCCCTTCCGGACGTTCGGATAGATCAGCTCGTTGAACAGCTTGCTGTTCTCGGCGAAGATCTCGTGGAAGACCTCCGAGTAGCGCTTCCAGGCCTTCTTCTCCGAGCTCGCCAGGAAGCCGCCCTTGCCCATCTCCTTGCCTTCCTGCTCGACGACCTTCGGGTCCAGACGCTTCAGCACCGCCGAGAGGGACTCCTGGACGCCGGCCAGCAGCCCCAGCTGGTGCATGGTCAGGTCCTTGAACGCGTTGTCCAGCGCGTCCCGGATGCCCTTCGGGTCCCGGGCCACCCGCCAGTCCAGGAGATACCGCCCCATGTCCCCGGGGCCGCCGCCCCCCTTGAGCGGGTTCTTTTCTTTCGAGAAGATCATCGAGAGGTCCGCGCTGAACTGCTCCTCGAACTCCTTGCGGCCCCGCAGACTCTTCGAGATCCAGTCGAACGTGAGCTCCAGCACGTTGGCGAGCAGCTTCCCGAAGAGATCCGCCTGTTCCGTCGTCTCGAGCTTCCCCTCGCCCACGAACTGCGCCGAGAGGTCGCCCATCACCCGCATCCCCGCCGAGGAGAACGATTCCTGCGCCTTGACCTCCGCCTCCTTGCGGCGGATCGCCGTCGTCCGCTCCGGCACGACGCCGCCGTCCGCCGGACGGAACCGCGAGCGGAGCTGCATCAGGATGGAACGGGCGTTGTCCGGACCCACGGAGTTGACCATCGACTGGATCATCCCGCGGAGCATCCTGCGTCGCTGCTCCTCCGGGGCGGCCGAATGCCGGGCGTAGATGACCGGCAGTTCGTCCACCAGCTGCGCGAGCTGGCGCGACGGATCGACCAGGACCATCGTCCGGTCGCCCGAATCCTCCTCCTCGGCCGTCACGAGGAGGGAGTACAGGCCGATCGACAGCTTGTCCCCGTCCTTCAGCTCCACCGCGGAATTGGCGTCGATCTTCCGGCCGTTGACAAAGGTCCCGTTGGTGCTGCCCAGGTCGGTGATCTGGAGGCTCGTCCCCTCGCGCTCCACGCGGGCGTGCTTGCTCGAAACCCGCTTCTCGTTGTCGGGAAGGGGAATGTCGTTCTCGGCCGAGCGGCCGATCATGATCTTGTCCTTGCTCAGGACGTGCTCCGACGGCGCCAGTTCCTTCGAGGTCGTCAGGCTCACGACGAATTTATAGGAGGTCATGCGTCAGACCCGTCCCGGCCCCGGCAGCTGGTCCAGAAGCTCGCTGCAGATCTCGAAGATCTCGCGGTCCCGCTCGGTTTTCGAGAACAGCTCGATGCGGACGCGGTCCTCCAGCGTCGCCAGCTCGGTCATCACCTGGTCCAGGAGCGACTCCGGCTTCTCGGCGCGGAAGTCGGCATGGCCCGTGGCGAAGCTGAAGCCCGGCACCGAGGTGACGAGCTTGAAGCCGAAGAGGAGGATGTCCGACCAGAGCTTCGCCGGCAGCGCGCGCACCCGCTCCTCCCGGTCCTCCTGCAGGTACAGGACCGAGGGTGAGGCGAACACCTCTTTCTCGCGTTCCACGATCGGCATGAGCTCGCCGGCCACGCGCGCGGCCGCGGGGGACTTCTTCCCCTCGAGCCAGAGCGTGAGCTTCTTGAGCACGCGGTGGACGGCGTCGTCCACCGCCAGCAGATCGGTCCCGTCGTTGACCACCAGCGTCCGGAAGAAGAGCATCCCCAGCCCGAACAGGTCGCAGGGGACCTGGAACCTCGGGAAGAAGGCGACGCCCGCGTCGAAATCCCCGGGCTTCTTCGACGGATCGAGCCCCGAAGCGGCGTCCAGCGTCGCGGTGAAGCGGATGCCGCGCTCCTCCGGGCCCGCGATGGTGCCCCAGATCGTGACCCCCTCCAGCGGGCCGCCCGCGGAGGCGGAGGCCATCCGGATCACGTCGCCGGGCTGGACGTTTTCCAGCCGCGACCGTTCCGAGGACGCGCTGCCCTCGAGCCTGAGGTGGCCGCCTTCGGAGCGGATCGACCGGATCGTGACGCGGAGCTGCTCCTCCCGGCCGAACTCGGCCTTCCGGATGAAGGGGGAGATGAAGATCTTGTCCGCGTCGGGCGCCGGCACGAGCAGCGGGGGCAGCGCCCCCTCGGGGGCTCCCTCGGTCGCGAAGCGGTGCGGTCCCGCCACGCCGATCAGCCGCACGCGGAAATTCCAGCGGGCGGGAAGATTCGTGCTGCCCGGGACGATGTCGACCATCACCTGGCTCGGGCTGACGTCGAGGTGCGGCTCGCGGCAGCGCGCATGATAGGCGCGGAGGCCGCGGCTGAGCTGGCTGAAGAGGCTGAGCTTGAGGTGGAGCACCTCCAGCGCGAAGCGGCCCGTCGTGTCGCCGCGATAGATCCACTGCACCGGGGAGGTGAAGACCTCGTCGACCGCCGACAGCACGAGGTCGCGGCCGGGGGCGGCCGTCTTCCGGATCCGGTCGCGCAGGACCTGCCAGGAGGCGCCCCCGAGGAGGTCGCTCATCTCGTCATAATGGAGCTCCATCACTTCCAGCGGAAGGAGATGGAAGTCATAGTACGACACGGGCACGAGCCGGGACTCCGCGGGGATCGGCTTGCCGCTCGCGCCTTCCGCGGGATAGCACTCCACGCGGTGCAGGCACGCCGCGCAGGGGAAGGCGATGGACAGCCGGGCCTGCTCTTCGGCGGACAGCCCGTTCACGATCGCGCCGAAGTCGCGGTAGAGCTCGCCGCGGCGGCGGATCTCCACGTCCCCCTTCTGCTTGTCCTCCGCGGGGCTCGCGGTGGTGTAGAACGTCTTGCGGCCGGGCTTCGCCGCGCAGGCGGCGCAATACAGGTACCGCACCAGGGAGCGGGAATACTCCGGCAGGTTGAGGTCCAGCAGGAGCGCGTCGTCGCGGCAGTCGCGCAGCGGCCCGCGGCAGCGGGGGCAGAGCGGATGGAAGTACGCGCGGATCTTCTTGCAGAACGTCACCGGAGGGTTCCGGAACAGCTGCTCGCCCAGATCGACCAGCGGCACGACCTCGTTGCCCGCGCAGTGGATCAGGTTTTCCCGCTCCCGCCGCCACATGTCCTCGACCAGCGGATTGTTCAGCGTCTCCTTCGCCGCGCCGGAGGCGGCGGTGCGGTAGACGCTGCGCTGGATCTTCACCGCGACGGGATGCAGCGTGTGGTCGTCCCCGGAGGCCACGCGGCCCAGGAGCACGCGGGTGAAGCGGTTGGAGTCGTTCAGCGGAACAAATGGGTCGTCCCGGCTCTCGAGGGAATCGTCCTTCGCCGCGAGAGCCAATTCAAATCGAAGATTTCCTCCCGCCGAGGAGCCCAGCAGGGGGATGTCGATAGAATCTCCGGGGGGTTTTCCCTGATTCATGTTCGGCCGGGCAGCAATCTTACCTCTGCCGCCCTTCCGGTGTCAATCGATCCTCCTCGGAGATAGCGGTTTGGAAGCGCCCCGCCTTCGTTTTGCTTGACTTCGCCTCCTCCTGAGGGTGGAGTGGGGTCCGTCCCGCGTCGGAGAGATGCCGCTTATGGAACAGAACGATCCCTCTTTCAACCTGATCGTGATCTCCGACCTGCTCCCCGGGTCCGACGGAGCCCCGCGACCTCGCGCCGTCGACAAGGACTCGCTCGACGAGCTGCTGCGGTCCCTCGGCCCGTCCATCGACGTCCCCGTCGGCGGGGCCCGGGCCGTCCTCACCTTCCAGGAGTTCAAGGACTTCCGCCCCGACCGTCTCGCCACTCGCGTCCCCGCCCTCGCGAACCTGATCGACTTCAAGAAGCAGGTCCTCGACCTGGCCGCGGGCGGCGGATCGCTCGACTCCGTCAAACAATCGCTCGGAAAGCTCGGCGCCTATCCCCAGCTGGCGAAGGCCCTGGAGACCGCGCTCTCGACAACCGCCAAGGCTCCGACCGCGACGCCGACGGCCCCGAAGCCCGCGGGCCCCGTCCCGACCGGCAGCATCTTCGACCTCGTGGACGCGGACGCGAGCGCGCCGTCCGACGAACCCTCGCCCGAGCAGGTGGAGAAGACGACGGCGAGGCTGATCGACGCCGTCCTCGGCGGCGGCGGGGCCGCGAAGCCCGTCCCCGCGGCGTTGAGAGCGGTGGCCGCGCAGGCGGAGACGGCGGTCGCCCCGATGCTCCGCGCGGTGCTGCATGATCCGCGATTCCAGGAGCTCGAGTCCGCCTGGCGCGGGCTGCGTCTCCTCGTCCGCTCCGTCGACTTCCGCGCGGGCTGCCGCCTGCACGTCGTCGCCGCCTCCCGCAAGAACCTCCTCAAGGCGGTCCGGGACGCGGCCTTTCCGCTCGCCGACGATCTCCGCAGCCAGGGCAAGACGTCCTGCCTGCTGCTCGACTTCACGTTCGACGGCTCCGAGGCGGAGCTGCTGAAGCTCGCCGAGGACGCCGCCGCCCGCTCGCTCCCGCTGATCGGGTCGGCCGGCCTGGAGGTGGCGCTGCGCGAGCTCGCCGCCGGGATGGGCGACGCGTCGCAGGGCGAATGGCTCCGACTCCGCTCGGCGCCGGCATCGCGCTGGCTCTCGCTGGCGGCCAACCGTTTCCTCTACCGGAATCCGTATGGCGCCGGGGGCGAGTCCACCCGGGACCTCGCCTTCGAGGAGCTCGCCGTCGCGGAGCCGCCGCTCCCCTGGGGGCGCGCCGGCTGGCTGCTCGGCGGCTTCGTCGCGTCGAGCTTCGCCAAGACCGGCTGGGGCTCGGACTTCGCGGGGCGCGACGCGGCCGCCGCGCTGGAGGCGCTGCCGCTGCGCCCGGGGGATGGGGAGACGACCCCGCTCGAAAGCGATCTGACCGAGGCCGCCGCGAATGCCCTGGGCGAGGCCGGCCTCCTGCCCATCGCCTGCCGCCGCGGGAACGACCGGCCCTTCGCCGCGGGCACCGCGACCGTCTACCGGGCGGCCAAGGACGAGCCGACGACGACGCTGCGCTACGCGTTCTTCGCCTCGCACATCGCCGCCGCGATGGATTCGCTGCTCGCCCACCTCGACATGACCCACGGCATCGGCGACATCGCCCGCACGATCGCGGCCGCGCTGCAGCTGATGGGCATGACCGAGTCCGGATCCGTCTATACGGCGTCCGCCGCCCCGGTCTCCGACGGCCGCCCCGCGGTCAGCGTCCGCGTCAAGCCCCAGGGCGGCGTGCTGCGGGGCCTGCCCGATCTCGCCTTCGACGTCCCGATCTCGCTTCATTGACGACAGGAGACCGCGCATGAATCCGATGGGATGGAGATTCGTCGTCGTCGCCGATCTCGGACTCGCCTCGAAGGACCCCGTCCGCGTCCCGTCGGCCGACGGCGATGCGATCCTCGCGGCCCTGAAGCCCGCGGCCGACGTCAACGGCGCGAAGATGGAGTTCTCCACCGAGAAGGCCTTCGAGCCGGCGGCGCTCGGCGCGTCGCCCGACGCGGCGCTGCACCATCCCGCGTTCCAGCGCGTCGAGTCGGCGTTCCGCGGCCTGAAATTCCTGATGGGCCACGTGGGGCCGGGCATCCAGGTCGACGTCGTCTCCGCGACGCAAAAGGACCTGGTCGCGAGGTTCAAGGAGGCCGTCTTCGATCCTGAGATGAAGGAGCTGCGGAATCCGCCGCTCGGCCTCGTCATCCTCGACTACGACTTCTCGCACCAGGGCGCCGATCTCTCGACGCTCTCGCAGGTCGCCGACCTCTGCAAGGTCGCACAGGCGCCGATGCTCGCGGCCGCGTCGCCCGGCTTCTTCGGCCTCAAGGAGCTTAAGCTGCTGCCGAAGCTGCAGGACATCCCGCTGCGGCTGCACGACGGGGCGCACGGCGCCTGGGTGGCGTTCCAGAAATCGGATGGGGCCCGCTGGACGGCGATGACGGTGAACCGCTGGGTGCAGCGTCCGCCCTATACGGCGGACAAGGGCGGTCATGCCGAGGCGCTCGATCCCGCCAAGCCCGAGAGCTTCCTCTGGGGGCGGGGCGTATGGATCGCGGCGGCCGCGACCGCGCGGAGCATCGTCCAGCACGGACACGCCCTCGATGCCTCGGGCCCCAGGTCGGGCGGCTTCGCGGGGATGCCGACGCGGCCGTTCTTCAAGACGGCCAACCAGTCCGTTCCGATGCCCACGGAGGTCGAGATCGCCGATACCCTCTCGCAGGAGCTCTCACGCGGGGCGTTCATCCCGATCTCGGGGAAGATGTCCAGCGACATCCTGATGATCCCCATTCTCGTGAACACCTGGCGCCCGACGCCCGGCAAGCTCTTCGTGAAGGGGACGCTCGGGTATCAGATGCTGGCGGGCCGCCTCGCCCAGCTTTGCGCGTTCCTCATGGACGAGCTTCCCGCGGGTGCGGAGGGCCTGGACTTCCTGAAGAAGCAGCTGACGGCGTTCCTCGGACCGCTCGCCGGCCAGACCCCGGATGCCGCGGTCAAGGTCGAGCCCGTCGAGGCGAAGGACGCGGACGGCAACGTGGTCCGGCTCGCGCAGATCACGGTGAAGCCCGACGTGCGCCTCGAGAGCATGGAATTCGACTTCGTTTTCCAGCTTCCGCTGCGATAGGGCGGACCTACTTCATCGGGACCAGGCGGTCCGCGCCCGGGTGCCGGGCCGCGGTGCAGAGCAGGTCGATCACCGCCCGCTTCGCGCCGGCGATCTTGCGCCGGTCGCCCGCCGCCAGCCAGACCGCGAGGTCGTCCACCTTCTGCCTCATGGCCGGGGTCACGCGGAAGTTCGCGGACAGCACGCGGCTGCTGATTTCACCCGTCTTTTTTTCCGCGCGTTCGTGGGGAGTGATGTGCATGACACCTGTTTATCGGCAAGGCCGCGGTGCGCTTTGACGGAAAATGCCGCGGATTCGCTAAGTTGCTGAAACGTCCCCGTCGGAGAGCGGGACCACGTCGACGGCGACGCGCAGCGATTGCTGCTGGCCGCCCAGCAGGATGCCCTTGAGCGGTGCGACGTCGTCGTAGTCCCGCGCCCAGGCGACCGTGATATGGTCCGTGTCGGCCATCCGGCCCTGAGTGGGGTCAAGGTCGAGCCATCCCGAGCCGGGCACATAGGCCGAGACCCAGGCGTGCGACGCGTCGGCGCCGGGCTGCCGCGCCTGGCCGGGCGGCGGCTCGGTGACGATATACCCGCTGACGTAGCGCGCGGCCAGGCCGATCGAGCGCAGGCAGCCGATCTGGAGATGGGCGAAGTCCTGGCAGACGCCCTGCCGCGTGCGGAACACCTCCATCACCGGCGTGCCGACGGACGTGCAGCCCTTCGTGAACTGGAACTCCTCGTGGATGCGCTTCGTCAGGTCCAGCAGCGCCTCGGTGAGCGGCCGACCCGGCTGGAACGAGGCGCGCGCGTAATCGGCAAGCGCGGGATCGTGCCGGATCTGGGGCGATTCGAAGACGTACTGCCGCGCGATGCGCGCATCCGGGTCGCGCCCGGACGAAAGCACCCCGACCGCTTCCTCCCAGCTCATGGGGAACAGCCCGGAGGGCGCCGAGGCCGGGGTCACTTCCACTTCGCTGCGGGCGGTGACCGACAGCACCAGGTGCGGGTTCTGCACGCTGAACGCGGCGACAGGGTTTCCGAAGAAGTCCGACTGCTTTCGCAGCAGCGCCGGCGACGGCGTGATCGTCAGCTCGTGCCGCAGGCAGGTCTGCCGCTCCGTGTCGCGGGGCTGCAGCCGCGCCACGTTGTGGCAGAGCGGCACCGGCTCGCCGTAGGCGTATTCCGTGACGTGGACGATCTCGTATCTCACGCACCCGGCTCCTGCATCCGCGTCCGCAGGCCGCGGTGGACGACGGCGTGCGTGAAGTACAGACTCGCGATCGCGTCCGAAACCCCGGCAAGCTCGCACAGGATCTCGCGGAGCAGCGCCTCGAGGCCGGGGCGTTTCCCGCCGCTCGCCTCGCAGGCGGTCGTCAGGTTCGCCAACTGGACCGCGCTCCGCAGCCGCAGCGCCCGCTGGCGGTCGGCGTGCTGCTGCGGATGGTTCGACTCGTGCGGAAGGGCGTCGAGATGCCGATGGATCTCCACCGCCTGGTACGCGACCGCCCGGGGATTGGTCTCGTCGGCCAGCAGCAGGTCGGCCAGCGCGTGCGCCTCCAGACGGGTCAGATAGCGGCGGCGGTACGTGATCGAGCTGTCGCAGATCTCCAGCACCGCCTCCAGCAGCGGACCCTCCTCCTCGGCCGTGTCGACCAGCGTGTCGCGGAGCAGGCGCACGACGCAGATCGCGCGCTCGAGCCGGTGGCCGAGGTCCAGGAATCTCCAGCCCTGGCCGCGGGTCATCGAATCGATGGACATGCCGGCGAACGCGGAGAAACTCGCGACGAGGCCGTCGAGGAGGTCCAGCACGCCGCTGCACGGATCGCCCGGATCGACCTCGAAGCGCACCACCTCGCGCTCGATGCCCTGCAGAATGCGCCAGGCGTCGACCGAGATCCGGTCCCGCAGCAGCCGGGCGAGGCGGTGGATCGAGGCCGCCGTCGAACGCAGGCCGAAGGATTCCGGCGGGCCCAGGAAGGCCTGGATCAGGTCCCGGTCCGGGGATTCGCCGCCGTTGACGCCGCCCAGGGCTCGCGTGAGGGCGCGGACGGCGACGCGCGCCTCGATGCCGGAGACGTCGATCAGGCGGCCGAGCGCGCTGCGCGCGATGCGCACCGTCGACTCCGCGCGCTGCACGTAGCGGCCGAGCCAGAAGAGGTCATCGGCGATCCGGCTGGGCAGGTCGCCGCCGCCGCGGCTGAGCGCGACGGGCTGGAGCGACGACGCCAGCAGCGTCGCCTCCTGCACCGGCTGGTCGGCGAGGATCCAGGTATCCTTGCTGCCGCCGCCCTTCTGCATGGAGACGATCAGCGATTCGGACGACCACGGAATGCGCGTGAGCCCGCCGGGCATCACCGCATATCCGTCTCCCTGGATCGCCAGGTGCGCGCGGACCGCGAAGCGGCGCGGCGAGATGCCCTCGTCGCCGAGCGCCGGGGCGGTGCAGGCCATGGATTGCTCCTGCGCGACGTATTCGTGCGGCTTCGCGCGAACCCGGGCCGCGAGTTCCTCGAGCTCGCCGCTCGAAAGATCGCGCCCGAACACCGGGTCCGTCCCCGTCGTCGGCAGGGCCGGCTTGAGGACCAGATTCGGAAGCTGGTCGAGCACGAACGCGCGCGAGGACGGGTCGCCGCACCACCAGGTCTGCACCGACGGAAGCTTCAGCTCCTCGCCGAGGAGACGGCGACACAGCGAGGGAAGGAACGGGAGGAACCCCGGGCCCTGGAGCACGCCGCTGCCGAGCGCGTTCGCGATCGCGACGTTCCCCTCCCGCGCGGCCTGGATCAGGCCCGGCACGCCGAGGAACGAGTTCGGGTAGAGCTCCAGAGGATCGCAGAAGTCGTCGTCGACGCGGCGCAGGATCACGTCGACGGGATGCAGCCCGCTGAGCGTCTTCAGGAAGACCCGGGCGTCGCGCACGGTCAGGTCGTTCCCCTGGACCAGCGTGTAGCCCAGGTAGCGCGACAGGTAGACGTGCTCGAAGTAGGTCTCATTATAGGGTCCGGGCGTGAGGAGCACGACGCGCGGGTTTGGGCGGTGGGACGGCGCCAGCTCCGCGAGGGAATTGCGGAGTGTCGAGAAGAACGGGGCGAGCCGCCGCACGTTGCAGCGGCGGAACACCGACGGCAGGACGCGGGAAAGGACGATGCGGTTTTCAAGCGTATAGCCCGCGCCCGACGGCGCCTGGGTGCGGTCGCTCAGGACCTCGAAGCCGCCGCCGCGGGTGCGCACGAGGTCCGCGGCATAGAGGTGCAGCCAGCGGCCGGACGGCGGTTTCATCCCGTGGCAGGGCCGGAGGAATCCCGGGTTCGCGTAGACCAGCTCGGGCGGGAGCAGGCCGGACGAGATCACGTCGGCCGGACCATACAGGTCGGCCAGGAGGCGGTCGAAGAGGCGCGCCCGCTGGGAGAGGCCGGCGGACACGCGGTCCCATTCCTCCGCCGCGAGGAGCAGCGGGATGAAGTCCAGGCTCCACGGACGGTCCAGCCCGTGCGGATCCCCGTAGACGTTGTGGGTGATCCCGTTTTCGTGGATCAAGCTGCGCGCCTGGTCCCAACGGCAAAGCAGCTCGTCGGGTCCCAGCTCGTCGAGCAGGCTGATGAAGGTCCGCCAGTGCGGACGCAGCGAGCCGTCCGCGTCGATCATCTCGTCGACGGCGTCGGGCCGGCCGGCATACCCCCGCGCGAATCCCGAGTCCCCGACCGCCGGCGGCAGCGCGTTCTGGGACGGTTCCGCGGCGGGGTCGGTCATGAGCCGGGACCGCCCTCCGGCCTCCGCAGATCGAGCGTGAAGGGGAACTCGCGGCTGATGCGCTCCTCGCCGACCGTCATCGGGCCGGGCGTGTGGCCCGATTTGAAGAAGCGGGCGACGCGGCGGCTCTCCGCCTCGAAGGCGTTGACGGGGAAGCGGTCGTAGCTGCGGCCGCCCGGGTGGGCCACATGGTAGGTGCAGCCCCCGATCGACCGTCCCGTCCAGGTATCCACGATGTCGAACACCAGGGGACAGTGTACGCCGATGGTCGGGTGGAGGCAACTGGGCGGCTGCCACGCGCGGTAGCGTATCCCCGAGACGAACTGGCCGTTGGTGCCCGTCGGATGCAGCGGCACCGGGCGGCCGTTGCACGTCACCACGTGGCGCGGATCCACCATCCCGTCGACGAGCACCTGGAGGCGCTCCACCGAGGAATCGACGTAGCGGACGGTGCCGCCGGCGCCCGGCTCCTCGCCCATGACGTTCCAGGGCTCGATGGCCTGCCGCAGCTCCAGCTCCACGCCGCGGTGATCGATCGAGCCGTAGCGCGGGAAGCGGAACTCGAAGTGAGGCGAGAACCACTCGGGGTCGAAGCGGTATCCGGCCTCGTCGAGGTCGGTCAGGACGTCGTGGAGATCCTCGCGCACGAAGTGCGGCAGCAGGAAGCGGTCGTGGACCTCCGTCCGCCAGCGGACCAGGGGCCGGCGATACGGCGTCTTCCAGAATTTCGCGACGAGGCCGCGCAGCAGCAGGTGCTGCGTCAGGCTCATCCGCGCGTGCGGCGGCATCTCGAAGGCCCGCATCTCGAGGAGGCCGAGCCGGCCCGTCGCGGACTCCGGCGCGTACATCTTGTCGATGCAGAACTCGGTGCGGTGCGTGTTGCCGGTCGCATCGATCAGCAGGTTCCGGAAAATGCGGTCGACGAGCCACGGCGGCGTCTGCGCGTTCTCCGGCACCTGGCCGAAGGCGATGTCGAGCTCATAGACCTGGTCGTTGCGGGCCTCGTCGACGCGCGGCGCCTGGCTCGTCGCGCCGATGAACTGTCCGCTGAAGAGATAGGACAGCGCGGGATGGTTGTGCCAGTACCCGATCAGGCTCTTCAGGAGGTCGGGGCGGCGGAGCAGCGGCGAGTCGGAGGGCGTCGCCCCGCCGAGCACGATATGGTTCCCGCCGCCGGTGCCGGTGTGGCGGCCGTCGAGCATGAACTTCTCGGCGACCAGCCGCGACTGCCGGGCCTCCTCGTAGAGCGCTTCGGTGTTTCCCACCAGCTCGTCCCAGCCCGTCGCCGGATCCGTGTTCACCTCGATGACGCCCGGATCGGGCGTGACCTTGATGGTCCGCAAGCGCGGATCATAGGGGGGCGAGTAGCCTTCGACGAGAACCGGGATGCCGAGCTCTGCCGACGTCTCCTCGATCGCGCCGACGAGGTCGATATAGTCCTCGAGATCCCGCGCGGGCGGGACGAAGAGGCGGAGGACTCCGCCGCGCGTCTCGGCGCAGAGGGCGGTGCGGATGATCCAGGACGCGGACTCCCCGGCGGCGGGACGCCGCTCCGAGGGATCCTTCAGTCCGGTTTCGAGGCTGGGCTCCGCCCCCCGGCCGGGGACCGGAGCGGCGGCGCCGCGCAGATGCCGCTGGCGCGCGAGCGCGACCGGATCGGGCAGCGGCGCGCGCGGCGACATCGGATCAGGCTCGATCATCTGCGGATGGTCCGACGGCTTCACCCAGGGCAGCGAATCGAGCGCGAGGCGGTAGCCCATCGGGGAGTCGCCCGGCACGAGATACATCCGCTCGGACCGGTGGAACCACGCGCCGCTCACCCAGTCGCGGCTGCCGTCCGAATAGTGGTCCCGCTTCAGCGGCAGCACGTACCCGACCGCCTTGTCGAGACCCTGCTCGAAGACCTTCGCGAGGCGCGCGCGCTCCTCCGGATCCTGGAGCTTGCTGTCGTGCGGGTCGACGTTGACGGGCAGCCGCCGCTCCTTCCACAGGTAGTACCACGCGTCCTCGTAGCCGGGGATCGCGTGCTCCTCCGTCACGCCCAGGAGCTCCGCGAGGCGTCGGAGGAAGCGGAGGGCGTCGGCTTCCGTGTGACCCCCGGGCTTCGTCTCATCGGCGACGAGGGCGGGATTCTTCCAGATCGGCATTCCGTCGCGGCGCCAGAAGAGACCGAGCGCCCAGCGCGGCAGGGACTCCCCGGGATACCACTTGCCCTGGCCGTGATGCAGGAAGCCGCCGGGCGCGAAGCGATCGCGCAGGCGGCGCACCAGGATGTCGGCGCGCGCGTACTTCATCGGACCGAAGGCGGCCGTGTTCCACTCGGGGCTGTCGACGTCGTCGATCGACACGAACGTGGGCTCGCCGCCCATCGTGAGGCGGACGTCGCCCTGGACGAGGTCCGCGTCGACCTTGTGGCCGAGGGACCCGATGGAGGCCCACTGGGGTTCGGTATAGGGCTTCGTGACGCGCGGATCCTCGCGGACCCGCGTCACGGTCATCGAAACCTCGAAGTTGCTCTCGACCTGGCCGTTGCCGTTGCCGTTGCCGTTGCGCGACGCCGGAAGGTCCGACGTGGTGACCGATTCGTCGTCGGTGGAGTAGAAGCCGGTGATGGCCGCCGCGGACACGGGGTCCGCGGAGCACGCGAGGGGGATATGGCCTTCGCCGGCGAGGAGGCCCGAGGTGGGGTCCATCCCGATCCAGCCCGCGCCGGGAAGATACGCTTCGGCCCAGGCATGCAGGTCGGTGAAATCCCTCTCGGCGCCGCTCGGACCGTCGAGCGACTTCTGGTCGGGTGCGAGCTGGATGAGGTAGCCCGACACGAACCGCGCGGCGAGTCCGAACTGGCGGAGAAGCTGGACGAGCAGCCACGCGCTGTCGCGGCAGGAGCCGCTGCCCTTCGTCAGCGTTTCTTCCGGCGACTGCACCCCGGGCTCCATGCGGATCAGATACCGGATGTCCTGCTGGAGCCGCTGATTGAGCGCGACCAGGAAGTCGATGGAACGGAGCTTCGCGGGGCGGACCTTCTTGACGAGCGCCGCCAGTTTCGGGCCGGCCGGGACCGCGTCGAGATAGGGCGCCAGCTCCCGGGTCAGCACCGCGTCGTAGGCGAAGGGATACAGCTCCGCGTAGCTCTCCACGAAGAAGTCGAAGGGATTGATCACCGTCATCTCGGCGACCAGGTCCACCTCGACGGCCAGCTCGCGGGTCTTCTCGGGGAAGACGAGCCGCGCGAGGCGGTTGCTGTACGGGTCCTGCTGCCAATTGACGAAGGGCTCCTTGGGCGTCGTCTTGAGCGAGTAGCTCGTGATCGGCGTGCGACAGTGCGGCGCGGGATGGAGGCGGATGACGTGGGGCGAGAGCCACACGTCCGACTCGTAGAGATAGCGCGTCTTGTGATTGAGGGCGATGCGAATGGTCATGACCTACCTTCTTACTTATCCTCGCCGCACTACCCGCCGACGGGGGGTGTGGAGTGTAACGTGAAAACGGGGGGGGAATCAAATCAGACTTCTCACTAGTAGCGAGGTATCCCCGGTCCGGGAAGCTAGCGGGGGAGACGTCGTCGGCGTCTTGACGCGTCGGATCCGGACATCTACCTTGGCCGAAGGAGGATTCCATGGAAACACGGACGGGAAAGAACTTTTCAGCCGTCGACGCCGGCGCATGGCGCGACCTGGCCCAGCACGTGTACGGTCATCCCAAGGGGGGGTCGTTCCGCGGAAAGCTCTTCCTGAAGGAACTGCTCGGGATGACGTCGATGGAAGTGTCGCTGGGACGCCTGCCGCCCGGAGCGGGGCTTCCCTTCCTCCATCGCCATCAGGAGCATGAGGAGGTCTATATCTTCGTCGGCGGACGCGGACAGTTCCAGGTCGATGGAGAGATCCTCGAGGTCCACGAGGGAACGGTCGTCCGCGTCGCCCCCGACGGCGCGCGCTCGTGGCGCAACAACTCCACCGGGGACCTCTACTACATCTGCGTCCAGGCGACGCAGGGAACGATGAAGGGCGACACGACCAGGGACGGCGTCGGCGTCGACCGTCCGATGACCTGGCCTACTTGATCCCGATCACCATCGAGTCGGGGCCCATCAGCGGAACGACGCTGGTCTTGCGGAAGCCGGCGGCCTTCATCCAGCCCTTGCAGTCGGCCCCCGTATAGTCGAAGCCGCCCGGCGTCTCGATCAGCATGTTCAGGCTCATCAGCAGGCCGAACGCGTTCCGGCTCCGCCGGTCGTCGATGATCGCGTCGTAGACGATGAACGCGCCGCCCTTGGGCAGCGCCTTGCAGACCTTGTCGACCAGCATCTTCTTCTCCTCCAGGTTCCAGTCGTGGAGGATGTGCCCCATCACGATCACGTCGGCGGAGGGCAGGGCGTCCTTGAAGAAGTCGCCGCCGATGAAGCGGACCCGGCTCTCGAGCTTGAACGACTTCACGTACTCCGCGAAGACCGGCTCGACCACCGGCAGGTCGTACCCGGCGCCGCTGAGATGCTTGTGCGCCAGGGCCAGCTGGACCGGCACCGCGCCCTGGGCGCAGCCGACGTCGATGTAGCTGTGGTACTTCTTCCAGGGGAACTTCTTCGCGATCGTCCTTCCGCTGCCGACGCTGAGCCCGGTCATGGCGGAGAGGAAGCCGCGGAGGCTCTCGGGGTCCTTGTAGATCGCATCAAAGGGGCTGCCCACGCCCGACTTCGCCTCGTTCTGGGGCATCCCGGTCCGCAGCGCCTCAGGCAGATCCTGCCAGAACTTGAAGAGCCGGCGGCTGCACATCTCGAGGATGCCGCCGACGTAGGACGGTTTGGCCCGGTCGAGGAAGAGCGCCGTCTGGGGGGTGTTGACGTACTTTTTACCCTTGCGGGCGAGCATGCCCATCGCGACGAGGCAATCCAGGAAGTCGGCGACGCTGCGCGGATGGAACTGGAAGCGCTCCCGCACGCCGTCGGCGTCCAGCGATCCTTTCGCGAGCTCGCTGAAGAGCCCAATTTCGATGGCCGTGAGCAGCGTCTTCGAGGCCCAGAATCCGAACCCGATCTGGAGGATGGAGTCGGGGGTGAGGGTCTTCGCCATGGTGCTCTCCCTTCGAGGTGAAACGTTCCGGGCGGAGTCTGACATTACATCTGCGACTTGGGAAACGAAATAGTACGGGGGATAATAAGGGTCTGGGGGGGCCATGCCCGATAGCATCCGCGTGCTGACGCTGGGGGAAGTCCGGAGCGCCGTCTCGGTTCCCTCGCTCATCGTCCTGGGTCTCGACCTGGAGGGGCAGACCCTGAAACTCTTCGAAGAGGCCTCGCGGCTGCTGCCCTGGACGAACTTTGCGCGCGCCGAGATCATGAACGCCCCCGAGGACACGCGGGTCCTCTTCGGACAGCCCCTCGTCCTTTCGGCCCGCGTCGTCTTCCTCAACGGCGGCGTCCTTCTCGGGGAACTGGAATCCTGGAGGAAGGACGCGAAGGACCTCGTCGCGGCGATCGTCAAGGCCGACGCGATCGACCCCGTCCAGTGCCTCCGCGAAGCGACGGCCTGGCTCGCCGAAGCAGCGCCCGCGGGGGCCGACCTGGCGCAGCTCGCGCCCGGCCGCTACCGCACGAACGACTACGAGCTCGACTGCACGATCAGTCTCGAGGGCGACGGCAGCTGCACCCACGAGGAGCAGCGCGGCGGCTTCAACGGGTGCGTGACGACGACCAAGGCGGGGAGCTGGTCGCGGGCCGGGGAGGGCATCCTCGAGTTCCACTGGACCCACTGGGCCGACGACACGGAAGCGGGCCTGGACCGGACGAAGGGCCAGGAGAACTACGACCTGTGCGAGCGAGCGGACTTCGGCTGGAAGGGTGGACGGCTTCACGAGCTCCGCTTCCCGGCCGGGCGCCTGCCGTCCCTCCAGCCGCCGAAGGAGCGCTACTTCCGCGTCTGATCCGGCCAGTTCAGGTGGCGGCGGAGGAAGTCGAAGGTCTTGTCGCCGTTGATCGTATGGCCGCCGTTGTAATGCTCGATCTCGGTGCGGTCGCCCAGGCCGAGCTGGGCATAGAGCCAGCGGACCTTGGCGTACTCCGAATCCACCCACTCGTCGCGCGCGACGCCGTCGTGATGCCCCCGCTCGACCATGAACGGCCGCGGCACCATGAGGGCAGCCATCTCCGAGTAGTTGAAGGTGTTCCCCAGGTTGAAGTAGGGCATCTCCCACTCGATCGAGTACATGAACCCGATGTCGCTGTCGGTCCCCGCCACCTTCCGGGTCCAATCGTTGAAGTCGCCGGAGCAGATGGACAGGCAGTATTCCTTGAGGATCGGCGGGACACGGATGGCGGTCTCGCCGCCGTAGGACAGTCCGTAGAAGGCGATGCGTTCGGGATCGACGAACGACTGCGCCCGCAGCCAGGCCAGGATCTGCCGGTGCTGGTGGAGGATGAACGAGAATAAGGACCCCTTGAGGACATTCGCCTTCCGGCTCAGGAGACGGTACTTGTCCTCACCGCGGTACGGGTTGTGCGGCGAGAACACGATGAAGCCGCGGTCCGCGAGCTTTGCCGCGAAATCGTGATAGGCCCAACTGTCGCCTTCGATCGTATCCTTCGGCAGCCCGTTCCGCCCGTGCTGACAGACGACGACCGGACGCCGCTCCCCGGGCTTGAGGTCCTTGGGAACGAGCAGGACGCCCCAGGCGAAGAATTCCGGCGCCGCGTCGAGGACGACGTCGTAGCCGGTCCATTTCTCCCGGTCGTAGATCTTCCGGCTGCGGGGGTTCGGATCGGGGAGCGGATCCTCGATCTTCCCCATCCCCTCCTCCCAGAAGAGGGTGCGGAACTTTTCCGCCTCGCGCGCGAAGAGGTCGGGATCGCCTTCCTTCACCCGGAACGTGCGGAAGCGCTCCATCCGGGGAGCCAGGCTCTTCACGACGGTCGTCGTCCCCAGGAAGAACTCCGAGCGGAGGCGGTCGCCGTCTCGGATGAGATTCTGGACGTGCGTCTCGAGCTCCGCAACCTGACGCCGCTGGCGCTCCTTCGGGTCGAACCCCTTTCGGAACACGACGGGCTCGACGACGCCTTTTTCCTCCTCCATGCCCAGGACCTTCATCAACGACGCGATGCCGAGGTCGCGCAAGAGATGCCTGGGCTGAAAGCCGGCGGGCAGAAGGGTGTCGATCCGGTCGAATTCCGCCTTCACCGCCGTCCAGGAGGGAGCCGTCAGCCGGCCCGCCGCCGCGCCGGGTCGTCGTCCCTCAGGCGGCTTCCCGGGAGCGGCGACCTCGGGATACCGGTCCGCCTCGATCAGGAGCGCACGGGGCGCGACGAGCGTCGCAAGCTCCGCGTCGCCGAACTCCCGGAGCAGCGCCCAGACGTTTCTATAGAGAGGTTCTTTCCAGGTCTCCTCGCGGGGCGCGAAATAGCCCGTCACCAGGGCGGCGGCGATGCGGGGATCCGCGGCCGCGGCGTAGAACGCGATCAGCCCGCCTTCGCCCACGCCGACGACCCCGATCCTGGCCGCCCCGACGGACTTGAAGTAATCCACGGCAGCCAGCACCTTCTGCACCTCGTATCCGATCACATGCCGGCCCAGATGGAAGGCCTGGCGATAGATCCATTCGCGATGCGACTGGCTGGTCATCGCGACCTGGGGATGGCCCGAGAACTCGAAATCGCGGCTGAGGAGGACGGGGACCAGGACCGCCGCGCCCGCATCCGCAAGGCGCCGCGCGAAGGAATAACCCCATCCCCTCAGGCCGACGGCCTGCTCGGGAGTCTCGTCGGCATCGGGCAACGCCACCACCCAGGCGGTCGGGACCTCCCTCGGCTCGATGAAGAGCCCTTCGCCGGTGACCCCGTCGAGCACCGGCCAGCGCACCTGCCAGATCCGGTAGCGCGGCGTCTCGGCCACGAGCGCGGGGGCGGCGTCGTCTCCGAACCGCTCCAGGCGCGGCGCGACGCGGGGATCGACGGCGCCGATGATCCGGAGGAAGCGCGCGCGGTTCGCGGCGACGGACTTCTCGTACGCGTCGCGGGAGGACGGATCCAGCGTCCAATACCGCGCGCGAGCTGCCGTCGACTCGACGAGCTTCCGATCGGCCCATTGGTGCAGGCCGTCCATCATGAGGTCGGCGAGGTCGCGCTCCTCCCGGAGCGGCTGCGTGCCGGGCAGGGGATCGTCGGGACCGGCGGCCAGGAGCAGGACCGCGACCAGCGCGAGCATAACTGCTGTTACCCGCGCCTTTGCATTCCGCAGCGCGGACGTATAAAAATGGTCCCGCTCATCGGAGAAACGCCATGAAACTCGAGGCACGCCGCGCGCCCCTGCTCCCCCGGCAGAACTTCATCACTCGGCAGGTCCAGTATGCCGCGATGGCTGCCCTGGTCGGCATCGGATCGCTGTCGATCGGAATCGTCGGCTACCACGTGTTCGGGCACCTGGACTGGGTGGACTCCCTCCTCAATGCCTCCTTCATCCTGACCGGGATGGGGCCCGTCGACCCCATGAAGTCCGTGGCCGGAAAGCTGTTCGCGAGCGGCTATGCGATCTTCAGCGGCGTCGCGTTCCTGACGACGATCGGCATCCTCACCACGCCGATCGTCCACCGGATCCTGCATCGCTTCCACCTGGAAGAGGACGCAGGCCGCTAGGCCGTCGGCGCGAGCTTGTCCGCGAGCGCATTCAGAAGCATTCCGCCGTCGCCCTTCCACGAGCTGCCGTGCATGAGCGCGAGCGTCCGTGGCTTGAGGGCCGCCAGCCTTCGCACCATGGCCGCCGCATCCCCCGCCTGGGAATAATAGTTCATCGCCCCGCGCAGCGCCTCGCTCGGCCCCAGGACGTCCGACTCGGTCACGGGCGGCGGCGTCGCCCCCGCGTGCGTGAACAGATCGCCGCAGAGGAAGGTCTTCGTCGTCGTCTCGGTCATCAGCCCCGACTCCCACGAGTGCGGCAGGTGCGGCGTGTCGTGCCACTGGACGGCATGGCGGCCGAGCCGCAGCGTCTCGCCGTCGGTCATCGCCTTCGGAGGGCGGTCGGCGAGGTCGTTGACGGAGACCATCGCGGCGGTGCGGCTGCAGACGGGGACCGCGAGGGGGGCGGCGGCCAGGAGCTGGTTCAGGGCGCCGCACTCGTCGGCCTCGACGTGGGAGAAGGCGATGTAGCGGAGTTTCTCAAGGGGCATCACCGTCGCGATCGCCTCCTTCACGACGGGAAACATCGCGCGCAGGCCGGTGTGGAACAGCAGCGGCTCGTCATCGAGGATCAGGAACTGGTTGAACGTGAAGCCGCCGGGGACCACGTCGCTTTGCGTGCAGAGGCGGTAGATGCCGTCGGCGACCTCGTCGACGCGGGTGCCGGGAGTCAGGGTCATGGGAACTCCTCTCAACGATGGGAACGGACTAAGGCGTTGACGGCGTCGGCCACGACGGCCGCCGCCTGATCCGACGATTTTCCCGTCGCGGTCAGGGTCTTCCACGAGGGATGTTCGAGAAGGACATGGGCGACGAGGACCAGCGGCTCCGCCGGCGGCCGGGCGCCGCGCGGCGCGAGGGCCCGGCGCAGGAGGTCCCGCCGGTGCCGGCGTCCGCCGTCCAGGAACTCGCGAAGGGCGGGGAGGGATTCGGCGTCCGCGTCGGTCCACCGGAGCCAGGGGGCGAAGTACTGGTGGAGCCGGAAGACGGCGCGGGCGAGGGCCCGGACGCGGTCGGGGACGCGGGGAAGCCCGTCGAAGACGGAGGCGTCGAGGGCGACGGGCGCTTTCGCGGCCGCCGCGCCGGTGCAGGCAGGGATGAGGTCGTTCGGCGTGGGGAAGTATTTGTAGACGGTCGGGAGCGAGACGCCGGCGGCCTTCGCGATCATGGCATGGCTCGTGCCCCGGCTGCCGTGCTGGGCGTGCAGCCCGGCCGCAGCCTCGGCAATGCGCCGCTTCGCCTCTTCGGCGGCGGCCTTCCTCAGCGTCCGGTCGTAAGCTCGGGGACTCATTTGTATTTATATACTATCAACTGTATTTAGTAACTATCAATATAAATCGGACAAAAAAACTCAGGAGGCTTCGGGCGCTTCGCAGTAGGAGGGGACCCAGCTGCGGCCGAAGATCGGCGCGGGGATCGTGCTGTAGTTGAAGGCCTTCCCGTCCGCGATCATCCGGTCGATGTCGAAGAGCAGCTTCGCCTCCGGAATGTCCTGGAAGAACAGCCGGTACATCGGCTCGACCATCCACTGCGCGACCTGCAGCCCCAGCGGCCCCATGAAGTTCCGGCGCTGGCCGACGTGGGCCATCTCGTCCGCGATGATCTCGTGCAGCAGCGCGCGCACCCGCTCGCGGGCGTCGGGCTCGTCGTCGAAGATCCCGTTGAGGAGCCGGTCGATGTGGAGATAGAGCGTCAATCCCATGAGTTCGCTCACGAAGGCCGGCGGCGACATCACCGACTCGGGGAAGTACGGGAAGATCTTGTAGACGCGGCCCATCCACTTCCCCAGGGGCACCCATTCCACGCGGTCGAGCTGGAGGGTCCGGAACATCTCGTGGAAAAGGCGGACGTGGCAGAACTCCTCGCAGAGGTGGTAGCGGCTGATCTTGTCCGTCGTCAGCTTCGCCTGGGCCATCGTCGGAATGCCGTCCCACGCGGCGCAGATGCCGACCCACTCGTGGCGCGCGAACTTGTAGAGGAAGGTCAGCAGGAGGGTCTTCCGGTCGAACTTGGCCGGATCGTCCTGCATCGTGACGTAGTTGCGGTAGAAGACCTCGGGGTCGGGGAGCGGCTTTTTGGAGCGGACGGGGTTGTCCGTGTAGCTCGCGAGCAGGCTCTTCTTCTTGACCAAGTCCTTCTCGCCCTCGAGAATCTCGCCGTCATGGTCCTGGGTGTAGGCCCAGTAGTCTTCGAAGTTTTCGGCCCGGACCTTGTGGGACGCGGCCGTGAAGATGGACCGGCGTTGAGCGAGGCAGGCTTCCGTCACGGCGGTCACACCCATATGGTAGACCCCTGAGAGGCGAAATGCGCCGAATAACAACTCTTGTGACGCACATATTCATCAGTCGTTGACAATCCGCGGGACTGCGCCGGAGCGTCCGCCGGAATACTGCGGAAGATTCCGGCGTTTGCGGGAGAAGATCGAGGAGGGCGAATCATGGGCGAC
>DASQOM010000063.1:0-8726 GCA_035644495.1 Planctomycetota bacterium | reverse complement strand
CTGTACCGAGGGTTCGAATCCCTCCCTCTCCGCCATCCGCAGCCGCCCTTCACCGGCCCCTTTCAGAGATCCAGGCCGTAGCCGGGCATCGTGCGCGATAAATTCGGATTGTAGTAGGGATCTCCGGCTCGGACGGCTTCGCCCCATCGTTTGAAGAATTTCAGGGAGTCCTCCGCGGAATGGACGCGCCCGCGCGTCGCCGATTCCCGGTGGGTGAGGACGGCCCGGGGCGTCCACACGACGCGATATCCTCGGGCGCGCGCGCGCAGGCAGAGGTCGGCGTCTCCGAAATCCAGGCGGAACGCGGGATCCCAGCCTCCGAGCTCGCGGAACAGTTCCCGGCGCATCATGAGGCAGGCTCCGGTGACGGCGCTGACGTCCCGCGTGACCCCCGCGAGCCCTCCATGGCCGGGCGCGTCGCCGGGCAGGCCGCGGAACACGTGCCCCACGGGTCCCCCGACTCCCAGGACCATGCCCGCATGCTGAAGGGTTCCGTCCGGGTAGAGGAGTTTCGCCCCGACGGCGCCCACCTCCGGCCTCCAGGCGAGTTCCCGCAGCGCGTCGAGCCACTCCGGATTCACGGGCGCCGTGTCGTCGTTCAGGAACAGCAGGAGTTCTCCAGACGCGCGGGACGCCCCTTCGTTGTTGAACTCGGAGAAGTTGAAGGCGCGCGCGTCCTTGACGATCTCATGGCGCAGCTTGTCCAGGCCGTGCTCCAGCCGGCTCCGGAGATCTCCGTCGCCGTTGTCGAGCAGGATGACTTCGATCTCGGAACTCCTCGGCGTCCGCTCAACGCCCTCCAGGCAGGGCCCCAGCAGGCGCGGGTCGCCGCAGGTCGGAATGATGATGGACACCCGTGGAACGGGATCGGTCCGGATGTCCCGGGACGGCTTCGGAGTCACCGGGGTGGCCGGAGCGGGCCGGAGACGTTTCCCATACAGGATCCTGGGGATATGCGCGATCCGGCGGGCTTGTGCGGAGGCCCGGTGAAGCCAGTCGTCCTCCGGACTTCCGTCGCTTCCTTCGCGGAAGCCACCGTCGGCTATGGCGAGCCGACGGCGCAGCACGGCGAAGCGGCCGACGTAGTTCAGGGAATCCAGAAGGGTCGGCGACCAGTCGGGCTTGAAGAAGGGCTCGACGCGCTCGCCGGAGGGTGCAATCCGATCCTCGTCCGTGTAGAGCAGGTCCGCAGAAGGGTCCGCGCTGATCGCGCGGGCGATGTGGGCGAGGGCGTCGGGATAGAGACGGTCGCCCGGGTCGATCCATCCGACGAAGTCTCCCGTGGCGGCCTTCAAGGCCGCATTTGCAGCCTCCACGGCACTTCGCGATTTTGGAAAGGCCAGGGGGCGGACGCGGGCGTCCTTTTCGGAGACATCCCGCAAGGCTCCCGGAGACTCCGGCGCGGCGGCGAGGACGCAGAATTCCCACTCGGGATACGCCTGGGCGATCAATGAGTCCAGGATGGACCGCCACGCGTCGCCGTCGGCGTCCGGAACGGCGGCCACAAGGGAAATCTTCGGCCGATTCGGGAGCGCACCGCAATCCTCGGCCAGAGCCAGCAGTTGCCCGGACCGGGGAGCGTGCCTCTGAAGCCAGCGGCCATAGACGAAGGCCGCTTCGGCGGCCGGTTCCGGCTGGAACAGAGGAACTCCGACGCGACGCCACTGGAGTCGGGCGTACCCTTTCCCGATCAGGGCTCCCAAGCCACCCTGGGCGAACACTTCGGCGATTCGTGAAGCCAGGCGCGAGAGGGAACTCACTGCCGCGATTCCTCGCAGCCGGCGGCTTCGAGGGAGATCGCGTCGTCGGGGGGAAGCAAATGACGGTATTTGCGGAGGAAGGCGGCGCCCACGCGCGAGGCTGCTCCGAATCCGTAGTCCCGGGGCCCCTGGAGCGAGAAATAACGGCGCTGGAGCCTTTCGTCTTCCGGGCACGCCGTCCAGAGACCCTCCGGTCGATCGAGCAGTTCCAGGGCGGCCTCGCGGATCTCCTCGGGCGAATTCTCCACGAGCTCTATTCCCGCGCGCTCGAACTGCTCGGCGAAACGATAGCTGGCCGCCGGCGTTCCAAGGATTTCGTCGAAGCGCAGCAGCCGGCCCTCGCGCCGGTGCCGGTAGAGCTTGGGAATGCTCAAATCGAAGGGTAGCACACCGAGCGCGGCGAACGGGACCATGTTCACCAGCAGACTGGGTCGGCCGAAGGCGGAGCTCACGAGCGCCAGCCCCGAGCTGTCTCCGAGAAAGAAGCGCGCCTGCGCGCAGAGCACCACGTCGAGGCGTTCGGAGCGAAGAGGATGGTGTGCGTAATCCACGACTCCCGGGGCCTCGGGGAGCGGGGGTACATTCGCGCCGCCCATTCGAATGCACCAGCCGCCCCGGGCGACGATCTCCCGGAGAGCCGGAAGCCGGGACAAAATGTCGGAATTCCGGTATCGCTGGACGGCTTCGTCGTGAGGAGCGAAGCCGCCCTCCCTTGCGTGAACGCAGACGAACCAGGCTCTCGGCGGCAGGCCCAGGGCACGGAGCGACTCGGCTCCCCAGGCGGCGTCCTCGGGCGTCAAGGAAAGCAGGGGCGGGCGATTTCCCCAGGACTTCTGGATCCTGTAGATCTGCGCGGCGCGGTCGTAGGCCAGAACATAGTCCGTCGTATCGTGACGCAACAGCCCCAGCGCGCTCATTCCCGCGACGGCGCGGCAGGCGAGCGGGTTTCGGAGGGTGGGAATGAGGGCGCTCCAATACGACCCGAGCGAGGCATTGGTGACCCGATCTGCGGGTGCCAGGTAAAACCAGCGTCGCTCGGGCAGCTCGCCCAGGGCACGGGCCTTGAGGAAGCAATCCGGTTCCGCCGCCAGATGCCCGACGCGCGCGGTGATGAAGGTGAGGCGCCGAAATCCCGCGAGGTGGAGAACCAGGCCCAAAGGGGCCAGGAGCAGGCCCAGAAGCAGGGAGCCCAGATGGACGCCCAGCCGCGCGGCCGCCTTCAGGAAACCGATCTCGCGGACGCGCGCCCAGGCCGACGATCCGCGCGCCTGGACGTAGCAGCGGAGCGTCTCAAGTCGCACGTCGCGCGTACTCCGCTTCCGCGCGGCGCAGTCCCTCGGGGGTGCCGATGTCGCGGTGATAATCGTCGTTGTGGAAAGTCGCAATCCGTCCCATCAGGCGGGGAATGATTTCGGTGCTCAGATCGACGAAGGGGCGTTCGATGGAGGCGATCAAGGCCATCGCTTCGGGCTCGAAAATATAGACGGCGGCATTGGCGCGTCGACCGCAGGACGCGGGCAGGTTCCGGACCTTCTCGTGATAGCCGACGACGAGTCCCACGGCGTTCGATTCCACGATCCCGCAGCTTTCGGGTACGTCGGTGTCGAAGGTCATCATGGTCATCGCCGCGCCGCGGGGCCTGTGTTCGTGCGCGTCCAGAAAGGCGGCCGTGGAAAAGCGGGAGAGGTTGTCCGCATGCACCACCATGAACGCGGCGCGGCCGAAGAAGGCCCGATTCGCCAAGATGGTCCCGCCGGTTCCGAGCAGCTCCGCCTCGTAGACCAGATGTACGCGATCGCGCCAGCGCGACGCTTTGCGGAAGGCCTCGACCTGGTCCGAGAGATGGTGCGTATTGACGAGCACGTGGGAGATGCCGCCGCTCAGCAGCGCGTCCAACCAGTACTCGAGTAGCGGCTTTCCCAGGACGGGCACTAGACACTTCGGCGTCCGGTCCGTCAGGGGGCGGAGGCGGGTTCCCAGCCCCGCCGCCAGGAGCAGAGCCTTCACAGCTGGAGTTCCTCGAGAATCTGATCCGCGGAGAGCGGCGAGTTCCCGATGCGGCCCACCTGCCAGGCCGCGGCGAGCGACCCCAGGTAGGCGCTTTGCCAGAAATCGGCGTCGGCCGCGAGCGCCAGCGAGGAGCAGGTCAGAAGAGAGTCTCCCGCGCCCGCCACGTCCCGGGGGGCGGTATTAAACGCGGGCAGCTGGTCGGCGACGAACTCCTCGGATCGCTTCTCACGCCCGAAGATCAGCAGGCCTTCGGCGCCGAGCTTGAGAAAGACGTGATCCGCGCGCGCGGTCTCGCAGAGCTTGCTGGTCAGCACCACGAGGCCGGACTCGCTGTCGTGCAGGGCGACGCGCGCTTCGTGTTCCGTGGGGGTGATGAGGCGCATGCCCTTGAACCGCGTGACGTCGCCGATCTGGGAGGACGTCTGGCTGTCCGCCGTCATCGCCACGCCTCGACGGGCGCAGCTTTCGGAGATGCGGTCCACGAGCTTCTGCGGAAGGCAGCCGTAGTTGAAGTCGGAGAAGATCACCAGGTCCGTGCCGTCCAGCACGGACTCGACGTCCCGGGCCAGCGCGTCGCAGTGCCGGATCCCGATGCTTCGCTCGCGCAGATGACTGATCCTCAGGAGCGTCCGCTCCTGCGCGCGATAGCGCTGCTTGAGCGTCGTCGGCCGACTGTCATCCACGATGAACGTGGCCTTCACCTTCGAGACGTCGAGTTCGTTCCGGGCGAAGTCCGCCATCGAATCGCGGCCGACGACTCCGAAATAACGGACCTGGGCGCCCAGCCCCGCCGCGTGCGCCGCGACGATTCCGGCTCCGCCGACGAAGCGCTTCGTCTGGAGGGGCGTGACGACGAGGGTCGGATCCTCCCGGGACATTCCCAAAGGGGTGCAATCGATATACTCGTCGACAATGATGTCGCCGATCACGACGACGCGGAGGTCGGTGAAGCGCTTGACCACCTTGATCAAGTCGCCGAAATCGAAGCCGTGGCGCGCCAGGTATTCAGACGGTTTGTGGATGGTCGAGGCCTCGACCTGGAAGAATTCGCGCCGGAGCAGGTCCAGCGACGAGAAACGGACCTCGCCGGACCCGAACACGAGCGCGCCTCCATAGCTCTCGACCTCCTTCCGTTCGGCGTTGTCCTGCGTTTCGAACTCCTTGCCCTTCAGCACGACCGCGGGGCGCAGCCGGCGGATGAACGCGGCCGGAGGCTCCTCAAGAAGGAAGGAGTAGTCCACGATGCTGATCGCGCGGACTCCTTCGAGACGCATGTGGGCCGGAACGGTGACGGAGGGCTGGGAATCGGCGTTCACGCCGACCACCAGGAAGTCTCCGCATTCCGCCGCGAGTTGGAGGAGGCGGAGGTGCCCCGGATGAACGACGTTGAAATTTCCTGAAACGAACGCGATCTTCCGCGGACCGTTTGTCTGTTCCGCGATCTCGGCGAGAATGCGGGCAGACTTATCCGTCAATTCCATGACACCGTCCTCCCTACCTACAGGTCCGCGTCGCCGGCCAGGTCCCTCAGCACCGCATCGACCGGCTGCGTGGGAAGAAAATCGTACCTCGTCGAGTCCTGAATGTCTAGAACCGGAGCAGAGGACGCCTGAAATCCCGTGGTCCCGCGAAGGACCCTCGCGGGATCGGCGCCGAGCGAGGCCGCCAGGCGCCCGGCGAATTCGAAATAAGTGATGGGGGCGCTTCCGGAGAGGTGGTAGATGCCGGGGCGGCCGGCCCGGGCGACGGCGATCAGGCACCGAACCGTGAAGGGCAGCGACAGCGGCGCGACGCGGATGTCTTCCGCAGCCTCCACCGCGCCCCCGCTCCGGAGCGTCTCCATCCAGTCGCCGATGCGGCCCGTGGCGGAGACGACTTTGGTCAACCGCACTACGGCGACGCCCCCCTCCAGGTCGAGCAGGCCTCTTTCGGCGTCCGCTTTCTGGCGGCCATACTCGGACGTCGGGGAAGGCGACGTTAGTTCGTCGGGGGCGACGGGGCCGTCCGAGAAGATGGCGCTGCTGGAGAGATAGACCAGGAAGGCTCCGGCGCTCACGAGCGCCTTCGCCAGGACGACGAGGTTCGTCACGTTGATCCGCCGGGTGCCGACGGGATCTTCCGTGCAGGGAGCGAAGCGGGTGATGCCGGCCGCCAAAAAAGCGGTCCAGGGGCCTTGCCTGCGGAGCTCCTGCAGCGCCGGATCTTCGAGAAAGGCCTCGGGTCGCTCCGCCAGGTCGAGGCGCGACGACCCTCCATGGCGGCGCGTTGTCCCCAGGACTCGGGAACCTTGCGCTCGAAGTTCCCGCAGGAGCGCTCCGCCGATGAGTCCATCCGCTCCGACAACCAGGCTCGGAATCATGGACTCCCCTTGCGCGGAAGGGTACAGACCGCAAGCAGGTAGTGCGCCATCGGGAAGTAGCCCGTGTGGACCACCTCGTCGTTCATGGAAAACAGGAAGACGTTGTGGAAATGGCGCTCCATGAAGTTCTTCAGATCGCGACCGGTTTTGCAGTTGACGTGCCCCTCCTTGCTCTGAGGCGACGCGTGGGCCTGGGACTCCAGGGAAGGCATGCCTGCGATCAGCGCTCCTTCGGGTTCGAGCGATGCGACCAGATTCGAGACGAATCGGTCTTCCTCGCGTGAAGGGATGTGCTCCAGCACGTCGATGCTGTAGATGCCGTCGAAGCGACCCTCGACGGGTCCCGCGAGGAGGTCGTGGACCTTCGCCTCGATCGGCCAGGCGGGATCCGCGCGCTCGCGGACGTCTTCGATGAAGACGGGATCGAAGTCCACGACGGTCAGGTGCTGAACCTCCTGCTTGACGATCCGCGAGCAGAACGCGTCGCCGCAGCCCGCCTCGAGCACCCGTTTGCGGCCGCTGAAGAGCTTGGCGACGAACTTGTAGCGGGACAGAGTAAAAAGCAGCCGCTTGGGATCATCCTGCCAAACCTGATTGTTCATGAGGCCCAGCCGGGTGAGTCCGCGCGCGCGCTTGAGATCCACGAGCGGCTGGTACTGCGGTTCCTTCGTGTCCGACACTGTGGCCTCCTGTCCTCTTAGAGTTTCGCGAGGGCGCGGGGATCGATCGTTCGCAGGCCCTGCCGGGCCGCGTGGCCGCAGATCCGGTCGGTCCACTCCGGATAGCCGAACGCCGTCAGCAGCACAGTGCCGGCCCGGGCTTTCGCTTCGAACTGGGCCGTCGAGAGCACCGACGCCGCGCTGCCTGCGACGGGCGGGAAGAGGCCCACTTTTGCGGCGTCGTCGTCGATGAAATGCTCCACGAGCGGGCCCAGCCCGGCGTAGTTGGCGAAGTTGGACTGCCGATGGGACGCACCGAGGAGATAGAGCGGGCGGGGCCCCGAGCGCACGGCGTCGATCAGGTTTTCCCGGACCTTCGCCCATGCGGCTCCGAGGGTCCGCCACGGGCCGGCGCTGCCGTCCCGGCGGGCCGCTTTCCGCGTCTCGGTCGGGCCGCACCAGCTCAGCAGATTGCGGGTGTCGAGGTGAGGCCGAGTCTCGACCGAATGCGGGAGCAGCCCCGCGCGTTCGATCAGGCCGGCAAGGTTGGTCGGGCTGAAACAGTACAGGTGTTCGTCCCAGAGTTCGTCGATGTGCAGGCGCTCGGGAATGACCGATCCGTCCGGCACCTCGACGAGGGCGATGCTCCCGCGTGGGTGCAGGCAGCGGCGCAACGCGTCGACGAAGGCCAGGGGATCGGGCACGTGCTCCAGGGTATGGCGACAGACGGCGGCCCGCGCGGGACCGCGGCCGGCGAGGAGCGGTTCCACCAGCGCGGGTCCGAAGTAGTCGTTGATCACCTCGAAGCCGCGCTCGCGTCCCGCTGTGGCCATGGAGCGGGAGGGTTCGACGCCCAGGAGACGGCGGAACCCGGCGCGTCGGAGAACTTCAAGGAACGATCCGTCGTTGGAGCCGATCTCAAGGACGAGATCATCAGGGCCGACGCCGAAGGACGACAACTTCTCGACGAGCTCGCTCTCGTAGGCGGGGATCTGCCTCGCCGTCGCCCGATCGGTTTCAGCGTAATCGCGCAGCGCCGGGTCCCCCTGCATCCGGACCAGGCCGCAGGTTCTGCAGAGCTCGAAGGCGAGCGGCGCGGCGGGGAGGGGGAGGGCCGGATCGGCTCGGAAGAGCCCGGAGCGCGGTACGCGACCGAGGTCGATCAGGGATTCAAAGCGCGACGATCCGCAGGCGGGACACGCGCGGGTCATCCGTTGCATCGTGTCGCCTCTAGGCTTCGAATCAGGCCCTCGATTCCGGATCCGGCGTCGCGGGCGAGGGTTCGCCGACACCAGAGCTCGTCGTCGCGTCGGAGCCGGCCGCTGGGGCCCAGGAGAAGCCCAGGGCGCTTCCGTGCTTGCGCATGAACGCCGTCCCGATCCGGCTGCCACGATAGCTGCCGAGTCGCACGGCCAGCGCGAAGTACGCCTCCTCAAGCGCCGGGTCCCGGAGCCGGCTGTCCTCGCCCTCCAGTTCGGCGAGCATCTGCTCGACCTGCGCCTTCAGCTCCTGCGGGGTGTTGTCGACGAACTCCAGGCTTTCAGGCAAGTCCTGCGGATTCTGGATGTATCCCAGGCGTGTGCCGAGCATCTCATCGAGCCGGACGTATTCTCCGGAAGCTTTGCGCCGGAGGAGTTTCGGGATCACGAGATCCCGGCCGAACCAGTTGGGGATCCCGATCGGCACCCAATTGGTGAGCACGCAGGGCACCCCATAGATTCCGGGGACGACGGAGAGGCCCGAGTTGGTTCCCACGAAGAAGCGCGTCCCGCTTAGAAGAAGAACGTCCGCGTTTTCCGACTTGAAGTCCGAGTGGGCATAATCGATGACGCCCTCGCTGGGCCGCAGGGGCGGCATCGTGGGATCGCCCATCCGGACGACGGTGCCCCCCCGTTCGACGATCGCCCGGATCGCCTCGGTATAGGTCTCGATGGTCGC
>DASQOM010000062.1:0-6881 GCA_035644495.1 Planctomycetota bacterium | reverse complement strand
ACGCGCGCTTGTTGAACTCGTCCATCGCGTCCATCTGGCCGCTCTGGTCCATCGATCGGCGCAGGCCGTCGAAGTTCGACAGCAGCGACTTGCGGTCGTCGAGCCGCGAGACGGAGAGCGCCTGGGGGGCCTGGAGGTTCGGGACGCTGAAGGGCCCCTCGCGCGCGGGATCGGCCTGGGTCTCGAAAGGACGGTAGGCGGGTCCCAGCCACCCGGCGTCGGCGCCGGGGACCAGGCTGGGGATCATGACGTAGGCGGGGAGCCTGGGGTTCGAGTTCCCGAGCTGGCGCGATACGATCGAGCCGCAGCTGGGCGCGATGTTGTGCTCCGGGTTCGCCCCCGCGGGGTATCCGGTGAAGCAGAGCTGGTCGCCCGACGAATGGCCCGCATCCTCGTGGGTCAGCGAGCGGATGATCGACCACTTCTTCATCAGGCGGGCTGACATCGGAAGCAGCTCGCAGATGCGGATGCCGGGGACCGCCGTCGGGATGTCGCGGAAGGCGCCGCGGATCTCGGCGGGAGCCTGCGGCTTCGGGTCCCAGGTCTCATGCTGGCTGGGACCGCCGCGCATCCAGAGAATGATCACCGATTTCGCGCGCGACGCCGGCTTCGTCTCCTGGGCCTCCAGGCGCAGGAGATCCGACATCGCCAGCCCGGTCGCACCCAGCATGCCGGCGCGGACGAACGTGCGACGGTCGATCTCCCGGAGATGCCGCCGGAACTCGGTGCATCCGAGACGATCGGCCCCTGGTTCGTTTCTATTCATGCAAGCCCATACCGGAACTTGTCGGCGTCTTACGCTAAATCAGCTCCCGCAGCGGCTGGTCGTCCGGGTCGAGAATATAGTGAGGACGGCCGGCGAGGTCCGTGATCGTCGTCTGGTAGGGGTTGATCCCCAGGTTGCGGTACAGCGTGGCGAAAACCTCCTCGAAACGCACGGGACGCTCGGAAGCGTACTCGCCCAGCCGGTTGGTCGCGCCGATCACCTTTCCCGTCCGCAACCCACCGCCGGCCAGCATGGCGCAGGAGACCTGCGGCCAGTGGTCGCGGCCGCCCTCGCCGTTGATCTTGGGCGTCCGGCCGAACTCGCCCCAGACGACGACGCTGACGTCCTTGTCGAGCCCGCGCGCGTGAAGGTCCTCGACGAGGGCGCTCACGCCCTGGTCGAGCATGGGGAAGTTCTCGCGCGAGCGGTCGAAGGTCCGGCCGTGCCAGTCCCAGCGGCCGAACGACAGGGTCACGCAGCGGGCGCCGGCCTCGACCAGGCGTCGGGCCATGAGGAACTGGTCGAGCCGCGTCCACGGGCCGTCGTCCTGGAACTTGTCGGAGCCCTTGCCGTAGCGGGCGATGGTGTTCGGGTCTTCCTTGGTGATGTCGAACGCCTCGGCGAGGCGGCTCGAGGTGAGGACGTCCATCGCCTGCTGCTGGTAGCTGCTGATTCCGTCCATGGCCCCGGACGAGTCCGCGTCGCGGCGGAAGGTGTCGAAACTGGCGAGCAGCGACTTGCGGTCGCGGAGGCGGTCGAGGGAGATGTCCTTGAGGACCATGTCGGCCTTGATCTCCTCGCCCTCGGGGGTGAAGGGGCCGTAGGCGGCGCCCAGGCAGCCGGGCGTGCCGTTGTCGCCCCAGGGGCGGTGCGCCGTGCGGGGCGAGAGGCCGATGGCGGCCGGCACCGCCGGATCCGCCGCGCCTTCGATCTTCGTGAGGATGGAGCCGATATAGGGCCAGCCGCCCTTGGGCTGGACGCCCTTCCGATGGTCGCGGCCCGTGAGGCACTGGGACGCGTAGTGGTCGCCGTTGGCGCCGACCATGGACCGGATGATCGCGAGCTTGTCCATGATCTTCGCCATGCGCGGGAAGAGCTCGCAGATCTCGATGCCGGGGACGTTGGTCCGGATGGGCCGCAGCTCGCCGCGGACTTCGGAGGGCGCGTCCGGCTTCAGGTCCCACATGTCCTGGTGGGGCGGACCGCCCGCCAGGAAGATCATGATGACGGATTTGTGCGCGGGACGCTTCGAGCCGGACTGTTCCTGGGCGCGGAGGATCTGGGGAAGGGCGAGCCCGCCCAGGGCGAGTCCGCCGATGCGCAGGAAGGAGCGCCGGGTGACTCCGTCGCAGAAATCGTGGTGCCGCTCGCCCAGGATCGTCAGCATGACTGCTCCCCTGTACCTGGCCTGGCTGCTGCCGAATCCCGCTCCATTAACTATACACGCGACCGGGACGGCCGTCTCCGCGGGACCCTTATTTGGCCGGGGGCGTTCCGGCCGGCGCGAAGGAGGCGATCGCCTTGCCGTCGATGCTCCATAGACGGAGCACGCCGTCCAGGCCGCCCGCCGCCAGCATCTGGCCGTCGGCGCTCAGCGCGAGGTCGTACATGAACGCCCCCGCACTCTCGAAGTTGCGCGTCACGTTCCCGGCCTCCTGAACCAGGCGGACCGGGACGCCGCCCGCCGCGACGGCGAACGAGGCGTCATAGCCCACATAGCGCAGCGCGGTCGCCTGCTTGGTGAAGCCTGGGATGGTCCGGATCTGCTGCCCCGACTCGAGGCTCCAGATCTTGATCACGTCGTCCGCGCCGGAGGTCGCCAGCGTCCGCCCCGTGCGGTTCCACGCGACGCCCAGGACGTGGTTCGTGTGGCCCTCGAACGAGCGGACGAGCTTGCCGGTCTTCACGTCGAAGACGCGCGCGAACTTGTCCGCCGCCGCGCTCGCGAGCAGGGAGCCGTCGGCGGTGAACGAGAGGTCGAAGACCGTGTCGCTGTGCGCTCCCGCAATCTCGCGGAGCAGCGTGCCGTCGGCCGGGTTCCAGAGCAGCAGCTCGCCGTCGCGCGACGGGATCCCGCCGCCGCTGGCCAGGATCTTGCCGTCGGGGCTGAACGCGAGCGCGAGCACGCGGTCGACCGGCGGCTTCACCGATTCCGAGGGCTCCAGGACGACGCTGAGCTTCCAGGTCGGCATCCAGCCCCCGGTCCGCGTCGAGCCGTCGACCGCCACCGAAAACCCGGCGGCGCCGATCGCGAGGACGGGCTTCTCGTGCGCGGAGAAGAGCCCGGCCTCCGCGCCGCGCTCGGCGCCGAAGGCATAGAGTTTTCCGTCCTCGCCGCCCGCGATGACCAGCGAGCCGTCGGCGGAGAACTCCGCCGTGCGCAGCCCGATCTTGGTCCTGGCCAGCGTCTCGGCGGCCGCCTTGCGGTCGGCGTCGAGCTTCGTCTGCTCCTGTTTCTGCGCCTCGAGCCGGGCGTTCGCCTCCTGGATCTGCTTGTCGACATTGACGACCGAGTCCTTCGCCTTCTCGACGCGGCCCTTCGCGCTGTCGAGGTTCGCCTTCGCGATCTCGACGCCGCTCTGGGCGGCCTCTTCAGCCTTCTTCGCCGCAACCTGCTTGGGGAGTCCGTCCTTCTTCTGCGTCTCGGCGGTCTTGACGGCGGCTTCGGCCGACGTCTTCGCGGCCTCGAGGGTCTTGCGGGCCGCGTCGATCGCCGCCTGGCCGTTGGTCGCGGCGAGCGCGGCGGCGGTCGCGGCGGCCTTGGCGTCGTCCGCCTTCTTCGCGGCGTCGGCGCCGGCGGCGGCCGCGGCCTTCGCGTCGCGATCGGCCTTCTCGCAGGCCTGCGCGGCGGCGGCCTGTTCGCCCTCGAGTTTCTTCAGCCCCTCGTCGGCGGCTTTCTTATCCTCCTCGGAGGTGACGGACTCGATCTTTTTCTTCGCCTCGTCGACGGCTTTCTTCGCGGCGTCGGCCCTGCCCTTCGCCTCGGCGGCGAGCTTCGTCGCGGCGTCGGCGGCGCCCTTGGGCGCGGCCACGGCGGCCGACGCCTCCACGAGCTTCTGGTCCGCCGCGGCTTTCTCGGCGAGGAGCCTCGGCAGCGCGAGCCCCGCACGGCCGAAGCCCAGCATCCGGGAGGCGGCCTCGGCGCGCATCTTCGCGTCGACGGTCATCGCGGGGTGCATCTTCGCGTCCTCGAGATACTGGACCACCGCAGTCGTGTCGGCCTCGGCCTGCTTCAGCGCGAGATCGGGGTCGTTGATGGCGAGCGCGTTCAGGGCCAGGTCGAATTTCTCACGGGCGGCCTCTGCGGTGAGGCCGGCCTCGGCGACGGCGCGGTCGGCCGCCTCGCGGTCCTGCCGCGCCTTGACGAGGGCGTCCTCCTTGTCCTTGGCGGCCTTCTCGGAGGGGGCGACGGCGTCGGCCGCGATCTTGACCTCGGCTTCCTCCTTCTTCTTCACGTCCTCCAGGGTCTTGATCGCGTTCGTGCGGAAGGTTACCTCGGTGCCCGCGAAGGCCAGCAGCGCCTGCGCGGAGCGGTCGCGCCGCGCGGCGACGCCGTCCGCCTTGAGATCGGCGATCTTCTTGCCGTCCTCGGCGTTCCAGACGGTGGCGACGGGGCCGCCGACGACGAGCCAGCGCTTGCCGTCGGGGGAGACGCTGATCGAGGACACGGGCGCGCCATGCGCGAGATCGCGCGCGGACTTCCCGGTCTCGAGGTTGATCAGGGACACTTTGCCGTCGGCCGCGGCGGCCAGGACGCCGGCGGCGGTGGCGCGCAGCAGCGTCGCCGCGACCTTATGCTCCTTCAGCGCCGCGGGCTTCGCCGCGCCCTCGGCCGGCGCGGCCGCGTCCGGTGTCGCCCAGACGCGGAGGACGCCGTCGACCCCGGCGCTCACGATCTGCTTTTCGTCGAGGGTCCATTCGCCGGCGGCCACGGCGGCCGGCGTCTCGACCTTGCCGGTCGCGGAGCCGTCGGCCGTCTTCCAGGTGCGCAGGGTCTTGTCGGCCGACGCAGTCAGAACCGACGTGCCGTCGGCGGAGAAGCGGATGGACGCGATCGCGTCGCCGTGTCCCTTGAGCTCGGCGCCGGGCTTGCCTTCCTTGATCGAGAGGAGCTTGACGGCGTTGCCGGCGGCGAAGGCGAGCGTGGCGCCGTCGCGGCTGAGCGCGACGACCTTGACGTCGCCCGGGATCTCGAGCTTGCCCTTCGTCTCCGGCAGGTCGCGCTTCCACACGCGGATGGAGCGGTAGCCGCCGGTGGCGAGCAGGGTGCCGTCGGGGCTGAACGCGAGCGACAGGATCGCGTCGCGGTCGGCGAGACCGGGCTCGCCCTTGGGGACGAGGCCTGCGAGCTTCGGATCGGAGGGCTGATCGATGAGGCGCCCGGTCGGGACATGATAGAGGAAGAGGTGTCCCGCGCGGCCGCAGGCGGCGAACTGCCCGTCCGAGTCGAGGCCGACGGCATAGATGGGATGCCACGCGCTGGTGACGGGCCTCCAGACGGGGGCATCGGCGGCTTCGACGGTCAGGGATTCCTTCGCGCCTTCGTCGATCCACAGCTTGATCAGGCCGAGCTGCTGGGGGGTGAGGGCTCCGGCACCGACCTTGTTCTTGCGGGGCGGCATGAAGGGCTTCCTCTGATGGGCCGCCGACAGCAGCAGCAGGCTTTCCTTGGATTTTCCGGGGACGACGGCCGGGCCGGTTTCGCCGCCCTTCAGGATCGTCTTGGCGCTTTCGAGGACGAGCTGACCTTCAGGATCCTTGGAGTGATGGCAGGCGATGCAGTTGGACTTGAGGAAGGGGAGGAGGTCGGCGCGGAAATCGACGGGCTTGTCGCGCTTGGGGACCTCGACGGCGAGCGGACCCTGGGGTTCCTGGCCCTCCTGGGCCTCGGCGCCGAGCGCCAGGGCCGCGGCCAGAACTGAAGCGACGAACCAGCGGCTCATCATGAGCTCACCCCTAGGGAGTATACCGCGATCCCGCCCGTCGCGCCCCCCGCGCTGGAGCTTGCATAGCGCATGGAGCTAGAGACGCTACGTCCGCAGACGCAATTGAATTTCGGGAGAGGCGGAGATTCGCGAATATCCCCGGCGAAGGGCTTCACGCGCGGCGAAGGCGCGGCCCGTGGTCTTCCGTTCTCTAGAGTTCCTTGACCCGCAGGTTGCGGAATTCGACGCGGGCGCCGTGGCCCAGGAAGCCGATGTGCCCCTTCACGTTGGCCAGGCCGGGGTGCTTCTTCAGCTTGGCCTCGTCCTTGATGTCGTCGAGGTTCGCGTCGACGATCACCTGGTCGTTCACCTTGACGGTGATCTGGCGGCCCTTGGCGGTGATCTCCTCGGTGTTCCATTCGCCGACGGGCTTCTGCGAGCCGCGCCTGGCGGCGAAGCAGTCGTAGACGGAGCCGTGGTACTGTTCGGGGCGGAGATTCTTGTACTGCGAGCCCGAGTCGTCGAGGACCTGGATCTCCATCCCGACGTAGGCCGAGTCGCCCTCGAGCGGGGCGCGGATGCCGATGCCGTTGTTCGCGTTCTCGGTGAGCTTGAACTCGAAGCGGAGGACGAAGTCGGCGTACTCCTTCTCCGTGTAGAGGTTGCCGCCGTCCTTGACGGTGCAGAAGATGACGCCGTTTTCGACTCCGTAACCCGCGCCGCTCTTGTTCTCGCCGGTGCCCTTCTTGCCGTAGATCCAGCCGCTCAGATCCTTGCCGTTGAAGAGGGACGTGAATCCCTCCTCGACCTTCGTCTCTTGTGCCTGGGCGAGGGTCAGGGTGACGAGCAGGGCCGCGGGAATCAGTCGCTTCATCGTTCTCTCCTTGTGGACAGGCTAAGATCATAACGACGCTGGCGCGCCGGCTATTTTTTTAAGTGAACCGAAATCCGCGGCGAGGGGACGTGTATCATAGGTAGAACGCGATCTACTTATGGAACGACTCTCGAGCGAGCCCGATTCGGCGACCTTCTCGCCCGGCGTGGACCGGGCGCTGGAGATCCTCGAGCGCCTGGGCGCCTCGGAGGGCGGCCTGACGCTCTCGGAGCTGAGCGCGACGCTCGGCTATCCCAAGAACGCGGTCTTCCGCATCACGAACACGCTCAAGGCCCGCGGCTACCTCTCGCGCGAC
>DASQOM010000061.1:0-4679 GCA_035644495.1 Planctomycetota bacterium | reverse complement strand
CGTTGCAGGGGCGGCCGCGCGAGGTGTTCATCATGGGCGACTGGTGCGGCGGCACGCAGGACTACGTCGAGCACGACGGCCGCGAGTTCCACTTGCGGCCGTGGCCGATCAAGGCGGGGACTACGGCCTGACGGGGCGGCCCGTGCGGTCCTCGACGTATTCGAAGTCGGAGCCGCAGCGGATGCAGTTGCAGCGGTTGACGACGCGGCCGTCGGCGGCGGGGTAGCGGCGGTAGGTCGAGAAGCGGTCCGAGCGGCAGGCCGGGCAGCAGATCGCCAGCTTGTGCAAAAGATGGGCCTGGTGCATGTCGATCCCCCCTAATTTCCCCAGCGGAACGACGACGACGTCTACTTGAGCAATCCCATCAGAATGCTGCGGGCGCCGTCGCCCTCGATCTTGACGGCGACGCGGCGCAGGCGGGCGACGGAGTCGGTCTCCTCGCGGGTGACCTCGCCCGAGAGCAGGGTGTCGCCGACGCGCGCGTCGATCCGGCGCGGCATGGAGCTTCCGAAGTGACGGAGGAACTCGTCGGCCTCGCCGGCGACGACGAGCGAGTCCAGGGAGAGGTCGGCGAGGCGGCAGAGCACGGAGACGCCGTCCTGACCGGCGAGCTGGCAGGGGAGCTGACGCATGCGGTTGTGGCGCCAGCGGTCGATGCGGATGAAGGCGTTGATGAGCCGCTGCGACGAGAGCGGCGAGGGGATGACGGCCGCGACCTGGCCCGCGCAGGGGACCTGGAAGGGGACGCCGGCGAGCACGACGGGAAGATTGGGGAACTCGCGCTCGACGTGCTCGGCCATCTCGGCGGGCGCGCCCGACGGCCCGAACACGAGGATGTCGAAGAGTCCGGTCTCGAGCTTGAGGATCGCGTCCTCGGGCTCGGTGGAGATCGCGGCGCGATGGCGCTGGGTGAGCAGCAGCGATTTCACCAGGTGGCACACCGAGCGGGGCGCGTCGAAAATGAGCACGTTCATCCGGCGATCTCCGTTATAAGGGTCCGCAAAACATATCGACGCTTCCCGGCGATCGCTGGAGAAAGAAACGCTCAAGAGGGCGGAGCATTCGATGTGTCAAGATGGGACGCGAAAATCCACATCGCGGGTCTTTTCCGGGCATATTAAGAAAACACCATATATGGGGGGTGCCGGACGCGGGGGCCCTAGCGTATGTAGAAATTGAAATATGCTTTGTGGGCACGACCGGGGTGCCCCTTCAGCTCCCTGATTTTCGCTTGATTTGAAAGAGCGGTGTGGTAGTCTTTAGCCGACGGCTGACACGTTCAGCCGCTTTTTTGTCCGCAGAAGTGGGGCAAAATGGAAGCTAGTGGGAACAAGTAGAGTAAACTAGAAGGTAATCCCTGTGTTTGTAGGCGAGTTCACTCACGCGATCGATGAAAAGAACCGGCTGGTTCTTCCGTCGAAGTTCCGCGCCTTCATCAGCGACCCCGAGGACAAGAAGGGCTTCTTCATCGTGGCGAGCCCCGTTTCCGGCGAGCACTGCCTGCGGCTCTACACGATGTCGGGCTGGAAGCTGGTCGCCGCCAAGCTGCGGGAAGAGGCGAACAAGGCCAAGGACCCGGCGCGATACCTCCGCTTCTTCGCGTCGCGCGGCGAGTTCGGAGCGCTCGACTCGCAGAACCGGCTGGTCGTGCCCCAGAAGCTGATGGACTACGCCGGGCTCAAGAAAGACGTGCTCATGGTCGGCAACGTGGATTGGATCGAAGTCTGGAATACGGGCGAATACCGGGCGGCGACGGAGAGCCTGGACGAGGAAATCGGCGATCGCAACCGTGCGATGTGGCCGAATCCCGAGTCGAAAGCCTAGCGCGCGGTCCCCGGGTCGGAGAGAGGAGGGGGTCATGGTCGGAGAGGGGGGAAAGGACTCTTTCGAGGTCGTGAAAGAGTTCCTGTCAGGGATGGGCGATCGGCGGCCTCAGCGTGATGAGGTGCAGGCGATCGCGGTGCCCCTGGCGGACATCTATCAGCGCCTGATGCGCGTGCGGACGATCGCGCCCACGGTGGACGTGAGCGAGCGCATGTGGGAGCTGATGGGCATGGTGGGCTTGAAGATCAAGCCCGTGCGCTCGGCGTCGTCTTTCCGGAGCGCGGCAAGTTTCCTGTAGGCGTCGGACAAGGGCGCCGGGCGAGCGTCCCGGCGAGGTGAGGGCCAATGGGTGAGAGGGGCCGGGCAGTACCAGAGAGAGGGGGGAGCCCTGCGCACAGTAACACTCACCTCACCGGGACGCTCGCGTGCAGCATCAGCCTGTTCTTTGTCGTGAGGTGATCGACCTGCTCCGGCCGCGGCCGGGGGGCGTCTATGTGGACGCCACGCTCGGCCTGGGCGGCCATGCGGAGCAGATCGCGAACCGGGGAGGCCGGGTCGTCGGCATCGAATGGGACGACGACGCGGCGTCGCGGGCGGCCGAGAGACTCGGCGCGGCCGCGACGATCGTGCGTGACAGTTACGCGCACCTTCCGCTGATCCTTGAGAATTTGAAGATCACCGTCGTGGACGGGATCCTGATCGACCTCGGCGTTTCATCGCTTCAATTCGACACGGCATCGAGGGGGTTCAGCTTCCAGCGCGAGGGTCCTCTGGACATGCGAATGTCGCCGCTGCTCCCGAGGACCGCGAAGGAGCTGATCCAGGGCTCTGGAGAGAGGGAACTGGAACTGATCTTCCGGGAGTACGGCGAGGAGCCGCGCGCCCGCAAGATCGCCGCAGCCATCGCGAGGGCGAGGGGGGAACCGGGGAGCGACATCCTGGAATCGACCCGGGCGCTGGGTGATTTCGTCGAACGCGTCGTCGGAAGACACGGACGGACTCATCCCGCGACCCGGGTCTTCCAGGCCCTGAGGATCGCCGTCAACGGGGAGCTGGATAACCTCAAGAAGTTTCTGGAAGTGTTCGATAGATTCCTGGGGGCCGGCGCGAGGTGCGCCGTGATCTCCTTCCACTCGCTGGAAGACCGCCTGGTGAAGCGGGCCTTCAAGGGGAAGTCGGCGGGCGGAGGCCTGAAGATCGTGACGAAGAAGCCCGTGCGCGCGTCGCGCGAGGAAGTGCTCGCGAACCCGCGCTCGCGCAGCGCGAAGCTTCGGGTCGTCGAGAAAGTCTAGGGGCAGTGGCCTGGTCCTGGAGAGGGGCAGGTTGAAGGGGGAATGGTGAAAGCCGTCCGCGTTTCGCTCGTCGTCGTCATCCTGCTCAATCTCGCCCTCCTGGCCGTCTCCGGCCCGCTGCGCACCACGCTGATGCGCTACGATCTCGCCCGCAAGCAGGCGGACCTCCGCAAGCTCGTGAACGAGAACCGCTCGCTGCTCGGCGGCGTCGCCCAGTCGCGCCGGCCCGACCGCGTGACCGCCCGCGCCCTGGCCATGGGCCTGGACCTGCACCTGCTCGAAAGCGAAGCGATGGCCGGCTCGACGCCGGCCGCCGACACCAGAAGGCTATCCCCGTTGCCCGTCGTCCCGCGCCATTAAGGCGTTTCCCGGGGGTCGTGTGGACCAGTCCTCGCGCCGTCGCGCCGTCGTCCTTCACATCTTGTTCTGCGCCGTCTTCCTCGGCCTGATCGCCCGCCTCTACGCCATCCAGATCGTCGGCCACGAGACCTATAAGGAACAGCTGTCGAAGCAGAAGGAAGGCAAGACCGAGATCACCGCGCCGCCCGGACCCATTTACGACAGCCGGGGAATCGCCCTGGCGATCTCCTGCCCCATCGACGCCGCCTGGGCCAACCCCTCCGCGATCGCCGACAAGCCCGCCGCCGCGAAGCTGCTCGCGCCCGCGATCGGGCTCAGCGAGGACGAGATCCTCCGCAAACTGACCAGCGAGCGCCTGAAGTTCGTCCTCCTGAAGCACCATCTCACGCCCGAGCAGTCGGCCGCCGTGAAGAAGCTCATGGCGGAGACTCCTTTCAAACGGAGCAGGCGCGATACCGACGAACGGCTGGGCCTCCGCACCGAGTATCAGCGTCAGTACCCGAACGGGAACTTCCTGGGTCCCGTCATCGGCCACGACAGCATGGAGCCCACCCAGAGGGAAGGCTTGGAGCGCACGCTGGCCCAGTTCCTCATCCTGCCCCCGAAGAGCGTGCCCATCGTCCACGACGGCCGGCAGCAGTTCCTCGGCGCGTCCAAGATCGACCTGAGCGGCTCCGAGGCGACGCTGACCATCGACCTCCTGCTCCAGCGCGTCGTCGAGGAGGAGCTCGAAGCCGCGTGCGTCGAGCACAAGCCGAAGTGGGCCGTCGCCGTCTGCCTGAACCCGAAGACGGGCGAGATCCTGGCGATGGCCAACCGGCCGACCTTCGACCCCAACAAGTTCAGCACTGCGGCCCCCGAAGCGCGCCTGAATCGCGTGGTGTCCGTCCCTTATGAGCCGGGGTCGACGCTGAAACCCTTTACCTGCGCCGTGGCGCTCGACCTCAACCTGATCCGGCCGGACACGATGATCGACTGCGAGAACGGCCTGTGGACGTACGGGCCGCGCACGCTGCACGACCATCATCCCTATGCGAGGATCACGCTGAGCGACGTGATCAAGTTCTCGTCGAACATCGGCGCGGCAAAAGTCGGGGCGATGATCCTGGGCCGAAACCGCCTCCACGACGCCATGCGGCGCTGGGGCTTCGGGGAACGGACGGAGGTCGACCTGCCGGCCGAGGATTCCGGCCTGCTCTTCCC
>DASQOM010000060.1:0-7792 GCA_035644495.1 Planctomycetota bacterium | reverse complement strand
CTGTCCGTCCAGGACGAGACCGCGCAAGCGCAGGGCTTCCGCGGAATTTCGCCCCGCCTTCGCCTTCCGGGCGGCGACGAGGAGTTCCTCGGGATCGGTCGGTTGTGCCGCTTCGCCGTGGTCCTCCTCGAGGAACTCGTCCCAGCCGCGGTCCCGGTCGAGAGACTGGCGCGCATATCGGGCCAGCAGGCGGGGATCGACCACGTCCAGGGGTCCGTCCCCCGATCGGCTTTTGCACGCGATCAGGGACAGGACTGCCAGACTCGTGCTTATCCGGATGTCGGGCCAGCGGGCGAAGCGGAAGGCGCCGTCGCGGCTTTGCAGCGATTCGACGTAGCGGACCGAGCGGTCGAGGAGCCCGTCGAGATCGACCAGGTCGGCGTTCCCCGTCGCGAGCAGCCCCATGACGAGGACGGTCCCGATCTCCCGCGGAAGGTAGCCCTCGGTCGGGAACGCTCCCGCCTCCGTCTGACGTCCCGCCAGCCATTGAAGGGTGCGGGCTTCCGGATCGGGTTCGGGTGCCTGGACGCGGGCAGGCTCCTGCGGGGCGCAGCCCGTAAACGCCAGGAAGGCCAGGAACAATAGCGCGCCATAAGCTCTCAGACTCCGGGAGGCGGTAGGGGACGCTCCCGGAGTCGAGAGACACTCATGAGGGGGGCTCTGGGTCAACGCCCCTCTTCTCCAAGGCTTGGTCATCAGGCGAACTCCTTATCCGGGACGACGGACCCCGGTGCCCGGGGAAGAGCAAGGTTTGTGCCATCCGCTTCCCTGCAAAAACGAGCAGGTTTCGGGAGGCTGCTGAGCAGCTGCTGTGCAGCGCTGTCTGGTCCCGGCGCAAAGGGTCGCCACGCGCGGATGCGCAGAAAGCGAGCAGACGAAGCGCACTAAGCGCGCAATAAGGCCCTGTTTCGCGGTCTGGCACGGGGGTTGCGTTTTGCGAGCCCAGGTCGGACTCCGTCCGGCCTTCCGTGACGAAAGAGGTGACTGATGCAGGCGCTCGCGGCGATCCTGATGACGGCCCTGGCCGCCTTCGAGGCCGGTCAGGACGAAGAAGCCAAGAAGCGCGAGACCTTCCTCAAGGAGTTCAAGGACAAGACGCCGGCCAAGCGCATCGACGCGGTCCAGAAGATGGGCGGCTCGACCGAGGACAAGTCCATCGTCGCCGTCGCCGCCGGTCTGAAGGATCCGGTCCTCGACGTCAAGAAAGCGGTTGCGGGCTGTCTCCAGGAGTGCACGGACGCGGGCGGGTCGGCAGTCAAGCCGCTCTGCGCGGTGGTCAACAACAAGAAGGAAGACAAAGACGTGCGCCTGGCCTGCATCAAGGCGCTGGCTAAGGAGGAGTACAAGGCCGAGGCGATCGACGCGATGATCCAGGCGATCACGATCGACGAGAAGGAAAAAGAGCTCTACATGTTCGGCGCCGAGGTCACTCGGATCCTGGCCGGCTTTGCGGGACAGGATTTCGGTGCGACCAAGGAGACTCCGGCCAAGTGGCAGAACTGGTACAAGCTGAACCAGGGGATGCTCGCCAGGGCGGACGCCGAGAAGCTCGCGGCCTGGAAGAAGAGCGCCGGAAAAGGCAAATGAGATGCTCCCGACCATGACTTCTCCCCAGCCGCCGTCGGCGGAGAAGTCGGCCACCGTGCTCGTCGTCGACGACGAGGAGTCCATCGTCTGGGCTCTGCGGAAGGTCGTCGAATCTCTGGGCCTCCAGGTCATGTCGGCATCCTCCGCCGAACGGGCGCTGGAGGCGGCGAAGCTCCGGGCTCCGCAGGTTGTGCTGCTCGACGTCAAGCTGCCGGGAATGAGCGGCCTGGAGGCGCTGGAGGAGTTCAAGCGGTCGATTCCCGGCGCGAAGGTCATCGTGATGACCGCGCACGGCTCGCTGGACACCGCGGTCCGGGCCCTCAAGCTCGGCGCGATGGAATATCTTCCCAAGCCGTTCGACCTGGTCCAGGTGAAGTCGCTGCTCGAGGCTGCGCTGCAGGAGGTGCCCGCCGATCCTTCGATTCAGAAGCTGCGCAAGAGCGTTCCCGCCCCGGCCGGCATCGTGGGCCGCTCATCCGTGATGCAGGATCTCTTCCGGCAGGTCGCAGCCGTGGCCGCCTCCGAGACCAGCGTGCTGCTGATCGGCGAAAGCGGCACCGGAAAGGAGCTGGTCGCCCGGGCGATCCACCACAACAGCGCCCGCGCGAGCGGCCCCTTCGAGGCGATCAACTGCGCGTCGATCCCCGAGACGCTGCTCGAGAGCGAGCTCTACGGCCACGAGCGCGGCGCCTTCACCGGCGCCGAGCGGGAGAAGCTCGGCAAGCTCGAGATCGCCAACGGGGGCTCCGTCTTCCTCGACGAAGTCGGCGACCTTCCCCTGTCGGCCCAGGTCAAGCTTCTCCGGTTCATCGAGGACCGCAAGCTCTGCCACGTCGGCGGCACGCAATTGATGTCGATCGACCTTCGCATCATCTCCGCCACCAACCAGGATCTCGAATCGAAGATCGCCGAGGGCCGCTTCCGCGAGGACCTCTACTTCCGGCTGAACGTCGTCAAGATCGTGATCCCGCCCCTGCGCGAGCGCAAGGACGACATCCCCCTCCTCGTCGCGCATTACCTCGATCACGAGCAGGGAGCGGGGATTTCGGCCGAAGCCCTGGAGCTCCTGCAGAGGTACCCCTGGCCGGGCAACGTGCGCGAGCTGCGGAATACGATCGAGCGCGGCGTGGTGCTGGCCCGGAAGGGAATCATCAAGTCGGAGCATCTGCCGGAGTCCATCCTGGCCCCGATCGTGAGCGTGGAGACCGACGTGGACGCGGGCATCCGCCGCCTCGTGGACCGGCTCATCGCCCAGGCGGCGCACGGCGACGTGTTCCGCCAGGTCGAATCCCGCTGGGAAAAAGCGCTCCTGCGACGTATCTTGGACATGACCCGCGGCAACCAGCTCAAGGCGTCGGAACTGCTGGGAATCACACGCACCACCGTCAAACGGAAGATGGATCTGCACGGACTCTGAGTTGGAAGCGAGGAGAAGACTCATGAAGACGATGACGACGGCCCTGCTCGTCCTGCTGGCGTTCCCCGCGGCCGCCGCTCCGCGCGACGACGCCGAGCTGGCGAAGAAACTGAAGGAAACCTACGCGGCCGCGGCCGACAAGCTCGTGGCGATGCAGGACGCCGCGGGCGCCTGGAAGATGGGGCCGGAGGGCAAGCAGACGCCCAGTCCGTCGTCGACGGCTCTCATCGTGGCAAGCCTGGCGCAGGCGCCGCAGGAGATCCGCGCGAAGCACAAGGACGCGACCGCGAAGGGGCTGGCCTTCATCATGTCCAAGAAGAACGCCGACGGCTCCTTCGGCGAAGGCCCGACGGGCGCCTTCCTGAAGACCTATACCACCGCGCTCTGCCTGGTGGCCCTGTCGGCCGTCGAGCGGACCGACGCGGTCGCCGACGCGATCCGCGGCGCCCAGGCCTACCTGAAGAATAACCAGTTGAAGGAGGGGCCTCACGCGGGCGGCCTCGGCTACGGCGACGCCCCGAAGGCCGGCGAAAAGCCCGGCCGCGGCGACCTCTCGGTCACCGGCTTCGCGGCGGAGGGCCTGAAGGTGTCCGGCCTGCCGCAGGAAGACGCCTTTTGGGACCTCGCGGTGAAGTTCGTCCGCAAGTGCCAGAACAACAGCGAAATCAACAAGGACGCGGACTTCCTCGCGGAGCTGAAGGCGAAGAACATGACGGTGGGCGATGACGGCGGCCTCTACTACAGCCCCGTCGCGAGCGACAAGGCGAGTCCCGCCGGCACGAAGAAGGTCGCGGACAAGGAGGTCATCCTCAGCTACGGCGCGATGACCTACGACGGGATCAAGACCTATATCTATGCCGGTCTCAAGAAGGATTCTCCCGAGGTGAAGGCCGCGATGGACTGGGTCCGCAAGAACTACTCCCTGGATGCGCACCCGGGCTTCGTCTACGAGGAAGTGAAGCGCAACCACCTCCGCGGCATCTATTACTACTACCTGCTGATGGCCCGCGCGCTGGACGTCTACGGAGAGAACCCGCTGGAGACCTTCGACGGCAAGAAGCACGACTGGCCCAGGGAGATGGCCGAGCAGTTCGTGAAGGTCGTGAAAGACAGCAAGTTGTGGCAGAACGAGAATCCGGCGTGGTATGAGAACGACCCTGTCATCACGACGTCGTATGTGCTGCTGACCTGCGACCTTCTCTTCAAGTACGTCAAGTAGGATGCGAGCGGCCCCCGGGTTCACGCTCCTGCTTCTTCTGCTCGCGGCCTGCGGCGAGAAGAAGAAGGCGGCGCCCGTCGACTTCGTGGCGTACGGCGACTGCCGGCACCAGCCCCAGGTCCACCGCAAGGTGGCCAGGGCGATCGCCGCCAGCGGCGCGAATCTGTTCCTCGTCACCGGCGACCTCTGCGATGGGCCGGACGAGGAGGCGTCCTGGGTCGAGTTCCGCGACATCGTCAAGGACGTCCGCTCGAAAGGCCCCTATTACTGTTCCTTCGGCGACCACGACAGCGGCGAGAAGAACCTCTTCATGAAGGAATTGGGGATGGCGAAGCCCTATTTCGACAAGGTGGAGGGGGACTATCACGTCTTCATCCTCGATTCGCGCGACAAGTTCCGCGACGCCGCGCAGATCGAGTGGCTGAGGAAAACCGCGACGGCGTCGAAGTCGAAGCACAAGTTCGCAATCTTCCATCATCCGCCGTTCATGGTCGACAAGGACCGCGGCAGGGAAGCCGACGTGATCCGTCCCAACATCCATCCGGTGCTGACGGAGTTGAAATTCTGCGCCGCCTTCTGCGGCCACCAGCACGCGTTCTACAGCACGCTGCGGGACGGGGTGCGCTACGTGGTGACGGCGGGGGGTGGCGCACCCTTATGGAAGATCGATCCCTCGTTGGGCGGGCCGGGCGACCTGTCGCGCCGCTTCCATCACTTCGTGGGCCTGAAGGTGAACGGCCCGAAGATCGACGCGCACGTGATCGACGAGGACGGCGTGGAGGCGGAGGACCTCGCGTTCACGCTGTGCGATCACTCCCGGTAGGTTCAGCGGCCGACGCGGTCGCGGACCGCGAGCTCGACGCGGACCCGTTCGTCGATCGTGTGCTTCAGCGTGGTCGGCGCCAAGGGCACGGGGGCGGCCTCGGCGGAACGCGTGGGCAGGCCCATGGCGATGAGGGCGATCGCAAGCACCGTCAGGACTTCAGCCCAGGGGGAAGGGGGATTCTTCACGGCGTCACTCGGAGAGCATGCCGAGGCAGATTTCGAGGACGGCCCAGGCGCCGAGGACGAAGGTGAGGGGAGTGGACAGCTTGAATCCGGTGAAGGCGACGCACTGGCCGGCCAGGACCGCCGTCGTGAGCAGCACCAGCCGGAGACGATGGGCCGTCGTCCGGCTGACCAGGTGAAGGCTCAGGTCCCGCCTCATCTCACCGACTTCTCTCGTTGTCTTCATCATAGCACCCGTTCAATGCAAATGTGATGCCATCCTGCATCCTCCATGGGCCATTGCAAAGGCGACATCCCGCGAGGTCATTTACGACAAGAGTGTCGCCCTGGTGGCGTTTTGCCAATCGGCGGGGTCTGCGCCGCCGCGATGCAGGGCTGATCAGCCGGTAGGCGTCTGGCTCGCCGACCCCTCAAAACCCGCCTGATTTCGGGCCTATCGCTGGCATGAACCTTGCGCTCGCAGCAGGCATGGAGCGAGTCTCAGGCCTGCGGGTTCATGTTCCGTCTTCGTCTGCGTCGGAGAAGCGCGTGGAGGAGCTCGGGCGAAAGCTCTATGCGCTGCTCCGGGACACCGAAGAGCTGGAGCTGAGGCCGCGGGGCCCCGAGGCCCACGCGTTCCCGCTGCTCTGCATCGCGGCGGGTCGCCTGGTCGAGGCGGGACTCGTGGAGCTGTTCGAATGCCAGGGTCGACTGTACGTGAAACGGCGGCGCCGTCCGGCGTGAGGTCGGCGACGCTCGGCCGCGCGCTCTTCGCGTGCCTGCGCCTCATGGACGAGGAGGCGGGCGCGAAGTGGGGTCTCGAGGATTACGGGCGCTTCCTGCGGCCGGAGCTGAAGCGGCCGTCGCACGAGGCGGCGTGGGTCCGGCGCGTGTCGGAGCTGCTCCGTCACGACTCGGTGGCGACGCTGCTCGACGCCCGGTATCCCGCCGCACCCCGCAATCGCTGCGGCTTGCGCCTGACCTTGCCCGACGGGGCCCGCGTCTGGATCGAGACGAAGGGCGCCTGGAAGACCTACTGGGCGCTGAAGCGCAAGTTGTGGGTCTACCGGTCGCTGCTCTTTCATCCGCTCCTGCCGGGCCTGGACCGGCGGAAGCGGCACACGGCGGCGCTCGACGTCGCGCGGCTCGCGACGCTGTCGCGGCGCGACGCGGACCATGCCGCGTTCCTGCTCGTGGGCTTCGACGACGGGCTGCATCCGATGACGCGGGACGTGGACGAGTTCACGCGGCTCGCCGGGCTGGACGGCTGGTCGACGTCGGCGACCTCGTGGCCCTGCATGCGCCGCCTGGGGCATCAAGTCAGGTTATGGTACTGGAGCCGTCCGGCGCTCTGAGGGATCAGCGGCTCCGCGCGGAACCCGCGGCTTCCACGGGCTCGAGGCCGGCGGCCGCCGGCTCCCGCCAGCGACGGTGCATCCACAGCCACTGCTCGGGATGTTCCCTCACCCGGCTCTCGATCAGGTCCAGCCATCGCTGGCTGATCTCCGAGAGGGAGCCTTCGGTGGAGACCGGGCCGTCGAAGCGGACGTCCTGGGTGCCGTCGGAGGCGACGGACGCGGTGACGACGACCAGCGGGGCGCGGTAGCGTCGGGCGAAAAGCGCGGGCCCGGTGGCGGCCTCCACCGGCCGGGAGAAGAAGGTCGCGGGAACGCCGCCGGCGATCGGATGCTGGTCGGCGTAGAACAGGACGACGCGCCCGGCGCGGAGCCGGGACGGCGTCTTCTCCAGGGCTTCCGACTTCACGATGCCTTCCAGGCCGTACCAGCGCTCCAGCGACTCCTGGAACCAGCGAAGGGTCCATTCGTTGTGCTGGCGCTTGAGGAGGACGCTGCTCGGAAGCCGCAGGTCGCGGAGCACGGAGCCGATGACGGTGAAGTAGCCGAGATGGGCGCTGACCAGGACGACGCCGCGTCCGGCCGCGGCGGCCTGCGTGAGGATGTCGGGGCCATGCAGGCGGTATTGTCGGCGTCCGTTGCGGCCGGACCGGGCGAATTCCGCGGCGTGGCGGCCGATGTGGTCGAAGATGCGCCGGGCGAGGGCGCCGGCTGGAGGCCGTGGCGCAAGACGAGGCCTTCCGTTTCCGACCGGTCCCAGTCCGGTCCCATCGCCACGAGCATCCGCTGGATGTCCCGCAGGTGTTTGGTCGATCCGCCCTCCCGATAGTACTGAAGCTTCCTGACGATGACGTACTCCGGCGGCGCCAGGGCCAGCGTTTCGCCCTCGATCTCGGTCTTGCGAATCCTCGGCAGCGCCCACTCGTGAAGGGGATCGCTGCCGCTGAGATAAATGTCCGCTTTGAATCCGCTCCGGCGATGAATGAGATTGAAGTGGCCGCGACGGGCCCTCCCCAGTTCGAGCCGGATCACCTCTTCCGGAGGACAGTAGTATTGGTCGGGAGGGAATGCTGCGGCCAGGCGCGGTACGTCACCGGCCTGGAGATAGAGCACGATGTCGACGTCGTTGGTGAACCGGGGCTCGCCATAATAGATCGCTGCCACGCCCCCGCTGACGGCATAGGGGATCTGAAGCCGGTTGAGGTTCGGCAGGATGAAAAGCAGGGG
>DASQOM010000059.1:0-12047 GCA_035644495.1 Planctomycetota bacterium | reverse complement strand
GATCTTCTTCCGCAGCTCGACCGCGTTGATCTTCCCGTTCGTCTTGTAGATCACTTTGCCGTCCGCCCCCAGCAGCACCGTATAGGGGAGCGCGGCGTCCCACTCCTTGTCGAACGCCGCCAGGTGCTTGTACTTGTCCGTCCCCGCCAGGAGGTGATTCCGCGAGGAGCACTGGAACTTCTTCAGCAGCTTCTCCACGTCGCCCTTCTCGTCGGGGTAATTCGCCGCGACGGTGACCATCTCGAACGCGCGATGACGGTACATGCGGTTGATGTCGACCAGGTCGGGCATCTCCTCAAGGCAGGGGATGCAGGTCGTGGACCAGAAGTTGACCAGGCGCAGCTTGCCGGAGTCGTTCTTCGCGAGGGCCGCGAGACCGGCTTCGTCGATCGGCGACACGGACACGGGCTCCGCGGCGACCTTCTCCATATACTTCTTCACGGAGTCTTCCTTCGACGCCCACTTGGTCGAGCAGCCGAAGGCCGGGGTCGTCTTCACCTCGATCTCCTTCCCCGCCACCATCGCGTCGAGGGCGTTGCGGAGGTCGTGCACCTTGACGTATTCGGGCCGCTCGCTGTCGTCGATGCGCCCGGCATAGCGCAGGCTGCGCGACTCGTCGAACGCGAAGACGTGCGGCGTCGCCTTGCAGCCGTAGGCTTTCGCGGTCTTCTGAGTCTCGCCGTCGTCGATATAGGGGAAGTTGAAGTCCTTCTCCTTCGCGCGGATCTTCATGTCCTCGAAGGAATCGCCCAGCTCCGTGTAGCCCAGCTCGTCGAGGCGCAGGCCCTTGGCGCTGTTGGGCTGGATGCCGACGAGCGCAACCCCCTTCGGCTTGTAATCGACGACGATCTTCTTCACGCGCTCCTCGTAGGCCTGCGCGGTCGGGCAGTGGTTGCTCGTGAAGAGCACGATGAGGATCTTCGCGTCCTTGAAGTCGGCGAGGGTATAGGTCTTGCCGTCCACGCCGGGCAGGTTGAAGTCGGGCGCCGCGGCGCCGATGGCCAGCGGCTTCAGCTGCTCCTCCTGCGAAGCGCCCGGGCCCGCAAGCGCGAGCAGGGCCAGAATCGCCGCGACGGGTTGCTTCATGGCTTCTTCCTTTCCCTCAGCCGGCCCCTATCTTACGTCAGTCCCGCCGCGCCGGCCCCAGGATTTCGATGCTTTTCAGGAGGACCTGGCTCCCTTCGCCGACCAGATCGATCGCCGCGGGGCCTTCGACGACCGCGCCCTTCAGGTCCGCGATCCGGTCGCCGTTCAGGTGCGCCACCGTGCGGCCTTCGTGGACGGACAGGATGAGCTCGTTCCACTCCTGGGGTTTCCCCCCCAGGAGACCGAGCCGCGAGCCGGCGTCGCTGTCCGGCGTCGCCGCGCCGTAGCTGAGCCCCGCCTTGCCCTCGACGCCCGACTTGAACACGACCCGCAGCGTGAACTCGGACAGCGGCGCCGCCGTCGCCAGCGCCGCATAGCCCCGCTTCTGGAGCTTGCCGGCCAGGGCGCCGTCCTGTACGCGCCAGTCCGCGTCGCCCAGCGCCTTCCACCCCGTCAGATCCCTGCCGTTCCACAGCGGCTCCCACTTCCGGCGGCCGAGTTCCTTGAGGCGGATATTGCGGAAGCGGATCTTCGTGTCCTTCCCCGAGTGAACCTGCAGCGCGAGAAGGCCGTCGAGATCGACCGCGTCGCGATAATCGACGATCGGGACTCCGTTCACCCAGGAGCGGAGCCGGTCGCCGATGCACTCCATCTTCAGGGTGTTCCACTCGTCGACTTTGAGCGCGCTGCGGGCCTCGGGACGGAGCGGGACGTCCTGCAGCAGCTTGCGGCGGGCTTCGTCGTAGAGGCGGCCCGACGACGGCCGCGTCCGGTCCAGGTCGAACTGGTAGCCCGTCATCAGGTCCTTGGCGTCGATGCTGCTGCGCACCTGCACGCCGGAGTTGCCCGTGCCCTCGATCCTCGTGTCGACCTCGAGGATGAAGTCGCCGTAGTGCTTCTCCGAGCAGAGCCAGCCGTAGGCTCCGGTCCCCGTCAGGCAGAGGATGGTTCCCTGGTCGACGCTGTAGACGCCGCCGCCGCGGACTCCCCAGCCGTTCAGGGTCTTGCCGTCAAAGAGGGAGGTCCAGCCGTCGTCGGTCTGCGGCGAGAGCAGGGTGACGGCCGCCAGCAGGGTCGCGATGCTCATGGCTCGTCCTCGCTAAGGGAGTTTCATCAGTTCGGCCTGGGTCCAGGGCTCCTCGCGGTCCTCGGTCTCCTTCTTGATGACGCGGACCGCTTCCACGGTGACCGGCGCGGCGCGATGACCCCATTCCCGCCGCACGTACGTCAGGATCTCCGCAATCTCGTCGCTCGACAAGTTCAGGATGGCCGGCATGTTGAGATTCCGGGGCGCCCTTCCCTCCCAGCGGATCGGACCTTCGATCCCCTGCAGAAGGATGCGGATCAGCCGCTGTTCGGACCCCTGCACGAACGGCGAGTCGACCAGCGCGGGCGGACCGCCCTCCTCGCCCAGCCCCGAGCGATGATGACAGCCCGCGCACGATGCCGCGAACTGCCGGCGGCCGCGATCGAAGCGGACGCGTTCGTCTCCCGTCAACGGAGCCGCCGGAGGCGGCGCCGCCTCCGAACGGTCATCGCCCGGCCAGCGGATCCGCTCGCGCGCCTTCGCGGCCAGGGCGGCGATGTCCTTATCCTCCGAGAATCCCAGCTTGACCAGTGACGCGCTCCGGCCGGCGAGCCGCAGGGGTTTGCCGTCGACGATTCCCTCGATCAGCGCCTGCTGCCGCCAGCGGACGGCGACGGCCTGGGACGCCGTCAGGTCGAGGAGCCAGCCGACCGCCGCCGCGCGGCCCTCGTCCATGATGCGGGACGCGACCCGCCGCAGCAGCGCGGCGCGGCCGGGCCGCTCTTCGTCCCAGGGTTCCGTCGACATCAGGGCCTCGAGAAAGTCGAGTTCGCGGCCCGCGAGCATCGCGTCGGGCACCGCGGGGTTCTGCTCCGCGGCCGCCAGGACGCCGTCCACCGGGCTGATGAGCGGTCCGGTCGTGCCCCGCAGCGCCTCGGCCGCGGGCCGCAGGCACTCGACGGATTCGAAGGTCGCCAGCGTTTCCGGGTCGACGGACGCCAACCCCTCGAGCGCCCAGAGCGCGTGCAGTCTCGGGAGGGGATCGCCGCCGGAGCGGGCGAGCTCCCGCAGCGACGGCACGACGGAGCGGTCGCCGCGCTCGACGAGCAGGCGCTGGGCCATGTCGCGCCGCCAGCCGTCCGCATCGCGCAGGACGCCGACGAGTTCGGCGGCCGTCGCGGCGGACAGCCTGGCCGCAGGCCTGGGCTTCCGCCCCTCCTCCGTCACGCGATACAGGCGGCCCAGGCCGATCGGCTTGTCCAGGCCGCGCAGCTGGACCTGGCCGCGCAGGAAGCTCGTCATGTAGGCGCCGTGCTGGATGATGCCGCGGTACATGTCGGCGATATAGAGCGCGCCGTCGGGGCCGGCGCCGAGAAAGACCGGGCGGAAGCGCTCGTCGGTCGAGGCCAGGAATTCCGCGCCGTCATAGGCGTTTCGCGGGGTGATCCGGTCGGGGGCCACGTCGAGGATCAGCCGCTTCACCAGATTTCCGGAAGGATCGCAGACGAAGACGTTGCCGCGGCAGTCGGCGGGCAGCGCGTCGCCGCGGTACACGATCGGCGCGCACGCCGAGTTGGTTTCGGCGATGCTGCCGTCGGGCCGCAGCACGCCGGGGCGGTATCCGCGGTTGACGCCGGGAGTCGGCCGCGCGGGCCAGACGGTCTGCGTCTTCATGAGGTCGAGGTTGACCGACGTGGACAGCCGGGAATGGGCCTGCGCGGAGTAGCAGGGGACGAGATCGCCGCGCAGGAAGACCGTATTGTGGTTGTAGAAGAGGCGGCCGACGTCGTCCTGCGAAATGCCCCACTGGCCGCGGAAACGCGTGTGGCTGCGCACCCAGCGGCCGTCCAGGTAGCGGTAGCGCCACACCGACTCCGAGTTGTAGATCCAGTTGTCCATCGCCGGCAGCAGCCCGTTCGCCAGGTGCTCCGGGTTCCCGCGCGCGGGACAGTAAGCGCCGTCGACGAGGGTTTTCTGGTCGCACTTCCCGTCGCCGTCCGTGTCCTTGCAGAACCAGAGGTTGGGAGGATCGGCGACGAGGACCCCTCCGTTCGTGGCGCAGATCGAGCGTGGCATGACGAGGCCGTCGAGGAAGACGGTCGAGCGGTCCCTCTTTCCGTCGCCGTCGGTATCGTCGAGCCGGACGATGCGGGCGACGGGAGCGCCTTCGCCCTTCGCGTCGATCGAGGGCATGAAGCCGCGGAGCTCGATGACGTAGAGGCGGCCGTCGGGATCGAAGCTGAACGCGATGGGATCCGCGACCAGGGGCTCGGCGGCGATCTGCTCGATGCGGAAGCCGGCGGCGATTTTCAGCGTCCCGATCGCCTTCTCCGGGGGGACCACCGGCGAGGGCGGCGTCCGCTTCAGGATCTCCTCCGGCAACGGGGGCTGTTTCTCGCCTTTGACGTCGCCCTGCTGGGTCAGAAGAAGGATGAAGAGGGTCTCGATCAGCACGATGTCCTTAGTACGCCCGGGGGAGGAATCGCGAATCGCGAATTGCGAATCCACGCTGCGCCGGCAGGCCGAACCGGGAATCGTCTTCGCGAGCCACCCCCGTCGAGGCTCAGCGTTCCTCCGTGTCCATGAAGGACAACACCGTTGATCGCCGAGGACGTTCACGGAGTCTTTCCGCATCGGGCTGCCGGCGCCCCCCATCGGCAGCATCGCCACCAACGTCGCCGGCACCCGTGTCTTCATCGTCGTCCAGGGGGACGGGGTTGGCGGGCCATGATATCCTCTTGGCGTGAACATGGGCGGCGAAGGGCGGGCGTGGGCCATGCGTCTGATCCCCGTCCTGATCGTCGCGGCGGTCGTCGTCGCGTTCCTTCCCGCCCTGGGCAACGGCTTCACCAACTGGGACGACCAGAAAAACTTCCTGACCAACCTGGAGTACCGCGGCCTCGGCCCCGCCCAGCTGAAGTGGATGTTCAGCACCTTCCTCCTCGGGCACTGGCACCCGCTGACCTGGCTGACGCTCGGCCTGGACTACGTCGTCTGGGGCATGAATCCCCTCGGCTATCATCTGACGAGTCTCCTGATCCACGCGGCCAATGCGATCCTTCTCTACGGCCTCCTCCAGTCGCTGCTCCGGCTGGCCGGGCGCGCCCCCTTGCCGGCCGCGGCCGCCGCCGGGGCGCTGCTGTATGCGATCCATCCGCTCCGGGTGGAATCCGTGGTCTGGATCACCGAGCGCCGCGACGTGCTCTGCGGGTTCTTCGTGCTCCTGTCGCTGACGGCCTACCTGAAGCGGGTCGATGAGGAGAGGCAGGGACGGCCCGGTACGCGCTGGCTGCTCCTGTCCGTGGCCGCCTTCGCGGCGTCGCTGATGTCGAAGGCCCTCGGCATCCTGCTGCCGGCGGTGCTGCTGATCCTCGACATCTATCCGCTGGGACGCTTCCAGCCGGAAAACCGCCGGCGGGTGCTCCTCGAGAAGCTGCCCTTCCTCCTGCTGTCCTGCGCCGATGCCGCGGTCATGGTGTTCGCGATGCGTCACATCCAGGCTGTCCGTTCGATCGGGACCTATCACCTCTTCGAACGGATCGCGCAGGCCGCGTATGGTCTCTGCTTCTATCCGCTCAAGATGCTCTGGCCGTCCCCTCTGATCCCGCTCTACCGCATCGAGAAGACCTTGAATCCCTGGGAGGCCAAATACGTCCTGGCCATGGTCGCGGTCGCCGGCACGACGGCCGCGCTGGTCGCGTTCCGACGACGGATTCCCTGGGGGCTCGCCGCCTGGCTCTGCTACGGGATCCTGGTCTCTCCGGTCCTCGGCGTAGCCGTCACCGGGATGCAGATCGTCGCGGACCGCTACTCGTACCTCTGCCTGCTTCCGGCCTCCGTCCTCCTGACCGCGGCGCTGGATCGACTGGGCCGGAATCCGTCGACCTGCCGGGCGGCCGCCGGCGGCGCCGCGCTCGCGCTCGCCCTCCTGGGGCTGCTCACGACCACCCAGTCCCTGGTGTGGCGGGACTCCATCACGCTCTGGTCCCATCAACTGCGCTTCGACCCCGATTGCGACCTGGCGTACAACAGCCGTGGCGCCGCGCGCCAGGATCGGGGCGACGCTCTGGGGGCGATCGAGGATTGCACGCGGTCGATCCAGCTGGAGCCGGCGATGGCGGATCCGTACCTGAACCGGGGACTGGCCCGGGCCGGTCTCGGCGACCTCGATCGCGCGCTCCAGGATTTCGACCGCGTCATCGAGCTGGCGCCTTCCCGCGCGGACGGCTTCACAAACCGGGGGGTCACCCGGATCCGGATGGGGGACCCTGAAGGCGCAATGGCGGACCTGACGCTCGCGCTGGAGCGGAACGGCAGCAAGGCGGAAACCTACGCCGCGAGGGGGAGCCTGCGGGCGTCCCGCGGAGATCTGCGGCGAGCCGTCGAAGACTTCGAACAGGCGCTGCGGGAGGCTCCGCCGGAATGGCCCCCGAGGGCCGACGTCGAGCGCAAGCTCGACCGGGCCCGCCGGCTCCGCTGAAGCCGCGGCCCCTAGAATGCGTCCGCACCGAGTTCCTTCTCGAACGCGTCCGCCACGACCGCGCAGTTCACGGCGGCCGTCTTGAACTCCTCGGCCTGCGCCGACTCGGCGATGATCGTCTCCCGGAATTAAATCCCATAACCCATAACAAAAGGGCCTCCCGGGGCTCGTTTGGAGTGAGGAACCCGATGTTCCAGACCGGTCGGACTCCGCGCACGCGTCGACCGGGGAGCATCCCCTCTCTGGCCGGGAGTCGACCGCAGGGTGGGAGCAGGCGACACGCGGAGGCGTTCGGACCGTCGCGCAGGTTCAACCGAAGCGAACGGTCTTCCGAACCCGCTCCGTCTCCGTGTCCTGGATCCCGACGACCCCGTCCGTTCCCTTGCGAGGTGCCTATGTCCCCGACTCGAATCCGGACCAAACCCGCCGAGGCGGAAACGTTTTCCCCCTGGCCGCTGGTGCTCTGCGTGGACGACGACCCGGCCGTCCTGTCGTCGCTCCGGCGGCTCCTCCGGGAGGAGCCTTATGACGTCGAGACTTCGGACAGCGTCGCCGGCGGACTGGAGTTGATCCGTCGCCGGACCCCCGCCGTCATCATCTCCGACGAGCGGATGCCGGAAGCGAACGGGTCGGAGTTTCTCGCCGCGGTTCGCGGGCGCTGGCCCTGGATCGGGAGAATCCTCCTGACGGCCTTCCCCGGGCCGGACATCCAGATCCGGAGTCTCCGGGCGGGAGTGGATCTGCTGCTCTATAAACCCTGGGACGGCGACAGCTTGAAGAAGGTGCTCCGGCGCCTGCTCCACGAAGTGGACCGGGCCGGACGAGGCGGGATCAGCGGTGCCGCCGAAGACGACCCCTTCGATGTCGGCGGAGAAGGAGGTTGAGCCATGAAGGACTCGAGGGAGCAGACCGTCATCGTGCTGATCGACGACGAGCCCGAGGTCCTGTCCGCCCTTCGCCGATCGCTGCGGAACGAACCCTATGAAGTGCTCTCGACCAGCCGGCCGGGCGAAGCGCTCCGCTGGGTGGAATCGCTCGACGTGGGCGCCGTGGTGAGCGACGAACGGATGCCCGAGATGAAGGGCACCGACCTTCTGGCCCGGGTGTCCGAGCGCTCCCCCGCGACGGCGCGGATCCTACTCACCTCCTACGCCGTGGAGACCGCCCGACGGCCGCGTCTCGGCGAATCGATCGAATGCATGATCGCCAAACCGTGGGACGAGACGATGCTCCGGGCCACGATCCGGGAACTCCTCTGGAACCGCGAGCCCGAGGATCCGCTGAAGGACATCTTCGGCGGCAGCGGGGAGTGGGATCCGGGATGAGGAACGAGAAGGACTCCGGAGCGTCCCCGCCGGCCTCGAGCGCGGCCATCCTGGTCGTCGACGACCGGGCCGACGGACGCCTGGCGCTGACCGCCGTCCTCGAGGATCTCGGCGAGGAGATCGTGCAGGCCGCGACGGGGCAGGAGGCCCTCGATCTGGCCCAGGACCGGGGATTTTCCGTGGTTCTTCTCGACGTCCGCATGCCGGGAATGGACGGCTTCGAAACCGCCTCCCTTCTCCGCGCGCGCCCGCATACGAAGCACACGCCGATCATCTTCGTGACCGGCCTCGACGAGAACCCGAAGAACATCGAGCGCGGGTACGCGGTCGGCGCGGTGGACTGCCTCTTCAAGCCCATCATCCCGGAGGTGCTCCGGTCGAAAGTCCGTTTCTTCCTCGACCTGCACCGCAAGAGCGAGGCGCTCGCGCGGGAGATCGCCGAGCGACGGCGGGCGGAGGGGGAGCGCGACCTGGCCCAGGCCGAGCTGCTGCAGGGCCAGAAGCTCCAGGCGATGGGACAGCTCGCCGCCGGCATCGCGCACGAGATCAACAACCCCACGAGCTATATCCTGTCGAACCTGCACACGGTCCGCGAGTACCTCCAGGAATTGAGCGGGCATCTCGGGGTGGAGACCGCGGCCTCGCAGACGTCCCCGTCGGCGTCGGGGACCCTCGCCGTCGCCGCCGAGAAGAAGCTGGAGGAAGCGGACCTGCGCCTCCTGCTCCGCGACTTCGAAAGCGCGCTCGCGGACTGCACGTCCGGCGCGGAGCGGATCCGCAACATCGTGCGCGGGCTCCGCGAGTTCGTCCATCCCGACGAGGCGCTGCTGCGGGAGGTGGACCTCCGCGGACTCCTGGAGAACGCGATCGCCCTCTGCGCGAACGAACTCAAGTACGACGCCACTCTCCACCGCGAATTCGAGGATCTCCCCAAGGTGGCCTGCTTCCCGGTGCAGATCGAGCAGGTGCTGGTGAATCTCCTGGTGAACGCCGCCCAGGCGCTGGGCGGAAAAAAGGGGGATATCACCCTCCGCACCGCCCGTGAGGGCGACGGGGTCGTGATCTCGATCCGGGATACCGGCGAGGGAATCCCCAAGGAGAATCTCTCCAGGCTCTTTCTGCCGTTCTTCACCACGAAGCCCGTGGGCAAGGGAACCGGGCTCGGCCTGCATGTCGCCTATAAGATCGTCCAGGCCCATGGGGGGCGCATCGAAGCCCGGTCGGAGCCGGGCCACGGCGCGGAGTTCCTGGTCCACCTTCCGCTCCAGCCCAAGGTCGGGCGAGGCCCGAATGAGTGACGAGGCGGATGCGCCCGTCGTGGTCTGCGTCGATGACGAGCCGGAGATCCTGGCGTCGCTGCGGCGGCTCCTGCGGAAGGAGCCCTACCTGGTCCTGACCACGGAGAAGCCCGACGAGGCCATGACCTGGGTGCTCGACCGGAAGGCGTGGCTGCTGATCGCCGACCAGCGCATGCCGTCGATGTCCGGTCTCGACCTGCTGGAGATGGTCCAGCAGTGTTCGCCGTCGACGATCCGGGTCATGCTCTCGGGCCAGACGGATCTGACGGGAGTTCTCAAGCGGTCGCGGATCGAGGCCATCGAGTGGCTGCTGCGGAAGCCCTGGGACGACGAGGAGCTGAAGTCCGTTCTGAGGACGCTTCTGGCGCGACGGGACCGGCAGGCCCGGGGACCCGACCCCCGCCGATAAGGGCCGGCTTCCCCCCTTACAGCGTCTTCGCCATATTGCCGCCGTCGACGAGCAGCGTGCTGCCGGTGACGTAGCTGCCCGCATCGCTCGCCAGCAGCAGAGCCGGACCCACGATCTCCTCGGGCTTCCCCCAGCGGCCGAACGCGGTCCGCGCGGCGAAGTGCTTCTTCTGCTCGTCGTTGAGCAGCTTCCCCGGGAGGTCCGTCAGAAACGGCCCGGGCGCGATGCAGTTGACGGTGACGTTGTAGGGACCCAGGTCCAGGGCGCTCGCGCGCGCGAGGCCCGTCAGCGCCGCCTTCGTCGCGCAATAGCTGTTGCGGCCTTCCTTGCCCCCCAGCCCGAGCACCGACGAGATATGGATGACGCGGCCCCACCTCCGCTCCTTCATCGGCGGAACGAGCGCCCGTGTCAGACGCATGACGCTCGTCAGATTGAGCAGCATCGTCGTCTCCCACGCCTCATCCGTCACCTGGTCGATCGGCTGGGGGATGTTGGTGCCTGCGTTGTTGACGAGGATGTCGACCTTCCCGAGGCGCACGACCGCCTCCTTCGCCAGCGCCTCCACCTGCTTCAGGTCGGTCATGTCGCAGACCATCATTTCGATCTTCCGCGACAAGCCCTTCGCGATGACGTCGACCGCCGCGCGCAGCTCGTCCTCGTGGCGGCTGGCGATCATCACGTCGGCGCCGGCTTCCGCGAAGCCGCGGGCCATCGCACGGCCGAGTCCCCGGCTGCCGCCGGTGATCAGCGCCGTCTTCCCCGAGAGATCGAAGAGGGTCGTGGGCATGGGAGGAGCTCCTTGAAATCAGACGGATACAATACAACCGCGGTTCACTCCACGTCCACGCGATGCATCGTTTCCCGCGACCGGTCGACCCGGAAGGTCCGCGACAGGAATTGCGGGATCACGCCCATGTTCGTGGTGGAGTGGGACGACAGCGGGGCCGCGTGGAAGGACCCGCCGCCGGCCAGCGCGCAGGGGATCAGCAGCTGGTCGGCGAGATATTCCCCCACCGGCGCCCCGGCCGCGAGATAGACGCGGACCTCCGCAGCGAGCGACGCGGCGACCTCTTCCGCGCTCACGCCCTTCTTTCCGAAACCGGTGAAGACCTCGGTCACGTGTTCGGACTCGACTTCGACGTGTACGACGTTGCCCGGACCGGGCGACGTGCGGTCTTCCTCCACCTTCAGGCGATTGGGCTCGATCGAGAGTTCGCGCTCCAGCACCTTGAGCTCGCGGCGCGCGATCTCGGGGGTCAGCCGCGAGACGACGGCCGTCGCGCGCCGGGCCAGGGTCTTCCCCCGCTCCAGCAGAACGAGCGGCTCGAGCCGGGGCGCGGGATCGATCTCGACCGTCATGCGGCCGCCGCCCGCCGGATAGAAGTCGCGGCGCTCCAGCCGGACCTTCACCCGCGCGCCCATCCGCAGCAGCAGGGGGAGGAAGGCCTTCTCCAGGAAATCATAGGGAGGGGCCCACGCATTGTGCGTGCCGCCTTCCAGCGTCAGGGTCGTCCGCCCGGACGCGCCGATCAGCGCCGGCAGGACGGTCTGCAGCACCAGCGTTGCGCTGCCGGCCGTGCCGACCGAGAACGTATAGGACCCCGGCGTCACCGTTCCCGGCCGGAACCGCAGGGCGCGCGAGCCGACCTCGGCGCCGGAGACGTCGGCCCTCCCGATGGTCGCCGCGGCCTGCACCGCCGCCAGGTGCTGGCGCTGGAGGCCGGGCTTCTCGCGTCCCGCGCGGATGCGGTCGATCGTGAACGGCCGGCCCGTCACGAGCGAGAGGCTCAGCGCGCTGCGGAGGATCTGGCCGCCCCCCTCGCCGACGGAGCCGTCGAGGCTCAGCACGGGGGCACGGTCACTCTAGCGGTTTCTTCGTCGGCACGCCCAGCTGGGCGGCGACGGCGATCGCGAACTCGTGGATGTTGTCCTGCGAAATGCGGTGGGTGAGCATCTCGCTGTTCGCCTTGTAGTGCATCGACGCGCTGTCGAGGTCGTCGAGCAGCATCATGATCTTCGTGGCCGTCTTCTTTTCCTTCAGCAGCTTCAGGATCGTCGCCTGTGCCGAAGGGTCGAGCTCGCTGGTCACGGCCGCGAGATCGTAGGGACGGCTGCCCGCCAGCAGGTCCGGGGTCCAGTCGGGTTCGAGGCACTCGGTGACGGAATAGCCCAGCGCCTCGAGCCTCTGCTTCGCCTGGTCCACCCAGACCGTGTCGCGGTGCGCGATGAGGATCCGGGGACGATGTGTCCGTTTCGAGGTCATTGGTAAAAGGCAGCCTTACGGCAGCCTCTCCCGTTCAAACCGGACGTGCCCAATTAAGGCATCCGGCTTACCGATGATCTTCAGAACGGACATTTCGCACCGGACTATCCGGGCTTGCATCCTGTTCCTGACACGGATACTCCTACCGAACGCGATCCT
>DASQOM010000058.1:0-22649 GCA_035644495.1 Planctomycetota bacterium | reverse complement strand
ACTCGGTCGCGGAGCCCTATATCCGGCGCCGCGCGGTGCGTCATCTCGAGAAGAACCGGATCATCATCCTCGCGGCGGGGACGGGCAATCCGCACTTCACGACGGACACGGCCGCGGCGCTGCGGGCGACCGAGCTCGGCTGCGACGTGCTGCTCAAGGCGTCGAAGGTGGACGGCGTCTATACGGACGACCCGCACAAGAACCCCAAGGCGAAACGGTTCGAGCGGCTGAGCTACCTCGACGTGCTCAACCAGCGGCTGGGGGTGATGGACATCACGGCGATCTCGATGTGCATGGAGCACCGCCTGCCGATCATCGTGTTCAACCTCCGCCAGGAGGGGAACATCGTGAAGGGCGTCAGCGGGGAGCCGATCGGGACGATCATCGAGGAAACCGAGCCGCCGAAGAAGGGGAAGAGATAACCATGCCCTACGACGACATCGTCCTCGAGGCCGAGGACAAGATGGAAAAGGCGATCTCGGTCCTCGTCGAGGAAATGCGCGGCGTTCGCACGGGCCGCGCCTCGGCGGGCCTGGTCGACCAGCTCAAGGTCGAGGCCTACGGAGCGCCGACGCCGCTCAAGTCGCTCGCGTCGATCACGGTGCCCGAGCCGCGCATGATCCTGGTGAAGCCCTTCGACCCGAGCGTCATCAACGACATCGTGAAGGCGATCCAGAAATCCGAGGTGGGGATCACGCCGCAGTCCGACGGCAAGATCATCCGCCTGGCGGTGCCGCCGCTGTCGGAGGAGCGCCGCAAGCAGATGTCGAAGATGGTGAAGGAGTTCGGCGAGAAGGCCAAGATCGCGATCCGCAACATCCGCCGCGAGGCCAACCAGACGACGGAGAGCGAGGAGAAGGGGAAGTCGATCTCCGAGGACGAGGCCAAGCGCACGAAGGACGAAATCGACCGTCTGACGAAGGAGTACGAGGCGAAGTCGCAGGAAGCCGTCGACAAGAAAACCCGGGAAGTGATGGAGGTCTAGGAAGACTCACGAATGACGAATCACGGGAAGAGGGGGCTGCGCAACCGCGCGGCCTTTTTCATACTGCCGGAGCTTCACCGGATACTGGACCTCTGACATCATCGGCGTCATGCGCCTTCTCGCCGCGGCTCTGCTCCTCCTGCAGGAGGCCCCGGCAGAAGAGACGTACCCCAAGATCGAGCAGTCCATCTCGTCGGCCGAAACACTCCGGATCAGGTACGGAGCTCGCGCCGGCATCTCGGAGAACGGGAAGCTGACCGAAAACGGGATGAAAGGGCAAGTCGGTGATCGTCAGCACGGAAACTGACGATCGATCTGGGGTCGACGGGGAGCTGCCGGCCGACTGCTTCAAACTCCCTGTTGAAAAGAAGCAGCGGGCGGCCTCCGTTCCGGGCTAATGCGCCAGGGTCCAGGGGATGCTGAAGGGAAGCAGCACGGTGTCGAGCACTGCCGAGAACGGGAAGTCCAGGTAGAAGACGTAGTTGAGCGGGGCGATCAGGCTGCCTGGATCCACCGCGATGGCGTCGACCCGGACGCCGCCATAGATGTGCGGGGCGGGGACGTGGGGATCCACGAGATGGCCGTCGCCGGCCATGTCGGCGATCGTGCCGCAGCCGGCCAGGAGCAGGAGCAGGGCGAGGGCGGGGAGACGGCGGATCATCCCGGGCCGTCGTCGACCGAACCGCATTCCGTGCCGTCGTAGTCCTGGATCTTGTACTGACGGGCCACGGCGTAGAGCTCGTCGTCCAGGTCGAACAGCGAGTCGACCGTGTGCTGCCCGACCTTGTCCACCTGCAGTCGCAGCGTTTCCTGGTCGTCATCGTCCGGCTCGGGCTTGAAGATGCCCGCCACCGCGTAGCCCTTCGTCTTCAGGTGCTCGGCGACCCGCTGCAGCTTCTTTTCCGAGACGTCGACGAAGAAATAGGACCAGAGGCAGACGCCGTCGATGTCCCAATCGGCCTCGCCGTCGCGGCGCAGCTTGCGCGTGTGCTCGAAGAGGCCTTCGATCTGTTCGCGGGTGATCATCGTCCTTATTGCTTCGGGTGGAGGATGAGCTCGGCCTTCTCCTCGAGCTCCTTCGCCTCCTTCTCCCGGCCGGCCTTGCGGTTCACGCCGGCCGTCTCCCTGCAGAGCGCGGCGAAGTCGGCGTGGGCGATCTGTCCCGGCTTGGGCGGGATGTGAGCCGCCTCGGGCAGCTGACGGGCCTTCATCTCGAGCGCGCCGGCGTAGAAGGGCACGGCCTCGTCGAATTTTCCCTGGCCGGCGAGCGCGGCGCCCAGCCAGCGCCGCGATTCAGCGAGCGCGACGGGCTGCAGACCGATCTTGCTCCGCGCGATCGCCACCCCACGGCGCGCGACCGCTTCCGCGTCGGCGAAGCGGCCCGCCGAGACATAGAGCTCCGCGAGGCGGTTGAGCGACGGCATGATGCGATCGTCGTCGGGACTGAAGGCGGCCTCGCGGTGGGCGAGCGACTTCTTCAGCAGCGGCTCGGCCTCCGGGAACTTCTTCTGCGCGATGAGCGACATCGCCAGCTTGTCCGCGCTGCCGATCGATTCCGGATGATCGGACCCCAGGGCCTTGCTGCGCATCTGCCAGGAGCGGCGCCACAGGGGTTCCGCGTCGCCCGGCTTCCCGGTCGCCTCGTAGATCTGCGCGAGGAGGTCGAAGTGCTTCACGAGGCGCGGGTCCTCCGCGCCGCCGCTCTTCTCGATCTCCGCGATCACCGGCAGCAGCAGCGCCACGGCTTCGTCGTACTTCCGCTCCTCGAGGAGGTTGCGCGACTTCTGGATGACGGGCGGGACGGAGGCGACCCGCGTCTTGAACCAGACGGCGCCGAGGATGCACCCGACCATCAGGGCCACGAGCACCGCCATATAGGCGGCGTACTGCTTCTTCGACCTGGGCTGGAACCAGGGAACCGGCGGGGTGTCCTTCATCGGGCCTCCGGGGCATGGGACGCCTTCCGGAACGCGAGATGCAGGAATCCCTCGTAGCCGTCGATGCCCCCGGCGCTCTGGGCGACGTTCTCGATCTTCGCCACGGACGGGCCGGGGATATGCTCGTAGGCGAGGCCCAGGTTGCGGAAGCCCTCGCGCTCGATGATCGTGTTCAGCTCGTAGCGGGGATGGGAGCGGTCGGTCGTCCGGTCGGCCGGCGTGTCCTGGTAGGCCTTGCTCTCCGTCTCCTCCCCGTTCACGCAGCGAGCGTAAAGCCAGAAGCCGGCCCCGTCAAGCACCTCGATCCGCCAGGCCTCGCCCAGCTCCTTCGAGAGCCGCAGCGCGAGGGCGTCGTCGGTGTAGCCCCAGCGCGTCCGGTCTTCGTTGTTGTAGTAGCGGAACTCGAAGATCCCCGTCCAGCCGTTCAGCCGCGGAGAGATCCAGTAGAGCCGCATCTGGTTCTCGTGCATCTCCTTCATCCGCTTCGGATGCTGCTCCGGCGTGATCGTGAATTTCTCGAAGCCCTTCTCGCCGAGGTGACGGCCGATCAGCGACGCGACCGCGTCCGGGTCCGCCTTGACGTAGATGTGTCCGAAACCCATGCCGCCATCATAGATCGCGGCCGCGGCTTCGTCGCGTTTTCCTTCCCGGGAACCCGCGGGGAGGTTACGGTACTCCCTCGTGACCCTGACCATGATCCTGGCCGTCCTCATCATCGCGGCCGCGCTGTTCTTCCTCCTTCGCGGCTACGACGTGCGGCTGGTCCTCTTCGGCGCGGCGCTCGCGCTTTGCTCCGTCCCCGTCTGGGTCCCGCCCGTCGGGGACAGGCCCGGATACTGGCACTCCGACCCGTTCAAGGTCTTCGACGCCTTCCTGAAACACATGGGCGACACGACGTACGTCGGCCCTATCTGCACCGCGCTCGCGTTCTCCTCGGTGCTGGCCGTCACCGGCTGCGACCGCGAGATGGTCCGCCTCCTGATGAAGCCGATCCGCAGGGTCCCCTGGGCGCTCATCCCGGGCGGCTGCATCGTGGGCTACCTCACGAACTCCGCGATCACGAGCCAGACCGGCGCCGCGGCCGCGGTGGGACCGATCCTGGCGCCGTTGCTCCTCGCCGCCGGCATCCCGCCGATCATCGCCGGCGCCACTCTCGTGCTCGGCTGCTCGGGCGGCGGCAACCTCCTCAATATGGGCGAGCCCGACTTCGTCGCCATCAAGGAAAGCACGGGCGTGAAGCCGGACGCGGTCCTCCGGGCGATGGCCCTGCCGGGGATCGTCTCCTTCGCGGTCGCGGTTGCCGTCTTCACCGGCTGGACCTGGGGCAGGCGGATCGAGCCGGCGGCGGAGGAGCAGCTGGAGGCGGACGAGACGCCGATCGACTATGTCAAGGCGCTGCTCCCGCCGCTGCCGGTGATCATCCTGATGGCGCTCCTGTTGAAGGTCAATCTGCAACCCTGGATCTGGGTGCGCACCCGATACCCGGACGGCTTCCCGATCTCGCACGCGATGATTCTCTGCACGATGATCGCGCTGCTGGTCACCCGTCGGGAGATCTCCGCCCAGGCCCGCGCCTTCTTCGAGGGGATGGGCAAGGCCTACGCGAACATCATCTCGCTGATCATCACGGGACGCTGCTTCGTCGACGGCATCACCGCGGTCGGAATGATCGCGTCGCTGATCAAGGTCGTCTCGGGCAAGGGGGTCCTGGGGCTGCTCGCAACCGAGGCGTTCCCCTGGGCGCTCGCCGTGATCTCCGGCTCGGGCATCGCGCCCTGCGTCAGCTTCTGCAAGGCCGTCCTCCCGTCGATCGCGAAAGACGACCCGGGCGCCGCGCTCAACCTCGGCGTGCTCGCGGCCGTCGCGTCGAACTTCGGCCGCACGATGTCGCCCGTCGCGGCGGTCGTCATGTTCTCCGCGACGCTGGTCAAGGTTTCGCCCATGGACATCGTCAAGCGCACGGGGCCCCCGCTGCTCGCGGGCGGCGTCATCCTCTTCTTCCTGATGGTCTTCTTATAAGGGAGCCTCGGGGAAGGCCACACGCCTTTGGAAAAACGAAGACACAGAGAGGTCCTCTCTGTGTCTCCGGGTCCCGGTGTTTTCCTAATTCCGCCAGTAGTAGCTCCAGGCGTACTCGAGGTCCGTGCTCTTGCCGGGCTCCAGCGTCGCCTTCCAGGTGATCCGGCTCACCGGGTTGACGTGGTTCCACCACCACCAGGAGGAGAACCAATAGTAGTAGGGCGCGGAATCGAGGCCCTTGGAGTCCTCCATCAGGTTGAGCTTCTCCACGCTGCCGCCCCGGCCGGGGGCGCTGACTTCGCCCAGGACGACGCGCGAGACCTCGACCTCGACGGGGGCCTTCCGGTAGTTGGTCAGGCAGAGCTTCCCCTCGAGGAAGATCTGATGGAAGTTGTCGCTGCGCCAGTGGAGGGCGTTCGGGACGCGGTCCTTCTCGTTGTCGGTCTTCTTGACCTGGATGTCGACCGCGGTCGTGAGCTCCACGTCGCTCGTGCCGCCGCTGGACGTGTACGAAGTCATGCCCTGCGCGATCAGCCGGCCGTTCTCGAGGATCAGCGCCGGCGCCGTCGTGATGGGCTGCGCCGTCTTGTTGAGCAGGCGGATCTTGTGCACCGCTTTGGGCGCGTGGAAGATCTTTTCCATGTCCGACGTTGCCCGCCCGGCCATCTGCGCCTGGACGTCCCGCGGCGGCGTCAGCGGGATTTCGACGGCGTAGAGGTCCTTATAGTCGACCTTGAACTCGGTCACGGGGAGGACCAGGACCTCGCCCTTCTTCAGCGAGACCTTCTTCACGGGGAAGACGTAGATGTCGTCCTTCGCGTCGCCGTCGCCGTTGCCCGGCTCGGCGGCGGCGGGTTCCGCGCCGCGGCGGACCTCGGTCGCGCGGAGGCTCTGCGAGTAGACCGCGTTGCTCATCGCGTAGGCCGTCTGGCTGTCGGGCTGGAAGTAGCGGGACAGCACGGCCGCCGCCTTCTGGAGCGAGATCGGGTCGGGCGTGTCCTTGAAGGCGAAGGAGGGGACGCCGACGACCAGGTGGGCGTCGACGTTGTCCAGGTCGGTGAGCTCGTTCACGATCGTCGCCTGGAGCTTCACGGTGGCCAGGCCCTTGCCGTCGATGTCGATCTTGTAGCTCGGGATCCAGCGGATGCCCTTCTGCAGGTACATCATGCCGACGCGGGCGGTCTTCGCGCGCGGCTCGCGGCCCCAGTCGAGGCGGAGCGTGAGCGCGGTGCGGTCCTGGTCCTCCGCCACGTGCGTCTCGTTCCGGTCGCGGAAGGTGGCGGTGTCGATCTGGTTGAGGAGCAGGGGCCGCAGCCCTTCGGCGGTGCGGACGAAGGCCAGCGTTCCGTTGACGGCGATCAGCGTGCCGGTGACGGTTTCGCGGCTGTTCGTTCCGAGGGTGACCAGGGAGCCCTTGTTGGCCGTCAGCAGATCCGCGACGGTGGCGGCGTCGCGCTCCACGCGGACGGTCCGGTGTCCGGCGACGACGGAGGCGAGCGGGGTTTTCGGCTCGGCGGAGTAGGGCCAGAAGGATCCCAGGACGGGCTGGGGGAGGCCGTCGAGGAGGACGGCGCCGCTTTCGTCGACGGGCAGCTCCCCTTCGTGGAGGAGCAGCGAGTGGCCGTCCTTGAAGATCGTGATTTCGCGGACGGGAAGCGCGGGGGCGCGGGGGGCGGCCTCCTGGCCCTGGAGCGAAAAGGCGCCGATCAGCGTCATCGCGGTAATCGTGAACCGGATCATGGGGAATTCCTCCTTCGGGGAGGAGGATGCAAGCCGCGTGCCAGCGGGCCCGCGGGGACGCCGCCGGCCGGGGGATATCCGTCCGGATACGAAGCCGTATCCGATCCGATACGGGGCCGGCCCCTTAGTGCGGAGTGGGGAGGCCGTCGGGGTAGCGGAGCACGACGCGCGTGTCGCTCTCGCGCCGGATCTCGCAGGGGAGGACGGGGCGGCCGGGGCGCCGGGAGAGGAGCCAGCTGCCGACGAGGAAGATCCCGATGAGCCCGGCCTTGAGGAAGAAGCCCGTCTCGCTTGGGCCGCTCGACAGCCTGCCTTTGAACCAGAAGACGACGACGGCGACCAGCGCGGCGACGAAGACGCCGATGACGAGGAATTCTCCGAGCAGGCCGCGCCAGAAATGGCGGAAGCAGAGCGGGGCGTCGATCGAGAACGCGGCCTTCCGGCGCCAGTTGAAATAGGCGAGGGCGGGGTTGACCCACTCCAGGAGCGAGTTCAGGTCGCGCGTCTTCCGCAGCGCATAGTCCGTATCGCGGCAGGGGATGGTCCGATGCGCGAACGGTTTCGCGCCGCAGACGAGGCAGTAGGGGCCGGCGCCGGAGAAGTCGAGCGCGCGGCCGGACAGCCCGAGCCGGAGTTCAGCGGGCGGCATGCGTCGATTGTATCAGCGGGCGTAGTGGGCGTCGACGCGGACGATCTTGCCCGCCTCGTTGAGGCGCAGCACCTCGGCGGCGTGGAGGGCGCTGACGCTGCGGTAGGTGAGCGTGAGGCTGGAGACCCCGGCCAGCGCGCGGACGTCGGTGAAGCGGAGGTCGGGGTAGCGCTTCAGCGCCTCGGCGAAATAGGGGCGGAGGCGGTCGATCCCGCGCAGGATCCCCGACGGCTCGCCGGCGATCCTCGCCACGAACGGCGAATGGAACTCCACGGCCGCGTCGTAGTGCGACAGGATGCGGTCCAGGTCATGGAGGTTCCACGCCTCGATCCACTCCCCCGCAAAAGCCGCCGCCTCGGTCTCGGTCATGGCGTCATTTTACAAAAGCGACGGTCACTTTTGTTGCCGGCCGCGATTTGCTAGAAGGAAGGGATGAAAATCCTGCTCGCGCTGCTCCTCTCCCTGGCGCTGGGCTGCACCGCCCCGGAGCCCGCGCCCGCCTCCGCCGACTCCCTGACGGTCCATCTCCGGACGCCGTACGTGAAGGGCTCCATCGCGACCCGGACGTGGACGGCGAAGGAGACCGCCTTCATCGTCTGCGACATGTGGGACGACCACTGGTGCCAGGGCGCGGCCCGGCGCGTCGGCGAGCTGGCCGTCCGCATGAACGAGGTGCTCAAGGCAGCCCGCGACCGCGGCTGCTTCATCATCCACGCGCCGAGCTCGACCGTCGCGTTCTACAAGGACACTCCCGCGCGGAAGCGAGCCCAGGAGGCGCCCCTCGTTCCGTCGCCCGCGCCGCTGTCGACGTCGGACCGCTGGGGCACCAAGTGGTGCTGGCCCGACCCGACGCGCGAGCCCGACCTGCCCATCGACGACTCCGACATGGGCTGCGACTGCGCGACCAAGTGCACGATCCGCGAGGCCTGGACGCGGCAGATCGCGACGATCGAGATCGACCAGGCCCGGGATGCGATCACGGACGACGGCCAGGAGACCGTCAACCTGCTCGCGCAGCACGGGATCCGGCACGTCGTGCTGCTCGGCGTCCACCTCAACATGTGCGTCCTGGGGCGGCCCTTCGCGATCCGCCAGCTCGTGCACCAGCAGCGCGACGTGGTCCTCCTGCGCGACATGACGGACACCATGTACAACTCGAAGATGCGCCCGGAGGTGAACCACTTCATGGGAACCGACCTGGTGATCGTCCACGTCGAGAAGTACTGGTGCCCCTCGATCGCGAGCCCGGACGTGGCCGGCGGGCAGCCGTTCAAGTTCAAGGAGGACACGAGGCCCTAGCGCGTCCGGCGACCTACATGGAGGGGAGTGAATTGGGAAAAGGAATCGCTGCTGCCCTGTTCCTTCTGGCCAGTCTGGCTTCCGGATGCCGGACGTGGGGGACGGTCGATGGCTATAAGTGGTCGGTCCTCGTTCCGTCGACGGTGACTCATGGCCCGGGCGACAAACTGACCTTCACGGTCGAGACCACGACTCCTTCAGGAGAGAAGGTCGAAGGCATCTCCTACATCTGGATTGTCGAATGGGTCAATCTGCACGGCTGGAATCACAAGGGATCTTCGTTCTCGGAGCAAAGCATCAGCGTGAAGGGGAGTCCTGGAACGGCCTATGTTCGGATCTACGCCTACGATAGGGAAGACAAGCTGGTGGAAGTTGCCAAAGCCCCGTTCCAGGTTGACTAGGGAGGACACGAGGCCATGAACAGACGCGAATTCCTGAAGACGGGGGTCGCCGGGCTGGCGTTCGCCGCGACGGGCGGCCGGGCCTTCGCGGGCGGGCAGGAGAAACCCAAGCGGGTCGGCCTGATCGGCGCGGGCTGGTACGGCAAGTGCGACCTCTTCCGCCTGATCCAGGTCTCGCCGGTCGAGGTGGTGTCGATCTGCGACGTCGACCGAACGATGCTCGCGGAGGCGGCCGAGATGACGTCGACGCGGCAGGCGTCGAAAAAGAAGCCGCGGACCTATTCCGACTACCGGGAGCTGCTCCAGGAGAAGGACCTCGACCTCGCGATCGTCGGGACGCCGGACCACTGGCACGCGCTGCCGATGATCGAGGCGGTGAAGGCGGGGGCGGACGTCTACGTGCAGAAGCCGGTCAGCGTCGACGCGGTCGAGGCGCAGGCGATGCTGGCGGCGGCGCGGAAATACCAGCGGGTGGTCCAGGTCGGCACGCAGCGGCGGAGCACGCCGCACCTGATCGAGGCGCGCGACCGCATCATCAAGGAAGGGAAGCTGGGGAAGGTCGCGCTGGTGGAGATCTACTGCTATTACCCCATGCGGGCGCGGGGGAATCCGCCGGACGAGGCGGCGCCGGAGAACCTGGACTACGAGATGTGGACGGGGCCGGCGCCGATGCGCCCGTACAACAAGCTCGTGCATCCGCGCGGCTGGCGGGCGTTCACCGAGTACGGCAACGGGATCGTGGGCGACATGTGCATCCATATGCTCGACATGGTCCGCTGGATGCTCGGCCTGGGCTGGCCGAAGCGGGTGCACTCCGCGGGGGGCATCTTCATCGACAAGGAGAGCAAGGCGAACATCTCCGACACGCAGTCGGCGGTGTTCGAGTTCGACGGGCTGGACGTGGTGTGGCAGCACCGGACGTGGGGGACACCGCCCGACCCGAAGTATCCCTGGGGGGCGACGATCTACGGGGACAAGGGAACGCTGAAGGCGAGCGTGCAGGGTTACGATTTCACGCCGTTCGGCAAGGGCGAACCGGCGCACGTCGACGTCAAGTACGAGCTCGAGGAGTTCCCGGAGGACAAGACGGAGAAGGACCTGGAGAAGCACGTGGCGCCGGCGATCCGGGGGCATATGAAGGACCTGCTGGCCTGCATCGCGTCGCGGGGCAAGCCGGTGGCGGACATCGAGGAGGGGGCGATCTCGACGGTGAGCTGCGTGCTGGCGAACCTGTCGATGAAGTTGGGCCGCGCGCTGGCCTGGGACGCTGCGAAGTGGAAGGTGACCGGCGACGAGGAAGCGACCGGCCTGCTGAAGCGGCCGTATCGGGCCCCGTGGGCGCATCCGGACCCCGACGCGGTCTAGTCCGTCACGGAAGTTCCGATCAGGGCTCAGAGGATTTGAGCACTCTGAAGGAGGGATGAGCCGTGATCGAGCAGGAGAAGGATCCGGTGTGCGGCGCGAGCGTGAATCCGTCGAGCGGGGTGCACGAGAGCGTCGGCTCGAACGTGTACACATTCTGCTCGGACGAATGCCGGGCGAAATTCGTGGTCAATCCGGGCCGGTACCTCGCTTGACGCCAATCGCGCTCCCGTTGGACTGGCGGCGTCAAAAACGCTAGAATCCGCCGCTTGGTGACGGGGGCGTAGCTCAGCGGGAGAGCAACGGTTTTTTAAGCCGTGGGTCGTGGGTTCAATCCCCACCGCCCTCACCATCAAGCGCGACAGGACTATGTCATGTGATGTCCCTTCATCGCTGCTGCTGTCATTTGCCGCACTCGCCTCTGGAATCATCGCCGTTCTGTTACGGCGCCGAGCTCTCCGCCGATGGCGGAGCCGCCCACATTTAGAGAGGAGCGATGTCGAGTCCCGCGATCCGGTCGTCAACGAGGACGAAGCGAAAGGCGAGACGGACCGGGCTCCCCGGGAAGGAGCCCGAGACTGTCATCGCAACCACCGGCTTCTGATCGCCCCCCTCGACCTTGCCGGGGGACAGGAGGGGCTGATACTTCTCGAGGGTCTCGCCGAGCCACTCGGCGATCGCCGTCCGGCCGCGGTGGTCCTTGGCTTCGTCGTGGACGAGGGCGTCGTCCGAGAAGCAGGCAAGGGCCGCCTCGCGATTGCGGGCGTTATAGGCCTCGACATACGTCTGCACGGTCTTGGGGAGCTTTGCGGACATGGATTCCTCCTTCAATCGAAACCCGTTCTAGACGGTCGGGACCGTCCCGCCGTCGATCGTGACCTCGCTTCCGGTGATGGCTGCGGCGCGATCGGACGCGAGGAAGGCGACGAGCTCCGCCACCTCCTCCGGCCTCGCGGGGCGTCCGATCGGGATTCCTCCCAGCGATTTCATGAGACCCTCTCGAGTGGCCTGGTAATCGGTGCCCTGGGTTTCCGACAGCCGGCCGATCAACGCCTGGGCGGCCCTGGTCTCGGTGAAGCCGGGGGCGACGGTATTCACCCGCACCCCTTTCGGCCCCACCTCCTTGGAGAGCCCTTTGCTGTAGGTGCTGAGCGCCGCCTTCGACGCGGCGTAGGCCAGGGTCGCCTCGTGGAGGGGAAGCCGTCGTTGAATCGAGGAGATGTGGATGATCACGCCGGACTTCTGTCGGATCATCGAGGGAAGGAGCCCCCGATCGAGGCGAACGGCGGGGTAGAGGTTGAGCTGGAGCTCCTTCTGCCAATCCTGGTCTGAGAGGACGGCGAACCCGCCGCTCGGCGCCGAGGACCCGCCCAGGACGTCGACCAGGATGTCCAAACCCTCGAGGCGGGACAGCGTCTCCTTCACGACCCGCTCGCAGCCCTCCGCCGTCGTCAGGTCCGCCGACATGAAGATCGCGCCTTCGGGGAAGGGCACCCCGGGCGTCGACCGCGACACCGCCACGACCGTCGCTCCTCCCCGGGCCAGACGCCGGACTATGGCTTCCCCCATCCCCTGAGAGGCCCCCGTCACCAGGGCCCGCCTGCCCCGGAACTCCTCAGGGTGCGCTGGAAACTCGCTGGCCACCATGCTTCACCTCATTTATAATGTCGATCGGCATTATAATATACGATTTTGAGGGAGATGTGTATCAAAAATTTGGTGCTGAAGTGTATTATAATTTCGTTAAAAGGAAGGCCTATGAAGACGAAGAAAGGCGAGAAGGAACGGCTCCGGACCGTCATCTTGGACAAGGCGGTCCAGTTCCTGAAGCGGCACGGCCGGGTGGGCTCAGGCACCAACCAGATGATGAAGCACGCGGGCTTGACCCGCGGGGCGCTCTACAGCCACTTCAAATCGAAGGACGACCTCTTCGCCCAGGCGATCTGCCACGACCTCTCGAGACTGGAGGAGACGCTCGCCCAGCGGTTCCGCGACGAAGGCGGGGCGGCCCTGAAGCGCATGATCGAAGACCACCTCTCCGAACGAAGCCTGACCGACGTCGAGGAAAGCTGCGCCTTCACCTCCCTGAGCAGCGATATGCAGCGCTGCAAGCCGGCGCACCGCGCGCTCTACGAGGACTACATGGTCCGGATCTATGCCCTGTTCGCCGACGCGCTCAAGAGTCAGTTCCCGCAGGACTCCCCCGATGAGAGCCATGCGAAAGCGACCAACCTATACTCGGGCCTGGTCGGCACGCTGACGATGGCAAGGACGATGAAAGACCCGAAGCGAGCTCGCGAGATTCTGGAATCGGGAAAGAAGTTTCTCATGGAATCTTTTGTTCCGAGCGCCCGTAAGCCCGTCCCTAGCAAACTCGGACTATGACAGAACGATGACGGCCCTGGGTGATTGCATGCACTCCATGCACTCGGTACTGCTGGAATCGCTTCCATACACAGCCGCCCGGCGTTTTTAAGCCGTGGGTCGTGGGTTCGACCCCCACCGCCCTCACCAACTAAAGCCATCCACTTCTGCGCTGGATCCTAGGATGCGCTGACCCAGTGGACCACCGCTTTGCGGTGAGACTCGGCGCATTCCCTCAGATACATGTTGATCAAGCGCTGGTAGGGAATCCCGATCTCCTTGCTTAGCTTCTTGAAGTATTGGATCAGATCCTCATCCAGGCGGATCGTCACCGACTTCTTCAGGCGCCTGGCGTACGGGTTCCGCTTCCAGGCCAGCTTGGACAAGTCGTATTCTTTTCTCACAAGAGTTCTCCTTTCCTATATCGCCGTTGTTCCTTCCGGGTCGCCCTCCGGGCGGAGATGATCCGGATCACATCGCCTTCCCCTCGCTCGTAGAAGCACACCAGAAGCACCCTCAATCGAACTGAAAATCCAACGATCAGGAATCGGTCTTCGCCGGCGGAGTGGTCGGGGTCGGAGGCTACGAGCGCCCCTTCATCAAAGAAGACCGTCCTTGCCTCCTCGAAGGAGACGCGATGTTTCTTCAGGTTGGAGCGGCTCTTTCCCGGATCCCATTCGAACCGGGGGGCTCGCATCCCGGTATTCTAAAGGATCAAGAGTATATGTACAATGTATTTATCCGTTGGCGAAAGGAGAGGGCGAGCGCGGCGCGTCTCGCGGCTGCAGGTGTTTCGGAGCTGTTCATGGGTGTCGAGCTCCGAACGGCCGGGGGGATTCCGCTGAGCTCGCGCACTCTCCGGCGATGTCGAACGTCTGAGGGAGTGATGGTGAGATCGCTCGCTTGGGGCGCGGTGTGTCTGATGGGGCCGGGTGCGCGTCACAAGAGAGGACTCAAGGCGCTGCTCGCGTGAGTTTCCCCGTCCTACCTCCTGTTGAAGGTGCGGACCCCACCGTTCGGCGAATGCTGGTGATCCAGGTTCCCACACAAGTCATGGTGAAACGGGATGGCTACGACGTGACGATGGTCCGGGACGCGACGGCAAGCCTTTCGGACGAGGAGATGCATGCCGCGCTCGACGTCAACATCCCGCACTACGCCGCTGCCGTCGTGACGGCGGATGAAATCGTGGGCGCGCTCTCCTCTCTCGAATCGACGGCGACGAGACGATGAAGCTCCTGGTCGCTCGGCTCCAGGGCCCGCTCGCGCCGGTTATGGGCCGCAGCACTTCTTGAATTTTCGGCCGCTGCCGCAGGGGCAGGGGTCGTTGCGGCCGATGTCCGCGGTCTTCTTGACGACCGGCGGGATCCGGAGGCCGCCCTTCGGCGAGCAGCGCTCGGCGTAGGCCGGACGCAGCGCGCCGATGAAGCGGGCCAGCGAGCGGCCGCCCCCGAGGCGGCCCGTATCCTCGAGCCAGTCGAGGAACGCCCCCAGGGTCTCCGGCACGGCGGGGCGCAGTGCCGGGGCCAGGTCCAGCGAAGGCATCTCCTCCAGCAGCACGCGGCGCAGCTCTGCTTCGGTGGATTCCCGGGAGCGGCGGAGGAATTCGGCGCACACGGACGGCGCCCCTTCCTTGACCGCGTCGGGCAGGAAGGAGAAGACGGTGGACTCCGCGAACTCGGCGGCCCAATCCTCCGCCTGGGGGAATCCGCTCATGACGGAAAAGGCGGCCGCTTGGTCCAGTCGTCGCCCGCTTTCACGGACTCGACCTGGGCCGACGGGCTCGTCGACTTGACCAGCCCCAGGGGATAAAGGGCGGTCCACCAGCGGGTCGTCTCGGCGGTTTTCCCGCCCAGCGTCTCGTCGCCGCTCATCCGCGCGCACTCGAAGGACTTCGTGCCGATCGTCAGCGTTTCCGGCTCGACCTTCTTCGCCAGGAAGCTCCCGGAAGGCGACTCCACCTTGATCGGCGCGCCCGCCAGGGGACCGTCGAGAAGGACCCAGACTTTCTCCTGGCCGGCCTTCGAGACGATCTGGTAGACGTCGCAGTCGGTCAGCGTTCCGGCGACGTCGACCATCTCCTGCCTCAGGGGCTGGACCTGCTTCTGATCCGTGCGTTCCCACTTCTCCCATTCCGTCCGGCCGCCCAGGCATTCCTGCACGACGATCATGCTGAAGCCTGCTCCGCGCTCCCGCAGGCCCAGGTCCTTGTAGGATTCGTCCCTGCCGGCGACCGTTTTGACGCGGAACCAGGCGCCGACCTTGAGTTCCTTCCAGGGATCGGCGAGCAATCCCGCCATCCGGCCCCGGAACTCCACGCGCGCCTGATCGCGGGCCGTGCGCTCCTCCGGGGTGAGCTTCGCATCCACGGCCTCTCGGGCTTTGCGCTCGGCCTCGGCCTTTTCGCGGAGGATTCTCTCCGCCTCCGCCTTCTCGCGCGCGATCCGATCGGCCTCGGCCTTCTCCTTCGCGAGGCGCTCGGCCTCCGCTTTCTCGCGGGCCAGCCGCTCCGCTTCGGCCTTCTCGCGGGCGATGCGTTCGGCCTCCGCTTTCTCCCGCGCGATCCGCTCGGCTTCGGCTTTTTCCTTCGCGATGCGTTCGGCCTCCGCCTTTTCGCGCGCGACGCGCTCTGCCTCGGCCTTCTCCTTCGCGAGTCGTTCGGCCTCCGCCTTCAGCCGGGCCAGCCGCTCGGCCTCGGCCTTTTCCTTCGCGAGGCGCTCGGCCTCCGCTTTCTCGCGGGCCAGCCGCTCGGCCTCCGCCTTTTCGCGGGCGAGGCGTTCCGCTTCCGCCTTCTCCTTCGCCCGCCGCTCGGCTTCCGCCTTTTCGCGGGCGAGGCGCTCGGCTTCCGTCTTTTCCTTCGCGACCCGGTCCGCCTCGGCCTTCTCCTTCGCCTGGCGTTCCGCCGCTTCCAGCCGCTCCTTGTCCGCCTTCAGGCGCGCCGCCTTCTCGGCCTCGGCCTTCTCCTTCGCGGCCCGGTCGGCTTCCCGCACGATCCGCGCGTTCTCCTCCGCCTCCGCCTTGATCCGCGCCCGCTGGGCCTCCGCCGTATCGTGCGCCTTCCGCTCGGCCTCGGCTTCCTCAGCGGCCCGGTCGGCCTCCGCCTGCTGCTGCGCCCGGCGCTCCGCGTCCGCGCGCCGCCGGGCCTCCTCGTCGGCTTCCGCCTGTTCGTGAAGCTTCGTCACCGCTTCCGCTTCCAGACGGATCCGCTGGGCCGCCGCGAGCGCGTCCGCCGCCGCTTTGGCCTGCGCTTCCAGGCGCGCCACCCGCTCGGCCGTCGCCTTTTCCCGGGCCAGGCGCTCTTCGTCCACCGGCTCCGGCGACTGCCGTTCCAGTTCCGCCGCGATCCTCTTCCGCTCGGCCTCCGCCGCTTCGGCCGCGGCCCGCTCGGCATCCGCTTTCGCCCGGGCGGCTTTGGCCGCGTCGTCCTGCGCCTTCGTCCGTCGCTCCGTGATGGAGCGCTCGCGGGCCTTGCGCTGCGCCTCGATGCGATCCTGAAGCGCGCGGTCCACGTCGTCCGCCGGTACGGGCGCCTTCGATTGGGGTGCCGGCGGCGGCGCTGCGGCGTCCGATTCCTTCAAAGCCTGCAGGTAGGTCTCCACCATGCGGCCCATCGTCTTGAGGACCCGCATCGCCTCGTCGCGGGAGCCGGAGGGGTTCTTGAACCAGCGGACCACGGCGTCCCGGGCCGGCGGCGTGGTCATGATGAAGACCAGGGCGAGATCCAGGGCGGCGGCGTCCGCCAGCTGGGGCAGGCTCACGGGCAGCGTCTGGCGGAGGTATTCGACGAGCGGCATCGTGTCCTGCCGGAGCACCGAGAGCTTGCGCTGAAGGTTCTCGTGGGTTCCGCTCAGGGTCGCGGGATCCAGCTGGGCCAGCGTATAGCCTTCCCACAGCTCGATCAGTTCCCCGGACTGCCCCAGCTCGGCGCAGGCGCGCCTCGCCAGCTTCAGATCCTCCAGGACGCGCGGGACGACCGGGATGCTCACCCCTTAAGGATATGATCGGAGGGGCGGGAGCCGTATGCAAAATGTAAGGATTGTGGAAGGGGCGCCCGGGGATTTTCGGATAGAATTCCGGGCTTGAGCAGGATGAGAATCCGCAGTCTCGCCGTCGCGGCCTTCCTCCTCGCGGCCGCGAGGCCTCCCCCGCAGGAGACCGTCCCCCCGGTGGCGGCCACCGTGGAGACCACCCCGGTGCGGCACGGCGGCGACGCGGCCGACGACCCGGCCATCTGGGTTCATCCGAGCGACCCCGCCAAGAGCCTCGTGATCGGGGACGACAAGGGGGGCGGCCTGCTGACCTACGGCCTCGACGGCGTCGAGCTTCAAGTCGTCGAGGAGAGCAAGCACATCAACAACGTGGACGTGCGGTACGGGATGCCGCTCGTCGGCGCGTATGAAGACGGAACAGCCCACGAGCGGGTGGACCTGGCCGGCGCGGGGAACCAGACCGACCGAAGCCTGATCTTCTACAAGATCAACCCCGCGACGCGGCGCCTCGAGCCGGCCGGAGCGATCGCGGGCATCGGCCTCACGCCTTATGGCTCTTGTTTCTATCGCAGCCCGGTCTCGGGAAAGCACTACTACTTCGTCAACGACCGCAGCGGCAAGGTCCAGCAGTGGGAGCTCCGGGACGGCGGCTCCGGAAAGATCGCCGGCACCAGAGTCCGCGAGTTCGAGGTCGGCAGCATCGTGGAGGGCTGCGTCGCGGATGATACCCGACGTCGTCTCTACATCGCCGAAGAGCGGGTGGCGATCTGGAACTACGGCGCGGAACCGGAGGACGGCAGCCCGCGGATCCGCGTCGATTTCGCGGGGAAGGGCGGCCATCTCACCGCCGACATCGAGGGGCTGGCGATCTATGACGCCGGCGGCGAGCGGGGATACCTGCTGGCGTCCAGCCAGGGGAGCGACACCTTCGTGATTTACGAGCGCGCCGGGTCCAACGCCTACGTCGGCACGTTCAGGATCGTGGACGGGGCCGTGGACGGGGTCAACGACACGGACGGGATCGAAGTGACCAGCGCGGCGTTGGGGCCCGCCTTCCCCAAGGGGCTCCTCGTCGTGCAGGACGGCTCGAACACCCGTCCCGCCGCCAACCAGAACTACAAGCTGGTTCCCTGGGAATCGGTCGCCGCGGCCTTCACGCCGCCGCTGCTCGTGGAACCCGGCGTGGATCCCAGGGCGGCCGTCCGCCGCCGGTAGATCGCAGACTGCCGCAGCACTCCCTTCCGGCTCATTTCCCTTGACGCCTCCGCGCGACGGACGCTAAGTGGCGGGACAGCTTGAAACGGAGGAACCGATGGGCGACCTCGAGAAAGCCAAGCGGGAGCTGCGGTATGCAAAAAGCACCGCGGACGACCGGCGCTGGGACCAGCTCGAACCCAAAATCGCAATCATCGAGGAGGCGTTGAAGGGCGTCCCGGAAGCCGAGGCGGCGCCCGTGCTCGCCGAGCTCAATCCCATGAAGGAAAAGATGCTCAACGGCATCCGCGAGGAAAAGGCCGGCCGCATCGAGAGCGATGTCACCCGCGCCGTCGCGTACGCCGCCGACGAAATCGCGCGCAACCCGTCCCAGGGCGAGTCTTATATCGCGCGCGCCGCGACGAAGCTCGACTCCGACGACGCCAAGCAATCCCTGGCGCCCGAGAAGATGCAGCGCTTCCGCGCCCAGATTGCGGAGCTCAAGGCAAAGGCCGACGCCGGCCTGCGCCAGGAAAAGGCGGGCAGCATCGAGCGCGAGATCCGGCGCGGCATCAGCGCCGCCGCCGACGAACTGAATCGCGGATACAAGGAAAGCCCCAATCTGCAGAAGGCGGCGGCGCGGCTAGACTCGCCGGAAGCGCGCGAGGTCCTGACGGCCGACTCCGTCGCGAAGCTCCAGGCGGAGATCGCGCCGCTGCAGGCGAAATCGGGCGGTTCTCCTCCTCCTCCTCCTCCGCCCCCGAAGCCCGCCCCTGCGGCCGCGTCAGCCGGGAACGAGAAGGCAGGCCCGATCGAAGCCGACGTCACCCGGAACCTGCGCAACGGCGCTGAAGAGATGCTGCGCAATCCGTCGCAGGGCGAGTCCTATCTGGAGCGCGCCGTCGCGAAGCTCGATACCGACGACGCCAAGCAGAACCTGGCGCCCGAGACGATGCAGCGCCTCCGCGCCCAGGCCGCCGATCTGCAGGCCAAGATCGACGCCGCCAAGCGAAAGGAGAAGGCCGGCAGCATCGAGCGCGAGGTGCGGCGCATCCTGGACGCGGTCGCCGAAGAGCTGAAGCGGGGCTATACGGAGAGCCCCCAGCTGCCGAAGGCGATCGCCCGGGTCGGTTCGGCCGAGGCGCACGACGTTCTTGCGGCCGATACTCTCGCAAAGCTCCAGGCCGAGATTGCCGCGCTCCAGGCGCAGTTCGGCGGCTCCGCGGCTCCTCCTCCTCCGAAGCCTGCGGCGAGCACGTCGACCCCGCCAACCGAGGCGCCCAGGCCGACCCCGGCCGCGACGCTCGCGCCCGTCGTCAACGAGCAGGCCCGCCGGATCGAAGCCGACCTCAACCGGACCCTGGGCTACGCCCTCGACGAGCTCAGCCGCAATCCGATGCAGAGCGAGTCGCAGATCGCGCGCCTGACCACGAAGCTCGAATCCGACGACGTGAAGCAGAACCTGCCGCCCGAGACGGTGGAGCGATTCCGCGGCCAGGTGGCGGACCTACGGGCGAAGTTCGAGGCCTCGCGCAAGGCCGAGAAAGCTCGGGTGCTCGAAGACTTCATCAACCGCTTCCTCCGGAACGCCGAGAGCGACATCGACCACAACCTGCGGAGCGCCGAGGACATGCTCCAGCATGCCATCGAGCGGATCAAGAAGGACGACGTGAAGGAGCTCTGCACGCCCGAGTCGATCGCGAGATTCCGGTCCGAGATCGCGCGCATCGACGGGGTCCAGGCGGCGGCCCGGAAGCAGACGGCGATTTCCCGCGCGCTCCCGATCCTCAAGGAGCTGGAAGAGCGGGTGGCCCGCCCGATCTTCGACGGCTCGAAGCAGGAATGGCAGATCATGGGCGACCTCGAATCCCTCAAAACGCGCGTGCGGTCGTCGGTGTCGGACCTTCCCAAGGACGACGCGGACGTGAAGGGTATCGAAGCCCGGGTGGCCGCCGTCGAGACGATCATCGCGTCCGCGACCGTGAAGCTCGGCCGCGAACAGTCGCACCAGCGGGTGGTCGACGTCTGGGAGATCGAGCGGAAGGCGATCGAGGGCTGGGAGGCCGAGTCCGGCGGCGAGGCGGGAAGTCCGACCTACGAGATGCCCAAGACCTCGCAGGTGGTGCGCCGCCTGACGTGGTTCCAGAACGACGCGACCCTGCAGCAGATCGCGGCGGAGTACAAGGACGACAAGGAAATCCAGGGGCTGCTGGGCGAGGCCCGGAAGATCCGCGAGACGGCGATCGCGAAGCTGCACGCCGCATTCAACGCGCTGCTCGCCTTCATGGAGAAGCAGCCGCGGCCGTCGAGCCGCTTCGACCTGGAAAAGCCGTCCCACCTGGCGGGTCGGGCGGGCAGCGACTTCGAAGGCACGCCCCATCAGGAGGTCAACCTCCAGCGCGCGAAGGCGCTGGGCGACCGCTGGGAAAAAGAGATCGAGGCCGACCGCAAGGCGCGGCAGGCGAAGTACGACGAGCTGACGGCCCAGGCCGCCGCGGCCTGGCCGGGCATCCTGTCCCGGATCAAGGCGGAAGACGAGTTCGATCCGCTCAACTCGGGCTCCAAGGGGCGCACCGTGCTGCTGAAGGAGATCCGCAACCGGATCGGCTGGGATTTCAGCGGCGCGTATGATTTCGCCATCTGGGTGGGGGAGACGCCGGTCGTGGGCAACTACGACAAGACCGTGACGGCGGCTGTGGAAGCAGCCTGCGAGAAGACGGGTCTGGGCATCGACGACCACACCGACTGGGACGCCGTCATCGTGGTGGGCGGCCCCGGGAAGATCAAGCAGCGCTTCAACCTTGTCGTGCGCGACCGGAACAACCTGGAGATCGGGAAGATCGAGGAATGGCGTCCGGTCGATTGCGTGCTCTGCACCGTGATCGCCCTCCGGGCAGGCCCGGCCGCGGCGGGGCCGAAGGCTTGAGCTCCCGGCCTTAATCGGACGCTTGCGAAGAATTTGCGATCTCTGAACCCGCAGCGGCTTCACTGAGGCCCGAGCTGGAGGGTGATGAGATGATGACGCTGATCAGATGGGCCGCGTGCGGTCTGGCCGCGGCGGGTTTCCTGGCGACCGAGACGCGTCTGCAGGGCGCGGGCGCGACGTTCCCCGCTCCGCTGTATGCGCGCTGGGTGGCCGAGTACGGAAAACTGAACCCGAGCATCGCGATCGACTACCAGGCCATCGGTTCCGGCGGCGGCATCAAGAGCATCACGGACAAGACGGTCGACTTCGCCGGCTCCGACGCGCCCCTCAACGACAAGCAGATCCAGGCCCTCGGCCAGGGGAACGTGATCCACGTTCCGTCCTGCGCCGGCGGCGTCGTCCCCGCCTACAACCTTCCCGGGCTGGGGCAGGACCTCAATTTCACCGGCGAGGTCCTCGCGGAGATCTATATGGGAAAGATCACGCGTTGGAACGACGCGAAGATCGCGGCGGTCAACGCGGGCTCCTCGCTCCCCGACACCGTCATCACGACGGCGTGGCGCACCGACGGCAGCGGCACCAACTTCGTCTGGACCAACTACCTGAGCACCCAGAACGAGGCGTTCAAGGAGTCGATCGGCATGGGCACCTCGGTCAAGTGGCCCGTGGGCCAGGGGGGCAAGGGCAATGCCGGCATCACCGCCATCGTCCAGCAGACCAAGGGCGCCATCGGCTATACGGAACAGAACTACGCCTCCGAGAACAAGCTGACGTACGGGAAGGTGAAGAACCTCGAGGGCGAGTTCATCAAGGCCTCTCCGGAGTCCATCTCCCTGGCCGGCGTGGGCGCCGTCGGGCAGCTCCAGGGCGACGTCCTCAAGGCCAACCTGTGGAACCAGCCGGGTAAGGGGACCTATCCCATCGCCTCGTTCACGTACCTGATCGCCTACCGCGACCTGAACAACCTCAAGAGCAGGGAGCAGGCGCAGGCCCTCGTCGATTACTTCTGGTGGGCGACCCACGAAGGGCAGCAGTACGCGAACAAGCTGGAGTACGCTCCCCTGGCCCCCGACGTCCAGCACAAGGTCGGCGACGCCCTCGGTCACTTCACCTACAAGGGCGAGGCGCTCAAGCCGAAGGGGTCGTGAGCGGACGGCGGATGGAATCACTCTAGAGGGTCATGACCGACGCAGCTGACGAGACGCCGGCGCGCGGGGCCGGTTCGCGGCCGGGCGACGGCCGGCGCCGTCGCTTCCTTTCGCCGGACGCCGCGTTCGGGTGGATGTCGCGCCTGAGCGCCTGCGTGGTCCTCCTCATGCTGGCGGCCCTTCTCTTCGTTCTCGGAGAGGCCGCCATCCCGGCGATCCGCGACTACGGCGCCCGCTTCCTGGTGAGCTCGGACTGGCGGCCCAATGAGCTGGAAATCCCGAAGCGCGACGCACGCGGCAAACTCGTCTTCGACGGCGGGGAAGTCGTCACCGAAAAGATCCCGCCCAGCTTCGGCGCTCTTCCCGTCGTCTACGGCACGCTGATCAGCTCGGCCCTCGCGCTGCTCTTCGCCGTCCCGCTGAGCCTGGGGGCCGCGATCTTCCTGGTCCGCATCGCGCCGCCCCGGGTGCGGGGCCTCGTGTCGTTTCTCGTGGAGTTCCTCGCCACCATCCCGTCGATCGCCTACGGCGTCTGGGGGCTCTTCGTGCTGGCCCCCCTCCTGCAGGATCACGTCGAGCCGGCACTTCAGTCGCTGCTGCAGCACCTGCCCGGGTTCGGGTGGCTGTTCATGGACA
>DASQOM010000057.1:0-19441 GCA_035644495.1 Planctomycetota bacterium | reverse complement strand
CCGGAGATGAACGACGCGATCGAGATGCAGAAGGTCGTGATCCTCCCGACCGGATCGACCGAACAGCACGGGCCGCACCTGCCGCTCGACACGGATTTATTTCTGGCCGAGTCGGTCTGCCGCGAGCTGGCCCGGCGCGCGCCGGACAAGGTGCTGCTCCTGCCCGCGATCCCTTATGGCCTGAACCTGCATCACATCGACTTTCCGGGCACGATCCACATCCAGCCGCAGCACTTCATCGACTTCTGCGTCGACGTCACCAAGAGCGTCGCCTACCACGGCTTCAAACGCATCGCGATCGTGAACGGCCACGGCTCGAACATGCCGATGGTGGACCTCATCGCGCGCCGGACGCTGCTCGAGACGCCGTCGCTCTGCTGCGCCTTCGGCTACTACAACATGGGGAAGGAGGAGACGCACGCGATGCTGGAGACGGGCGTCTACGCCCACGCCGACGAGTGGGAGACGTCCTTATACCTGCACTTCGCGAAGGAGCGCGTGCAGATGGACAAGGCTGTGCGCGACTCGGACCGCGTGGGAAAGACGATGAGCTCGGACAGCACGACGCAGGTGCGCTTCAACGACATCTGGGGACGCTGGACGAAGACGGGCGTGCACGGGGATCCGACGAAGGCGACCCCCGAGAAGGGGAAGAAGCTGCTCGAGATCGTGATCCGGAACATGCTGGCCTGGCTGGAGGAGTACCGGACCTGGCCGATCGGCGAGCGCAGCGATCAGCATCGGCTCCCCGTCCCGAAGGACATCCGCTGGTAGGGGTTACCAAATCTGCGACGCAGGATGGGGAGCACCTCGCGCTTTCTGCAGATAAATCCACGCATCCCCGTCGTTCTTCCGGTATAAGGGGATTAGATAGCGAAAGGATCTCATGCTGCGAATGCTGCTTTCGTCGATCCTCCTGGCGCTGGGCTTCCGTGAGGCCGAGGCGCAGGGCAAGGGCCCGAATACGACCATCCCCGTGCAGAAGGACCCCAACCGCCACGAGGAGTTCCTCAAGGTCGCCAAAGCGGGCGGCGTCGACCTCCTCTTCGTCGGCGACTCCATCACCGACGGCTGGCGCGGCGGGGGAAAGGCGGTCTGGGACAAGACCTTCGGCCCCTTCAAGCCCGCGAACTTCGGCATCGGCGGCGACCGTACCGAGCACGTCATCTGGCGCATGCGCAACGGCGAGCTCGAGGGCATCCAGCCCAAGCTCGTCGTCCTGATGATCGGCACCAACAACGGCGATCCCGCGCCCGACGTCGCCCTCGGCGTCAAGACGATCCTCCAGGACATCCACGAGCGCGTCCCGAAGGCGAAATTCCTGCTGCTCGGCATCTTCCCGCGCAGCGAAAAGCCGGACGGCGCCCGCAAGAAGAACGAGGAGGTCAACATCCTGATCTCGAAGTTCGCCGGCGACCTCTCGCTGGGCCGGGTCTCCTATATGGACATCGGCGCGAAGTTCCTGGCGGCCGACGGCACGACGCTTCCCAAGGACATCATGCCCGATTTCCTGCATCCTAACGAGAAGGGCTACCAGATCTGGGCCGATGCGATCATCGAGAAGGTCAAGCAGCTGATGACCGAGGACTCGGGCAAGCCGCTGCCGAGCTTCTCGCCGCCGTCCCCGGTCGCCAAGGTGGCCAAGATTGAGGAGTCGATCGCGGCCGGGAAGCTCGACGCCGGGACCAAGGCGCTCGAGAAGCTCAAGGAAGACAAGGACGCGAAGACGGCCGAAGCCGCCAAGGCCGACCTCGCCGCGATCGAGAAATGGAAGACGTCGGTGGACGCGGAGATCGCGCGCCTGAAGGAGACGGGCGATGTCGTGCTTGCCGCGGACATTTGCACCGCGATGTCGACGACGTATACGGGCGACGCCGCCAAGCCCTACAAGGACCAGTCCGAGGAGTTGAAGAAGGACCCGGCCTACAAGGTGGGGAAGGAATACCAGAAGCTCCAGGCGCATCCCGCGGAGCAGCGCAAGGACCCCCGTTTCGTGAAGCTCGTCGAGGCCTTCCTGAAGAAGAATCCCGAGGGCTACTACGCCAAGGCCGCCCAGGCCCTGATCTCCGGGAAGTAGCGTTATAATCAGGGGTCGGCCCGCCTCCAATGCCGCAGGGGGACCCCTATGATGCGTTGCTTCGCCGCCGCCCTCGCGCTGCTCCTCGCGGGCAGCCTCGCTTCCGCGGATACGCGCGGCTTCAAGGTCACCACCGACCGCACCGTCGATCCCAGCTCGCTCGAGACCATCGTCCGCGACGTCTGGGTGCGGTCGGGCGCGAAGAGCGACGACGAGAAGGCCATCGCGATCTACGAGTACCTGCACAACACGATCTTCCACTGGGCCTATGCGACGGAGGTCGCCCCGCAGTCGGTCGGCCCGCTGAAGCTGATCAACGTTTACGGCTGGGGCCTCTGCGGCGGCCAGCACACGGTGCTCAAGGCCCTCTATGAGACCGCCGGCTGGAAGTGCCGCTACGTCGGCTGGCCCGGACATACGACGATCGAGGTCGAGTACGGCGGCAAGTGGCATTACTTCGACGTCTTCCTCAAGTGCTACTACTGGTCGAAGGACAAGTCCCACGTCGTCGGCCAGGGCGAAATCGCCGACGATCCGTCGATCGTGCTCGACGCGGTCAAGGACGGACGCGCGGCGCGTCAGAACCTCTGCTGCGGCGACGAGCCCCAGGGCGTCGTCGAGGGCTGCAAGGCGCGCAACACGGTCGGCGAGAGCAAGGGCTGGGCGTCGGTCACGTGGCGCGACGAGAACTATTCCACCTCGCTCACGCTGCCGTCGGGCGCGGCGCTGCGCCTCGACTGGAAGTCGCTGCCGGACGCGTTCGCGATCACCGGCAAGGCGCCGCAGCATTCCTGCTCCACCAAGGACTTCCGCGAGGACAAGGTCCTGGGGCCCGTGCTGGAGCACTACGGCACCCGGAACTGGTCGGATGGGAGCCTCGTCTACGCGCCCGATTTCAGCAAGGCCGCCGACGTCTCCGACCTCGAGCTGACGGGCGCCGCCGCGAAGGGCGGGAAACTGGTCGCGACCGGCGGCACGGGCGTCGCGGTCTTCAAGCTCGCGCTGCCTTATGCCTATGTCGGAGGGACGCTGGCCGCGACGTTCGACGGGGACGGCAGGCTCTCCGTCTCCACGGACGGCGGGAAGTCCTGGACGCCGGCCGCGGCGGGCGACGTCTCCCCGTTGCTCAAGCAGCGCTACGACGTGCGGGTGAAGGCCGAGTTCGCGGGCGCGCTGGCGTCGTTCAAGCTGGACGCGGTCGTGGAGCACAACCGGAGCGCGCTGCCGTTCCTGCTGCCCGGGAAAAACGTCGTGACGGTGGCGACGGAGAAGAACGAGCTGCCGAAGGACAAGGTCCTCGTCGTGACATACGCCTACCAGGAGGCGGCGGCGCCGGAGAAGCGGAACCGCTACGACGGCAACGGGCTGAAGTACGGCGACGTGAAGACCGTGCAGAAGGAAGTGACCGCGCTGCCGTTCACGTTCGACGTGCAGGTGGGAGGCAACACGCCGCCGAAGATGATTTCGCTGGAGCGCTCCCTGCGCGCGAAGTGAGCTAGCCCTTCAGCCCCGCCGGCGCGTCGGGGATCTGCATCGTCCGCTTGTCGAAGTGCGCGCCGAGGGAGTGGAAGTAGTCCCACAGGTCGTCGGGGACCGTGCGGCAGCCGATGCCCGACTTGGTGCCCGGGCCGCTATACTGGTTGAACTTGAAGTGGACCAGGCAGCCGGGCGCCATGAAGCGCGACAGATCCTTCATGAAGAACTTCCACTGCCCCAGGCCCCACTGGCCGGGAAAGCCCGCGTTGTCGAAGCAGGTCGCGAATGCGGTGATCAGGTCGAAAGGCCCGCCCGGAATCTCGGGCAACGGCTGCCCCGGCTCGATGCGGTGGACGACCTTCTGGAGATCCAGCAGGGTCGTGACGGCGGTCAGGTAGTCGTCGGGGAGGTCCAGGCCGACGGGCTTGTGTCCCATCTGCTTCGCGCCATAGAGGAAGTAGCCGAAGCCGCTGCCGATGTCGAAGATGCGCAGGGGTTTGGACTTGTCGAGGCCCAGCGTGAAGAGGCGCTCGGCATTGCGGATCAGCGAGTGCTCGAACTTGTCGTGGTACTTCCGCGTCGGATGGTTCTCGTGCTTCTTGCGCAGCTCGGTCAGGCCGTCGCGGTCGATGTCCTTGAAGAGTCCCTTGCGGACGGCATTGCGGGCCTTGAAGCGGGAGAGGTTCTTCTTCGTGACGCTCTTCAGCTTACCGACCATCTTCTTGAACATGGCCAAGGATTCTATAAAGCATCTCCGGTGGAGTACAGTAGGGGAGAGCTGAACGATGGGAATCCTGAGGATCCTGTCGCTACTCCTGGCGTCTCAGGAGATCCGGCAGGCGCCGGGCCTGAAGGACGCCGTCGAGGCGCGGAAGACGCCGCCGATCGAGCAGCGAGACGGGCTCGCCGCGAAGTATCCGGGCGACGTCGGCATCGACAAGGACCCGGAGGTCGTGTTCGCCGAGGTCGGAAGGGAGATCGTGACCTAGGCGGAGGACCTTTCGCCGGGAAGCCTCGGGAAGCAGTCGCCGCTGCGGACGCGCGTCGCGGGCGGGAAGCCGTTTCCGGGGATCGCCTGGAGGATCTCGGCCGAGCTGAGCGCAAAGGCCCTCTGGCTCTATCGCCATAAGGAGCAAGCCGGAGACGGGGGTCCGCAAGGGGTGGTGGGACCACGTCGTGGTGGCAACGTAACGTTATCTTTTCCCGCCGGCGGCCCGCTGCGCGGATCTCAACGTCGCCGATACCCATCCCGTCGACAGGGGCTTCCGCGTCGACGTCCCGGAGATCGGCTGGAAGAGATAGGGTCCTTTCCGGGGATTCCGCTGGAGATGCCTCTTCAGCGATGTGAGCAGCGGTCCCCGCAGCGGGATCCTCAGGACGACTCCTTTTCGGACCACGCGGATCACCGATTTCTTGCCGCTCAGGAGGAGATGGCGCCGCTGGAGGCGGCAGATCTCCGTGAGCCGCAGCGGCGTGCCGAAGCGAAGCATGAAGATCGCGCGATTCCGCACGCCCCACGGGCTGCCGGGATCCATGGCGCGCATCAGGGTTTTCAGCTCCCGGGCGCCCAGCGGGGCGGGACGCGGGCGGTCGGATCGGCGGGTCCGGAAGCGGGCGAACGGATTGAGCGCCTGGCCGACCTGCTCGAAGAAGCCCCGAGCGGCGGCGATGCGCCGCGAGACGCCCGTGCCGGCGCGGCGCTTCTGCAGGGCGCGCACCCATGCGGCCGCGTCCTTCTCCGTCGCGTGCGTCAGCGTCCTCCCCTGCTCCCAGAGAAAGAGCGCCAGGGAGCGGAGGTCCCGCGAATAGCTCCGCTTCCGGCGCCGGGTCGAGCCGGGGCGGGCCGCGTCGGAGGATCTCGAATCGCTCATCGGGTCGACATCGTACGGCCCCGGGGGCGGCCGGGTCAACCGGGGATCCGGACATCGAAAAAGGTTTCCGTAACGCCCGCAATCGGATAAGAATCCTCTCCCAGGAACCGGATAAGGAGGGATTCATGGCGGACATCAAGTTCAAGGGCAACCCGATCCATTCCGTGGGCACGCTGCCGGCGGTCGGCAGCAAGGCTCCGGACTTCAAGCTGACGAAGACCGACCTCTCCGACGTCACGCTCAAGGACTTCGCCGGGAAGAAGGTCATCCTGAACATCTTTCCGTCGATCGACACGGGCGTCTGCGCGACGTCGGTCCGCAAGTTCAATGTCGAGGCCGCCGGCCTGCCCGACACGGTGGTCGTCGGCGTCTCCAAGGACCTGCCGTTCGCGCACAAGCGATTCTGCGGCGCGGAGGGGATCGGCGCCGTCGTCACCACGTCCGACCTGCGGGAGGGGACGTTCGGGAAGGCTTATGGCGTGACCATGAGCGACGGGCCGCTTGCCGGGTTGTTCTCGCGGTCGATCGTCGTGCTCGACGAGAAGGGCACCGTGAAATACACCGAGCAGGTGCCCGAGATCACCCAGGAGCCCGACTACGCCAAGGCCCTCGCCGCGGTGAAGTAGCGTTCCGTTTTATTCCCGCACGGCGGCGCAGACCATCTCGAGGACCCGGCGCAGGCCGTTGTCGCCGCCCATCGAGCCGTCGTGGAAGGGCGTCGCCGGAATGGGCTTCCAGCCGTCGCGCGAGCCGTCGTACTTCAGCGTCTGCGGGATCCGCGTGAGCTCTTCCTTGTAGGCGTTGTCGGCGCCGCCCATCTTGTAGAGGACGAGGTCCAGCGAGGGGACGACGTAGACGCAGAAGCCGCCCGCGCCGCTCTTCCAGTATGCGTCCTTCGGGGCGCCGGCGACGTGTCCGTCGGCGTTCACCTCGAACTGCAGCGAGAACATGGTGTGCGGGTTGTACTTCGACGGGCGGCCGAGCTGCTCCATATACTCCGTCGGCACCAGCTGCTTGTCCTGCCAGCGTCCGTTGCGCAGCAGGCAGTAGAGGAAGCGGCAGGCGTCCGTCGAGCGCAGCGCCGTGCTGCCCGCGCCGTTGGCATGGGGCAGCGTGACGTCGCCCCGGTAGAGGCAGTAGTTCCACGCGCCCCAGCCCTGGGGCTTCGCGAGGCGCTCGTCGATGTAGTCCTTCAGCGTCATCCCCGTCACCCGGCGCAGGACCATCGACGCGATGTGCGGCGCGGGCGACGAGTACGAATAGCCGTCCCCCGGCTTGCACCATAAGGGGCATTTGAGCGACGACGTGTCGAGATCCTTGAGGTTCTGGCCCGGCGCGGGATCCAGCGGGATGACGTCGCCCTTCCGGATCCCGGGCGCCTTGCCCTCGCCGTGGGTGCCCGCGCTCATGCAGAGCAGCTGGCCGAGCGTGATCTCGGCGCGTCGCGGATCGTCGAGCGGAAACGCCTCGGGGAGATACTTCTCCGTGAAGACCTTCGTGTCCAGGCCGTCCGGGATCGCGTCATGCTTCTCCTTCAGCATGATCCCGCACGCGATGCTGGTCCACGCCTTGCCGCAGGAGGCCATGTCGGGGTTGGCGTCGCGGCAGGCGCGACCGGCATACTTCTCATAGACGAGGTACCCGCGGCGGACGACGACCAGCCCCGAGTGCTGCGTCGTGCGCTGGCAGAGCTCCCAGGCCTGGTCGAGCCTGACGGGGTCCATCCCGGCAACCTGTTTCATCTCGGCCGCGTCCTTCGGCACGCGCCAGCCGCCGTCCTTGTCGGGCGGGGGATAATAGTCGCCGGCCTGCAGGGCGAGCGCCAGGGCGAGGATCAGAGCCATGGCTTCCAGCCCTCCAGCATCGTCTTCAGCTCCGCGATCTCTTCCTTCTTCACGTTCGCGAGCGGCGGCCGCACGGGGCCCGCCGCGAGGCCGATGAGGGTCATCATCTCCTTCATCACCGACACCTCGTAGCCCTTCTTCCGCGCGCGGAACGCATAGAGGGGCGTGACGTAGGCGTCCATCAGCTTCTTGAGCGCGGCCGCGTCGCCGCGCGCCGCGACCTCGTGCAGCTCGATCGACAGCTTCGGCGACACGGTCGCGATGCTCGACGTATACGTCCGGATCCCGATCGAGTAGTACGCGGGGACGTTGTCGTCGCCGACCCCGCCGATCCAGTAGAGCCGGTCGCCGAGGCGCTGCATGATCTGCTGGTAGCGCCGCGTGTCGCCCTGGCCGTCCTTCCACGCGACGAGGTTGGGGACCGTTGCCGCGAGCTTCTCGACCCAGGCCGCCGTCGGATTGACCCAGTCGCGGCTGTACACCAGGAACCCGAGCGACGTCGACTTGCCGATGGCGGCGTAGTATTCGAGTAGCGCCTCGTCGTCCGCATTGGGGTAATACGGCGGCAGCGCCAGGATTGCGTCGACGCCGGCCGCAGCCGAGGCCTGGGCGAGTCCCATCCCGATCGCGCGGTTGTAGCCGACGCCGGCGATCACGGGGCAGGCGCCCTGGACCTCCTCGACGGTCGCCCTCACGATCTCCTGGTGCTCGGCGGGCGTCAGCGAATAGAGCTCTCCGGTGCCGCCCGCGGCGACGATCGCGCAAAGCTTGTGCTTCAGCAGCACCTGCAGGTTGCGCCGGTATCCGGGGAGATCGAGCGAGAGGTCCGGCTTGAAGGGCGTCACCGGAAAGGCGATCACGCCGCCCAGCCTGCTCCGAAACGTCGGGGGATCCATCGTCATGTCACCACCTCGGGAGGATACGGGTCCAGTTCGGATCGACGTGTTTGCGCATCTCGGCGGTGTCGTCGCGCTTGCGATACGGGCAGTTCCCGTAGCGCTCGACGCCGCGCGCGAGTTGGTCGTAGTCGAGGTCGACGCCCAGGCCGGGCCGGTTTCCGATGCGGATGCGGCCCTCGTGGAACTTGATCTTGCCGCCCAGCACGACCTCGTCCTTCGCGTCGGACCAGGGATAATGCGTGTCGCACGCATAGGTCAGGTGCGGCGTCACGGCGGCCGCGTGGGCCATGGTCATCACGGAAATGCCGAGGTGGCTGTTCGAGTGCATCGACAGCCCGAGGCCAAAGGTCTTGCACAGCTTGCCCAGGTGCTGGGTGGCGCGCAGGCCGCCCCAGTAATGCACGTCGCTCAGCACGACCTGGACCGCCTTCTTCTCGACGGCCTCGGCGAGATCCGGGAAGCAGGTGACGGCGACGTTGCTGCCGAGCGGGGTGTCGATCCCGGCTTCCAGCAGCCGATGGCGCACGGCGGCCATGCCGTCCATGCCGGCGGTGGGATCTTCGAGGTAGCCCCCGTTGGCGAACTCTTTCTTCAGGGCTTTGCCGACCTTGACCGACGTCTCGACGGACCACGCGCAGTTCGGGTCCATGCGGATCGGCAGGCCGGGGAACGCAAGATGGAGCTGGCGCACCGTCTCGATCTCGATCTCGGGATCTAGAACGCCGGTCTTGAACTTGATGTCCTTGAACCCGTACTGCCAGATCATCCGCCGCACCTGGTGGACGAGCGCCTCGGGGGTCAGCGCTTCGCCGTACTCGTCGGCGCGGGCGTCGGCCCCTTCGCCGCCGCCGCCGGCGTGCTTGTAGAAGGGATAGGCGGAGAACGCGACCTCGTCGCGCACCCGGCCGCCGAGCAGATCGCAGACGGGCTTCTTGAGCGCGCGGCCGCAGAGGTCGAGCGCCGCGATCTCCAGCGCGGAGTAGAGGCGCTGCTTCAGGTCGAGGGGATTCTCGCCGGGGACGTGGAAGGTCTGGGAGCGGTCGAGGCTGGAGCCCGCGACGTCGCCCTCGACGAGGTCGATCAGGAGCCCGGCGAGCTGGAACGGGTCGACGTCCAGCAGCCGGGCCTCGAGCGCCTTGAAGCCCTGCGCGATGGCGTCGCCGCCGTGGGTTTCGGCGATGCCGACCAGGCCCTCGTCGCTGACCATTTCGAGGATGGTGCGGAGGGCATAAGGCTGATGGAGGCCGTAGGAGCTGCGCAGCGGCGGGTCGGCGATGGCGATGGGATGGACGCGCAGTTCGACGATCTTCATGCGGGGGTCCCCTTCGGGGTCAGTCGGAGCGAGAGCACGATGGCCGCCTGCACCAGGACGATGCCGGCGAGGGCCAGGAGCCCCGTATTATAGCCGCCCGTCAATTCCTTCAGGCGTCCCATGGCTCCGGGTCCCAGGTAGCCTCCGAGGTTGCCGACGGAATTGATGAACGCGATGCCGGCCGCAGCGGCGACGCCGCCGAGGAAGATCGGCGGAATGGTCCAGAACACGGCCTGGATCGTGCGCTGTCCGATGTGGCAGATCACGAGACTGATCCAGACCAGGGCGGTGATCTTTCCGGAGAGCACCGTCAGGACGAGGCCGATCGAGGCAAGGGCGCAGCAGGATGCCGTGTGCCATCGGCGCTCCGCCTTCCGGTCGGAGCGGGCGGTGATGAGGATCATGCCGGGGATGGCCGGGAGGAGCGTGCTGCCGCTCAGGAGTCCCAGCCTCCAGCCTTTCATGCCGGAGACCTCGCCCAGGATCTTCGGCAGCCAGAGGAAGATGCCGTAGGTCACCGTGGTGTTCAGGAAGAGGAAGATGCAAAGGATCCAGATCTTGGGATTCATCAGGCTCTCCCGGATGGAGGCGTGCGCCCGGGCTCCCGTTTCCGCGCGCTCGCGCTCCAGTTCCGCGGCGAGCCACTCGCGCTCCCCGGGGTCGAGCCAGCGGACATCCTCCGGCCGCGACGGCAGGCAGAAAAAAGTCAGGACTCCCAGGAGCACGGCGGGAAGACCCTCGAGCAGGAACAGCCACTGCCAGCCCTTCAATCCGGCCGTGCCGTGGAGGCCGAGCAGGGCGCCGGAGACGGGGGATCCGATGGCCACCGCCACCGGGGCGGCTATCATGAAGAGCGCGCCCATCCTGGCGCGCTCCCGGTTCGGGACCCAGTAGGTCAGGTACAGGACGATGCCGGGGAAGAAGCCCGCCTCCGCGAGGCCGAGGAGGACGCGCATGCCGAAGAACGACCACTTGCCGGCGACCCAGATGGTCGCCATCGTGACGAAGCCCCAGACGATCATGATGCGCGCGATCCAGATTCGCGCGCCGACCTTATGGAGAATCAGGTTGCTGGGGACTTCGAAGAGGAAGTACCCGAGGAAGAACAGCCCGCCCCCCCAGCCGAGTTGAGACTCGGACAGCTTCAAGTCGCCCTGCAGCCCTTCCGCCATGCCGATGTTGACGCGGTCGAGATACGCGACGACGTAGCAGAGGAAGATGAAGGGGATGATCCGCCGGGTCACCTTCGACACGACCCGCTTCCGAAGGTCCTCGGAAGTGTCGGTCACTTCGCCTCCACCCATTTCACGCTGTGGTCGCCGGTGACGGCGATCGTCTCGGGCGGCGAGTTGATTTTGAAATAGGACCAGGGACCGGGGATCCACGGGTACTTCGCGATCACGTCCTCGTTGACGTCGACGCCCAGACCCGGCCCCTTGGGCACCGTCAAGATGCCCTGATGGATGTCGAGCGGCTCGGTCAGGATCTCGTCGGCGAGGGGGAAGGGATACATGCCTTTGCGGCCGAAGTTTCCGTGGCAGGGATATTCAAGCCATTCGACGACGGACTCGGGGAAGCAGACGCCGAAGTGGGCGGCCGAGAGGACTTCGAGGACGGTGCCCCAGCTGTGGAAGGCGAACTTCAGGCCCTCCTTCGCGAGGGCCTCGCAGACGCGGCGGCCCATCGCGAAGCCGCCCTGGCAGCAGACGTCCATCTGGATATAGGTCGCGGCTCTGGTCTGGATGAGGTCGAGGAAGCCCGCCTCATCCTGCTCGTGCTCGCCGGTCGCGGTCGGAAGGATTTGGAGGGCCTTCAGCTTGCGGTACGCGGCGTGGTCCTCGGGGGGGAGCGGCTCCTCGAGCCAGACGGGGCCATACGCCGCGATCTTCTTCGCGAGGGCTGCGACGGTGTCGAAGGAGTAGCTCTTGTCGCCCATGCGCCACCAGGAATGGGCGTCGATCATGATGCCGAAGTCCGGTCCGCACTTTTCTCGCATGAGCTGGACGGTGCGGAGGTCCTCGTCGGGGCCGAGCGCCGGCCGGTACTTGTAGGCGGGGAAGCCCATGGCCTGGACGTCGGCGGCTTCCTGCGCGTACTTCTCGGGAGGCTGGTACATGCCGCCCGAGCCGTAGAGCTTGAGGGTGTCGCGGACGCGTCCGCCGGCCAGCTCCGAGAGCGGCTTGCCCTGGTGGCGCGCGACGAGGTCCATGACGGCGATCTCGACGGCGTGGTAGGTCTTGGTGAGTTCGAGGTCGCCCTTGAACGCGAACTCCTTCCAGCCGAGCGGATCCCGGCCGATGAGGAAGGGGCCGATATGGTCGCGGATCTCATGGGCGGCGTGTTCGTGAGCGGGGCCGGGGGCATACCCCTTGAGGCCGGTGTCGCTCGTGACGCGGAGGATCATGGCGTCGCGCTTGAGGATGGTACGCTCGCCGTTCCAGAACGTCAGCTTGAGCGGCTGGGGGAGGGGGCAGGACAGGAGAAACGACTCGACCTTGGCGATCTTCACGGGGAGTTCCTCAGGGGGCCCAGCATCCCATTCCAGGCTGCTACTTGTCTACAAAACATACGCTGGCCACATGAAAGTCGCGGTGGAGGGCAATGGGCCAGGATTTACTGAGAATGACTCGAATTCTCGGACGGGAGAATCGAGCTCAAACCCCATAAGGACATCCAGATCAGCCAGGCAACGAGTCCGTTCCCCAGGAATGCGGAAAGGAGGATGCCGACAAGTCCGATCTCGCTGAGATCGAGGAGCAACCCCGCGAGGTATAGGACCGCCGTTACGGGCCACACCAGCAAACCACCGAATGCGAGAGAGCCGAGGGTCCCCAGGAATCCGAATACTACAAAGACACTCAGGCCAATCTGGAGGGCGGCACGCTTAACGGAGACTTTGCTGCCACGCGGAGCCACACGGGAATGATACCTGACCCCCGGGGATATTCGACGGACTCCTCCTTCGATGGTACTGTTGTCATCGATGAAAAAGGGTGCCCCTATCGTCTGCCTCCAGGATTTCGAGGAGGCCGCGCGGCGGAAGCTGACGGCGACGGCGTATGACTTCGTCGCGGGCGGGGCCGCGGACGAGATCACGATCCGCTGGAACCGCGAGGCGTATGAGCGCATCCGGCTCCGGCCGCGGGTGCTCGTCGACGTCTCCCAGGTCGACGTCCGCGTCAAGCTCTTCGGCCTGGATCTGCCTCATCCCATCCTCCTGGCGCCGGCCGCCTATCAGAAACTGCTCCATAAGGACGGCGAGATCGCGACCGCCCGCGGCGCGGCGAAAGCCGGGGCCCTCTTCGTCGTCAGTTCGAACGCGACCGTGTCGATCGAAGACATCGCCAAAGCCGCCCCCGGACCCTTCTGGCTCCAGCTCTACACGCAGGCCGATCAGGGCCGCAACCGCGACCTCATCGAGCGCGCCCAGGCCGCCGGCTGCAAGGCGCTCGTCGTCACGGTCGATACCCCGGTCATCGGCCCGCGCCACCGCGAGCAGCGCGCCGGCTTTGCCCTTCCGAAGAATCTCACGCTCCCCATGAATCCCCAGAACATGAAGGAGCGCCGGGCGGGGTCGACCAAGCGCGTGTCGCTGACCTGGAAGGAGATCGAGGAGTTCCAGGCGCTCTGCAAGGTGCCCGTGCTCCTGAAGGGGATCCTGCATCCCGACGACGCGGACCGCGCCGTGGGCCTGGGCGTGGGCGGCGTCGTCGTGTCGAACCACGGCGGACGCAATCTCGACACGGCCCCGGCCACCATCGAGGCCCTGCCTGCGATCGTCGACCGCGTCGCCGGCCGCGTCCCCGTCCTCGTCGACGGCGGGATCCGCCGCGGCACCGACGTCCTCAAGGCGCTCGCCGAGGGCGCCGCCGCGGTGCTGATCGGACGACCTTATCTCTGTGCGCTGGCGGTGGGCGGCGCCGATGGGGTCGCGAACGCGGTCGGCCTCCTGCGGAGCGAGCTCGAGACGGCGATGGCGCTCTGCGGGCGCGCGCGGATCGCCGACGTCGACCGCTCCCTGATCGGCTAGCTGGCCAGGGTCAGATCCGTCTTCTCGTCGAGCGCGGCCGCGAGGCCCTGGCGCTTCCACAGCTTCTGGAAGTGGCCGTCGGCGCGGATGAGCTCGTCGAAGGATCCGGTCTCCACGATGCGGCCCTTGTCCAGCACGACGATGCGGTCCATGCGCCGCGTCGTGCTCATCCGGTGCGTGATGAAGATGCGCGTGCACCCCAGCTGTCCGTTCGTCAGCATCGACCAGATCCCCGCCTCCGTATGCGCGTCCAGGTTGCCCGTGGCCTCGTCGAGGAGCAGGATGCGCGGACGGCAGACCAGCGCGCGGGCGATCGCGATGCGCTGCACCTGGCCGCCGGAGAAGTTCGAGCCGGCGTGGCTGACCCGCGTCTCGTAGCCCTCCGGGAGGAGCGAGATGAAGTCGTCCGCGTGGGCGAGGCGGGCGGCGTCGCGCACCTCGTCGCGCGTCGCCTTCCAGCGGCCCATGCGGATGTTCTCGTCGACCGTGGCAGCGAAGAGGTGGGGCTGCTGGAACACGACGCCCGTGACCTCGCGGATGCGCGGCATGGCGGTGTCGTCCATCGCGAGCTTGTCGATCAGGACCCGGCCCTGGTCGGGGATATAGAGGCCCGCGATCATGGACAGCAGGGTCGTCTTGCCCGCGCCGCTTTCGCCGACGATCGCCAGCGACGTGCCGGCGGGGACGTCCAGGTCGATCCCGCTGAGGATCGGCTGACCGGCCTTATACCCGAACGACACGTTCTCGAGCCGCACGCCGCCGAGGACGGGGGCGACGACCGGGTCGGCTTCGCGGGCTTCGGCGGGCAGCGCGAGGATCTCGGCATAGCGGGAATACGCGACCGAGGCCTCGTCGAACGTGATCCAGGTCGAGGCGAGCTGCTCGAGGGGGCCGAGCATGGTGCCGCTCATCGTGAAGAGGAACATCAACTGGCCCTGCGTGAGCGTGCCGGAGTCCACCTTCCACGCGCCGAGGAGCAGCAGGCAGATCCCGGTCATGGTCGACACGAAGATCGTGATGGCCGAGACGATCGTGAGCATGACGACCTGGCCGCTGCGGATGTCCTGGAACTTGCGGAGGGCCTCCTTCATGCGCCCGAGGATCCAGGATTCGCCCTCGGTCAGGCGCAGGTCGCGGACCCCCAGCAGGGCGTCCATGCAGCGGTTGGAATATTCCCCGTCGTGCTCCCGGATCTCCTCGAACGACGACTTGATCCGCTTCCGGAGCAGGAGGATGACGAAGGCCGGGAAGGCCGCGCCGGCCACGGCCAGAAGGGCCAGCGGCACGCTGCGCAGCATCATCAGCACGGCGGCGATGACGACCAGGACCGCGTCGAAGATGACCCCGAGGAAGCGGTCTTCGACCGCGTTGCGGAGGACTTCGACCCCGCGCAGGCGGCCCAGCAGGTCGCCATTGTGGTAGCGCTCGTAGAAGCGCATCTCGAGGCGCGTGACGTGGTCGAGGTAGGCCCCCGACAGGTCGCTTTCGATCTCCCGCGCCAGGCGGACCTGGATCACGCGGCGGACGATGCTGACGATCCCGCGAACGAGGAGGACGCCCGCGACGCCGATCGCGAGCAGGCCGAGGGCCTGGGGCTCCCGGCTCCGGTCCACGACGGACTGGACGAAGAGGGCGACGGCCCAGCCGAGCATGCCGACCACGAGGCCGGTGATGGCCGCGGCGGCGGTGCGTCCGGGGAAGGCGGCCAGGAGGCGGAGGACGGGCGCGGGCCCCTGGGATTCCTTCCGCTTGCGGCGGATGACGTTGGTGACGGAGCGGGTGCTCACTCGACGCCCGGCTCCGCAGGATACGGCCTTCCGGGCGCCGGCTCCACGGGCCGGGGATCCTGCGGGGGCGCCTCCGGCGTCGGAGGCAGATGGGGGACGGGCTTCCCTGGGCCGATCATCGGTCACCTCAATGTGTCAGGAATGGGGAGCCTCCCGGGTGGCGGGATGTTATGGGAGGGGGATAACGTCCGGGATCGTCCGGGATCGATTCCTTAGGAGGTGACTGATGTGGCCATTCGGATCAAGGAAACCGAAAGCCGGGGAACCTCGACGCGTCGTCAAGGTGCGGGTCCACCGTATCGTCCGTCGCCGGATCAAGGCATCCCAATAGGAGCTGCTCCCATGACTCGATTTCTCGGATTGGCGCTATTTGTCGTCGGCATCGTCCTGCTGGGTTTCGGACTCTCCGCGTCCGACTCCATCGGCTCGGAGTTCTCCCGGTTTTTCGCCGGGAAGCCGACGGACAAGTCCATCTGGCTGCTTCTGGGCGGGATCGTCTCGATGATCCTGGGCATCGGAGGTATGGTGTCGAACCGCGGCACGGCGCGCGTGTAGCCGTCGACCCCGAACCCTGGAACCCTGTATGTATGGAGGATCACATGAAGATTTCGACAGCCCTGCTGGCGGGCTTGGCGCTTTCGCTGGGCGCCTGCAGCTCGGATCACAACAACGCGACGAGCAAAGGCGATCTGGGCACGGGCCTGAACACCGTCGACCGCCAATATGCGCGCAGCGCCGAGGACACTTGGAGCGCCGCCTTGGGTGCGGTGAAATCGTACGACCTCACGGTCGACAGCGATGCGCACGACGCGATGGGCGGCGTCATCAAGGCCCATCGGTCGGCCGGCGAGAAGGTCCTGGTCCGCGTCGACAGCCTCGACCCCAAGACCTCCGCGGTTTCCGTCCGCGTGGAGCCGGGCAACCGGAACATGGCGGAGATGATTCATGAGAAGATCGCCGAAAAGGTGGGCCTCAAGGAGGCCAAGTCGACGTTCTTCGGCGGCAATACGGCCGAAGGCACATACACGCACTCCCTGGACACCTGTGTGAAGGCGGCCGAGGATGCGTCGCGGCGCCTGGACCTGATCGTCACCGACAAGAAGATGACGGACAGCGGCGCGATCGTCGACGCCCGTCAGACCAATTCCATCCCCGTGCGGTTCAAGATGGACAAGTCCGGCGAGAACGTGAAGGTCACGTTCATCGCGGGTCGCGAGAAGTCCGAATCGATGCGCGACCTGTCCCAGCGCATGAAGACCGAGTTCGAGAACTGCTGCACGGCCAGGAGCAACTGAGGCGCCAATCAGGCGCGATCCGCCTTCTGCGGTCCGGGTCCCCCCCAGGGGGATCCGGGCCGCCCTATTTTCACCCGCCCCTGCTTTCCGATAACGGCCTCCCTGCTGCGGGCTCATACGGGTGAGGTGTCCCATGAAGAAGCTGGGCCTTGGCTATTATGAATACGTCGAGACCGATTACCCCCATCTCCACGGACTGAGCGAGATCCCGGATGCGCTCGTCGACGCGCATCTGAAGCTTTATTCCGGCTACGTCAAGAACGTCAACCGCCTGAACCGGAGCCTGGGGGAGGCGGAGCCCGGCAGTCCCGCGTGGAGCGAGCTGCACCGCCGGATGGGGTTCGAGCTGAACGGCATGCGGCTGCACGAGCTCTACTTCGAGAACCTGAAGCCCGGCGGCGCGTCGGCCTCGCGCGACATCGGTGAGTTCCTGTCGGATTCCTGGGAGAGCGTCGCGGCGTGGGAGAAAGAGTTCCGGGCCGTCGGCGCGATGCGCGGCGTCGGCTGGGCGATCCTGTACCGCGATCCGTCCACGGACCGCCTCTCCAACCACTGGATCGACCTGCACCAGAACAACCATCCCGCGGGCTTCACGCCGATCCTGCTGATGGACGTCTGGGAGCACGCCTATACCGGCATGGAACGGGCGCGCTATATCGACGCGTTCTTCGCCAACCTGGATTGGGAAGAAGTCGAAGCGCGGCTCAAGTCCGAGGACTAGCCGCCAGCTCCACCGCGGGCTGACCGATCACCACGCGCACCGCGTGCGTCTTCCCGTCGTTGACGATCGGGATCGCGTCCGGGTCGACCGGCGAGCCGTCGACCTCGACCCGGGCGACGCCCCGGGTCTTGTGATCCGGGTTCTGCACCGTGATTTCGTAGACGGTGCCGTCGATCTTCCAGCGGATCGAGAACCCGGGCCAGGACGCGGGAATGGTCGGATGGACGGAGAAGCTCCCGGCCCTGCGCTTCAGCCCGAGGATGGACTCGAGGATGGCCCGGTACATCCAGCCCGCGGAGCCCGTATACCAGGTCCAGCCGCCGCGACCCTTGTGCGCGCTGTGGGCGTAGATGTCCGCGGCCGCCACGTAGGGTTCGACCTTATAGCGCTCGATTTCCGCCGCGGTCCGCGTCCGGTTGACCGGGTTCGTCATGTGGAGGAGCTCCACGGCCTCGTCGCCGTTGCCCTGCTTCGCGACGGCCATCAGCGTCCAGAGCGCGGCGTGCGTGTATTGCCCGCCGTTCTCGCGGATGCCCGGGACGTAGCCCTGGATATAGCCGGGGTACTGTCCCGCGAAGTTGAAGGGCGGGGTCAGCAGCAGGCTGAGCTGGATGTCCCGGCGGATCAGATGCGTGCGCACGGCGTCCATCGCGCGCTCGGCGTGCGCCGCCGGCGCGGCGCCGGAGAGCACGGCCCACGATTGCGCGATCGCGTCGATGCGGGCCTCCGTGTTGAGCGCCGATCCGAGCGGGCTGCCGTCGTCGTAATACCCCCGGCGGTACCAGTCGCCGTCCCAGGCGAGTTCGAGCTTGTCGGCGAGCTGCGCCGCCGACGAGAGGAACCGCGCGGCGCGCTCGGCCTCCCCCCGACGCTCGCAGAGCGGCGCGAAGCGCGTCAGCACCGTATGGAGGAACCAGCCCAGCCAGACGCTTTCGCCCTGTCCCTTGGCGCCGACGGCGTTCATCCCATCATTCCAGTCGCCGGTGCCGATGAGGGGCAGGCCGTGCGGTCCCGAGGTGGTCCCTTTCTCCAGCGCGCGGAGGCAGTGCTCATAGAGCGTCGGGGCCTCTCCGGTGACCTTGGGCTGGATATAGGCTTCGTGCTGGTCGGGCGCGAGCACCGGCGCCTCGAGGAAGGGGACCTTCTCGTCGAGGACTGCGGCGTCGCCGCTGGTCTCGACGTATTCCGCCACGGCGTAGGGGAGCCAGAGCAGGTCGTCGGAGCAGCGGGTGCGGGTTCCCCGGCCCGCGGGAGGATGCCACCAGTGCTGGACGTCTCCTTCGGCGAACTGCCGGGACGCCGCGCGGAGCAGATGTTCCCGCGAGAGATCCGGACGGGTGAACCCCAGGGCGAGAACGTCCTGGAGCTGGTCGCGGAATCCGTAGGCGCCGCCGGGCTGGTAGTAGCCCGTCCGACCCCAGAGACGCGAGGAGATCGCCTGGTACAGGAGCCAGCGGTTTGCCAGCAGATCGATGGAGTCGTCGGGCGTGTGGACTTCCACCGCATCCAGGATGCGGTCCCACTGCTCTCGGATTCCCGCCAGCGCGCTGCGGGCCGCCTCCGGGGAGCGGTGCCGCCGGATCAGCGCCCGGGCCTCTTCGGCGGAGCGCCCCTGGCCGAGGATGACGACGACGGTCCGCGTCTCGCCCGGCGCCAGGGCGATGCGCTGATGGAGGGCGGCGCAGGGATCGAGGCCCGCGCCGACGAGCCCCGACAGGCGGAGCCGCCGGAGCGCGGCGGGTGTGCGGGGGGAACCGTTCCGCCCGAGGAACTCGACGCGGTCGGCCGTGAACGACTGCGGCGCCGGATCCGCCGCGAGGAAGGCCACGTGATCCTTCATGTCCGAGGAATAGGCGTTGCGGGCGAGGATCGCGCCGAGCGCGGTCTCGTGCTCCGTCACCGTATGGAGCTGGTCTCCCATCTTGACGGGACCGAGGACCCACTCGGCGTAGGCGAACAGGCTCAGATGCCGGGTGCGGGACGTCTCGTTCCTGATGGTGAGCAGCGAGAATTTGACGGGGTCCTCCGCATGGACGAAGACGTCGAGCTCGTGCGTCAGCCCCCGGGCGGCGTGGGAGTAGCGGGTCGATCCCGCGGTGTGGCGGATGACCCAGCGGGCGGCGTCGGCC
>DASQOM010000056.1:0-26044 GCA_035644495.1 Planctomycetota bacterium | reverse complement strand
GCCTTCGACGGAACCTTTGGAAGACGCTGGCGCAGCTGAAAGTAGCCCTTCCAGGGATCCCGCTGCTCCTCCAGCCGGACTGAAATGGTCCCGATCGTGAATGCATCGGCGCGGTCGATCCCGTCGAGCTCGTCCCAGTCGAGAGGCGCTGCGATCGGCGCATTCGCGCGGGCCCGGGTGGAATAGGGCGCAACGGCCGTCGCCCCTCGGCCGTTGCGCAGCCAGTCGATGAAAATCTTCCCCTTGCGGGTCTGCTTCGACATCGTCGCGGTATAGAGGTCCGGATGCTCACGGGCCAGCGATCCCGCCAGCCCGCGGGCGAATCCCTTGACCTCCTCCCAGGTCGTCCGGCCCTGGAGGGGCACGACGACATGAAGGCCCTTTCCTCCCGTGCTCTTCAGGAAGGTCTCCAGGCCCATCGAGCGCAACCGCTCGCGGAGCAGTCGCGCCGTCGCCCCGAGATCGGGCCAGGGAACTTCCGTCGACGGATCCAGGTCGAAAATGCAGACGTCCGGACTCTCCAGCGTCGACGCCTTCGATCCCCACGGATGGATCTCCAGGGCGCCGTGCTGGATCAGACTGACCAGGCCGCGCGCGTCGGCGATCACCGGCGCGTTGCCCGATCCGGACTTGCCGGCGATCCTCAGGGTCTTGACCGCGTCTCCGGACTTCACCCAGTTTTTCTGGTAGAAACATTCGCCGCTGCGGCCCTCCGGGCAGCGCAGGAGGGAGAGCGGCCGGCCCGCGACATACGGAAGCATCCGTTCGGCGACGCGCTCGTAGTAGCGCGCGACGTCCAGCTTGGTCAGCCGCTGCTCCGGATAGATCACGCGGTCCGGGTGGCTGATCGTGACTCCGGCCGCCGTTGCGGACGCCGCCGCCTTCGGGACCGGCTGCTCGCTCTCGCGCCTCACCTCGGCCGCCGGCTTGTCCTCGCGAAGGCCGTGGAACACCGGATGCCGCAGGCGGTGGTCGGCGGTCCAGCCGGTGAAGCGGATCTGCGCCACCAGCGTCGGCTCGACCCAGTGGACGCCTTTCTTCTCGGCCCCGGCGGGACCCTCGTCATAAGGGGATTCCTTCCGTCCAAGCCGGCTGAACTTGTTGTGCAGATCCCGCAACAGTGCGCCGTCGAAACCGGTGCCGACGCGACCCGCGTAGACCAGCTTCCGGGTCTTGTCGTGGTAGCCGAGGAGCAGCGCTCCGAGGCCTTCGCGAGAGCCCTGGGGATCGGTATAGCCGCCGATGACGAACTCCTGCTCGTTCACGCACTTCACCTTCACCCAGTCGGACCCGCGACCCGATCGATACGGGCTGTCGACCCGCTTGGAGACGATCCCCTCCAGCCCGAGCCGGCAGGCTTCGTGCTGGACCGTGTCGCCCGAACCGCGGACGTGGTCGGTATAGCGGACGACGCCGATCGTCTGCTTCCCGAGCAGCGACGCCAGCTTCTCCTTCCGTTCGAGAAGCTTTTGTTCGCGGCAATCCTCCCCGTCCGAGTGCAGCACGTCGAACACCTGGTACACCAGCCCGTCGGTGCGACCTTCGGACAGCGCCTTCTGCAGCGTCGTGAAGTTGGAGATCCCCTTCTCGTCCAGGGCCACCACCTCGCCGTCCAGGACGGCGTCGCGGAGCTTCAGCCCCGCCAGGGCCTTGCGGACGGCGTCGAAGCGCTCCGTCCAGTCGAGGCCGCTGCGCGTGATCAGCGTGACCGCTCGACCGTCGACGCGCGCGATCAGCCGATACCCGTCGAACTTCAGCTCGTGAAGCCAGCTGTCGCCCTCGGGGGCGGCGTCGATCAGCGTCGCGAGCTCGGGTCGGATGAATTCGCGCGCCTTGGGCTTCCGAACGGCAGGACGGGGCGCCGGCGTCTCCTCGACCCTCGAGACCCGGCCCTTATGCGAGCGGATCAGCAGCCAGTTGACCTTCTTCCCCCGGTCGTCGGCGCGCATGCGGACCAGCGACCAGACGCCCTTCAGGCGGCGGCCGTCCAGGCGGAACGTCAGGCGGCCCTTTTCCAGCGCCTGATGGGGGTCGCCTTCCGGCGTCCAAAATCCCTCATCCCACACCTCGACCCTGCCCGCGCCATAGTGACCTTTCGGGATAACGCCCTCGAAGCGGCCATAGTCGAGGGGATGATCCTCGACCTCGACCGCCAGGCGCTTGTCACCCGGGTTCAAGCTCGGACCCTTGGGGACCGCCCAGCTGCGGAGGACGCCGTCAAGCTCGAGACGGAAGTCGTAGTGCAGCGCGCGGGCCGCGTGCTTCTGGATGAAGTAGCGCAGCGTCTTCGCGCGGCCCCGGCCGACGGCGCCGCGCGGCTCGGGGGAGGCCCCGAAATCCCGCATGTCGCGATAGCGATCCAGCGAGCCGTGCTGCTTCATGCGGTCTTCGAGCGGCGCTTCCGCCCGCCGTTGCCGCCGGACTCGACGCTGGCCTTGAGCAGGCTCATCAGATCGCCGTGCGACGTCGCTGCGGCGGGTGCCCCTTCTTCGGGCTTGTAGATCTTCCGGGCCTCGCCGGCTTTCGCCTTCTTCCGGATGTATCCCAGCAGCTGGTCGTGATACTCGTCGTGGTATTTCGACGCATCCCAGCTTCCGCTCATCTGCTCGATCAGCTGCTCCGCCATTTTGAGCTCGGACGGCGCCAGCTTCACCGGCTTCTCCAGCAGCGGCGACGCTTCGCGTTCCCGCAGCTCGTGGAGATACCGCAGGGTGTTCAGGATCAGGAACTCGCCCTCCGGGAAAATCGCCGCGAGACGCTCCCGGGTCCGCAGCATGCCCCTGGCGACCGCCGCCTTGCCCGACTTCTCCAGCGTCTTCCGGAGCAGGATATAGGCGTGCGCATCCTTGCCCAGCGGTTCCAGCAGGTACGGCGTATCGAAAAAGGGCGGCCGGATCTCCGCCAGGTTCGCGAACGTATCGATGACGAACGCGTGCGCATCCTGCGGCCGGGCTCGCGCGAAGTCTTCGTCGGTGACGACGACCGCCTCGCCCTCGTCGACCTTGAACGTCTTCACGATCTTGTCCCGGGGGACTTCCCGGCCGGTCGTCTTGTTGACCTTGCGGTAACCGACCGGGGCGAAGTCGCGGACGTCGACCAGGTCGAAGTCCAGGTCGACCGACTCCGCCGCCGGGCGGAGGGACACCGGGATATGCACCAGCCCGAAGCGGATGGCTCCGGACCAGAAGCCGCGTGCCATGGAAACCTCCGGTGAACTAGAAGTAGCCCTCGCGGGTCCTGCGCTCCTCCATCTCGAGGCCCATCTGGTTGAGCGTTTCGCGGGGCAGCCCCCACGCGAACGGGAAGACTTCCAGTTCCTCGTTCTTCATGTGATGGGCGGCGCGCGGCCGGATCATCGTGACGATGAGATTCGCCTTGGGCCCGGGGCCGGCCTTCTGCAGCTCGGCGGCCAGGGCTTCAAGTTCCCGGTGCTCGGCCAGGACCTCGCCGATGAGCTCGTGAATACGGGTATCCTTCAGCTCCATCAGCGTCGGGTAAAACAGCGCCTCTTCGGTGCCGACGTGCCGGAAGATCTCCTCCTGGATGCGTCGGCCGAGCTCCTCCTTCTCCTGGATCTGCGCCGGGATCAGGTCCTCATAGGCCTCCAGCAGACCGTTGAGCAACTCGTGCTCCCGCATCAGCAGCTCGATCGGGCTGCGGGAGATCGTGCGAGTATCGGACATGGGGGACTCCTTTGTTCAGGACTTCGGGCGGTCTTCAGCGGTCGGTCCCCCGTCGGCGGGCTTGCCGCGGCGGGATCCTCCCCTCCCATAAGGCATCGCTCCATGGGCGCGGGCATCGCGTCGCTCGAGGTCGGCCTCGCTGGGCGGGGATTGGGTGACGACCTTGTTGTTCTGCACGTCGATCTTTCGCTGGGCTTCGTCGGCCGGCGGCAACGGAGGAGCATCGTCCTGGTTCTTGCTGCGGCCTTCGTGTTCCTCGCTCCGGGCGCGGGGATCCGTCCGACGGCCCTCTTTGGGGTCCGGCATCCATCACCTCGACTAAGCTGTTGATGAGAGAACTTCGGGGTTCGTGATGGCTAAAAACCGGTCCGGCCGGACTTCAGGCGTCCAGGGACTGGATGGCCGTGATGGCCACCGTATTGACGATGTCCGGGACGGTGCAGCCCCGGCTGAGGTCGTTGACGGGCTTGCGGAGCCCCTGCAGGACGGGACCCACGGCCACCGCTCCCGAGCTCCGCTGCACCGCCTTATAGGTGTTGTTGCCCGTGTTCAGGTCGGGGAAGATCAGCACCGTCGCGCGCCCCGCGATCGTGCTGTCCGGCATCTTGGTCCGGGCCACCCCGGGGTCCACGGCCGCGTCGTACTGCAGCGGACCCTCGATCGGCAGGTCGGGACGCAGCCCGCGGGCGAGCTTCGTCGCCTCGCGGACCCGCTCCACCTCGTCGCCCTTGCCCGATTCCCCCGTCGAATAGGACAGCATCGCGACGATCGGCTCGATGCCGAACTGACGCGCCGTGTCGGCGGAGGACACGGCGATATGGGCCAGCTGCTCCGCCGTGGGTTTCGGATTGACGGCACAGTCGCCGTAGACGAGAACGCGGTCGGGGAGGCCCATGAAGAACACGCTCGACACGATCGGACAGCCCGGCTTCGTCTTCACGATCTCGAACGCCGGACGGATCGTGTGCTGGGTGGTATGGATCGCGCCGGAGACCATGCCGTGCGCTCGTCCGGTCTGGACCATGAGGGTGCCGAAGTAGCTGACGTCGAGGATCGTGTCGGCCGCGGCCTCGAGGGTGACGCCCTTCTGCTTCCGCAGTTCGTGGTAGAGCTTCGCGAACTCCTCGCGCCAGGGAGACGTCGTCGGATCCACGACGTGCGCGGCCGCGAGGTCGAGGCCGAGCTCGGAGGACTTGCGCGCGATCTCCTCCGGGCGACCCAGGAGCGTGAGTTCCGCGGCGCCGCGGCGCAGCAGCAGGTCGGCGGCGCGCAGGAGCCGCTCCTCCTCGCCCTCGGGGAGCACGATGTGGCGGCGCTTCGACGCGGCCTTGCGCAGCAGTGCATACTCGAACATGAGCGGCGTCATCTTCGCGGGCCGCGGCGCGCGCAGCCGCCGCTCGAGTGCATCGGCGTCGACATGCCTCTGGAACAGTCCGAGCGCGGTGGCGATCTTCCGTCCGCCGCCGGCCTCGAGGTGCGCCTCCACCGCATGAACGCGGGTTGCCGCGAGATAGGTGTCGTCTCGCACGGACAGGATCGGGAAGTCCGGCATCCCCAGACCCTTGATGAGGCGGTCGACCGGCTCCGAGGGGAGGAGGCCGCCGGTGAGCAGGATCCCGGCGACGTGCGGATAGGTCGACGCGCGCGCGGCGGCGACGGTGCCGAGCAGGATGTCCGAGCGATCGCCGGGGGTGATGATGAGCGCGCCTTCGATCATCCGCGGAAGGAAGTGCGGGAGTTCCATGGCCGCCACGCGGACCGCGCGAACGGGCGCCGCCATCGAGTCGGCGCTGCCCTGGTGTCGGGCGGCGTCGAGCGCCGTCGCGATCTCGTCGACGGTCGGAGCCGCGAGCATCGGCTCATCGGGAAGGAGGAAGACGGGCGCCCCGGTCGACGCCAGACGCTCGCGGCCGTCGATGAGCGCCGCGGGCGCGCGGTTCAGGATGACGGCCGCCGGCGAGAGGCGCCGCTGCGCGAAGGTCTCGACGACGACGCGGACCGCGTCGGAGACTTCGGCCGCGGTGGCGGGGCAGCGGGTGACGGCGATGACCGGCGTCCCCAGGTGATGGGCCAGGTCGGCATTGAAATCGAAGCCCAGGGACGGGATCGGGCCGAGGTCGACGCCTTCGCAGAGGACGGCGTCGTGTTTCGACTCGAGGTCCTTGAAGCGTTCGACGAGGCGCTTGAGGAGGCCCTCGTACTCGCCCGAGGCGAGGCTGCGCCGGGCCTCCTCGAAGGTGACGCCGAACGCGTCCGGGGAGGAGCTCTGGCCCTGTTCGAGGACGGGCCGGAAGAGCCCGGGCTTCTCCGCGAACCGCGTCAGGAAGTTCATCAGCCCGAGAGTCACCAGGGAGCGTCCGCTGGCGCGCTGCACCGGGGCGAGATAAAGGCTGGTGGTCACCACCAGCACGGTATCGCAGCGGTCGGCGGGATTCCAGCAAGAAAGATGAAAATGCCATGAACTCCGCGTCCAGGCGTTCAAATTCGACGACTGCCAAAAATTTTTGGCACTTCGGGAGAGCAGGGGTGTAGTATAGGTGTGGGGTGAGCCAAGGACCGACCCGGGGTTCTTGGAGACAAAATTCATGAGACACGGGATCATTTTCGCGGCGCTCTTCGCCCTCTTCCTTTCCGGGACGAGCGCGTTCCCCGCCCAGCAGCAGAAGAAACCCAAGTCCCCCCTCACCTCGGCCATCGATTCGACCGCGGGCGGCTTCATGGGCTCCGCCAAGGCCTCCCCCGTGGCCGAGGACGGAGAGTTCCTCCGCCGCGTCATGCTGGACCTCGTCGGCTATCCGCCCAGCCTTGAGGAGGTGAAGGCCTTCATGGCCGACACCAACGTCGACAAGCGGTCGGAGATGATCGACAAGCTGATCGCATCGGAGGACTGGGCCGACCGGACCGCGCGCCTCTTCTGCGAGGGCTGGTTCGGGAACTACCACGAGGTGCCCATCATGATCACCCCGATGCTCGACTCGGGGGCCAAGTCGCGTGTCATGAACGACTTCGTGTCGTGGATGAAGCTCAAGCTCAACAAGGACGCTCCTTACAATAAGGAGATCGTCGACGCGATCATCAAGGCCCGCGGCACCGGGACCGGCGACCCGGCCATGCTGTGGAAGCTGGCCTGCTTCTCCGGCGGCGACGACGGGCCCGCCATCGAGTTCGCCAATCGCATCTCGCGGCACTTCCTGGGCATCCGGCTCCGCTGCGCCCAGTGCCACGACCATCCGTTCGACGTCTGGAACCAGGGCCACTTCTACAAGATGGCCGCCTTCTTCGGCCGCACCCGCGCGAGCGGCGGCACCGACGTCGAGCTGAAGGAAGTGGACGACGTCGAGTCCCTGAAGTACTCGGGCGGCAACTACCAGCCCCAGTTCATCATGGGCCAGAAGCCCGGCAAGGGCGATCCCTGGATGGATTCCCTCGCGCTCTACGTGACGATGGACAGCCCGCAGCTCGCCACCGCCACCGCGAACCGCGTGTGGTCCTGGCTGTTCGGACGCGGCCTCGTCCATCCCGTCGACGACTTCAACCGCGCGCAGACGCCCTTCGCGGGCGGCATGATCGGCGTGCTCGCCAAGGAGCTCAAGGGCAGCAAGTACTCGATCAAGGCGCTGTACCGCGGCATCTGCAACTCGGACACCTACCAGCGCGCCAGCGGCAACGAGGCCAAGATGACGAAGCCGAGCTTCGCCGCCTCGTGGATCAAGCACCTGGACGCCGAGCAGCTCCTGAACTCGATCACGGTCGCGACCGGAGGCAAGCCGACGCGCGACGTCAACCAGGCGATCGGCCTGGTCTCCCCGCTCTTCCCGGCCGACGTGGTCTGGTGCGAGGTGACGCCGCTGCCCGGCAACATGCGGCAGGCGCTCTTCGTCCGGAACAACAACATGATCCAGGGCCAGATCTCGAGCGGCCTGGGCAAGATCCAGGGCGCGACGCTCGCAGACAAGGTGACCGAGATGTTCCTAGCCGTCGTGTCGCGCAAGCCGACGGCCGCCGAAACCGAACGCTTCGTCAAGTACATCAACGGCCACCAGGGCGCCGGCATGGAAGACGCCTACTGGACGCTGATGAACACGACCGAGTTCCTGTCGAGACACTGAACGAACCGCTTGGAGGGGATTGATATGGCGTGCAACAACCGATGCATCGTGCCCGCGGTGGGGCGCCGCGACTTCCTGTCGTTCAGCATGATCGGCATGGGGGCTCTCGCGGGCTCGGCCCTGCCGGCGCTGGGCCAGGACTACAAGGGGACCCAGACGACGCCCCAGACCCCCGCCGAGCCGAAAAAGGAAACGACCAAGGCGGGCAAGAAGTGCAATACGGTGATCCGCATCTGGCTGCCGGGCGCTCCGAGCCAGGTCGAGACGTTCGACCCGAAACCCGGCCGGCCCAACGGCGGCAAGGCGAAGGCCATCGACACCGCCGCGAAGGGCATCCAGATCTCCGAATACATGCCCCAGACCGCGAAGGCGATGAAGCACGTCGCCCTCCTGCGTTCGATGAACTTCAAGGAGCTCGCCCACGAGCGCGCGGCGCTCCTGGCGCAGATCGGCATGGCGCAGAGCCCGTTCTCGGGCGTGGCGGACATGGGCACGATCGTCGCCTATGAGCGCGGACCGAAGGACCTGCAGCTGCCCTACTCGATCTCGATGGGGGCGACCCTGCAGCCCGGCCAGAGCCTGCCGTTCGGCGGCGAATACGCCCCCTACCGCGTGCTCAACACGAGCAACCCGATCCCCGACTCGAGGAGCCCGGTGGGCGCGGACCGCGACCTGCAGCGCACGGCGCTCCTCAGCGAGCAGAACAAGGACTGGGACTCCCAGCGCCAGCAGGGCCCCATCGGCCAGATCGAGAAGGCCTACGTCAAGGCGCAGGAAGTCATGACGACACCCCAGGTGGCCGCGTTCAACGTGGGCCAGGAAGACGCGGCGATCCGCGCCATGTTCGGCAACGACGGCTTCTCGCAGAACTGCCTCGTCGCGTACCGCCTGGCGAAGGTCGGCGTGCCCTTCATCGCCCTGCAGACGGGCTTCTGGGACATGCACGACGCCTGCATCACCGGCATGGAGAAGCAGGTGCCGTCGGTCGACGCCGGCTTCGGCGGCCTGGTCAACGCGCTGGCCGCGTCGGGCCTGCTGGACACCACGCTGGTCATGATCGGCGGCGAGTTCGGCCGGACCCCGTCGGTGAACGGCGGCCAGGGCCGCGACCACCACGAGTACGGCAGCTGGGCGATGGCGGGCGGCGGCATCCGCGGCGGCATCGCGTTCGGCGACTCGGGCGTGAACGGCACGAGCAACAAGGATCAGACCACCGTCGGCGACGTCTGGCACACGGTGTTCTCGCTCTGCGGCATCGACCCGAAGAAGAGCTATATCGTCGAAGGCCGCCGGATCGCGTATGCCTACAAGGACGTGAAGGGCGCGCCGATCCGCGGAATCATGCTGTAAGGAACCAGGGCAACTTCAAGAGCCCCGGCCGCAAGGCCGGGGCTTTTTTATTTCGGCCCGCCGGCGCTCACTTCCCCTGCCTGGGGGCGTAGACGATCGTCAGGCGGGGGCGGCTTTCCGGCGAGGCGGCTTCGCGGGAATGGAAGTGAAACCCCGCGGACGGGGACGACCCTGCGATCTGGACTCCCAGATTGCCTGCGGGCGCGTTGATCCAGGACTGCACGAGCGCAATCCCCCCCTCCGCGAGCATGGCCGTGTACTCCCCCTTCTGAAGCGGCGACAGCGTTCCCAGCGGCGCCGGCCAGCGTTCGACGCCTCCCAGCGACCCGGGGAACCTCCAGAGATTGCCCGACGACGCCACTTTCCAGGTGGCCTCCATTTCGGACCAGGTGCGGGCGGGCTCGAAAAAGTAGAACGCCTGGCCGCGCGCGGGCTCGACGATGTGCAGGGTGATGGAGGCGGAATGCACGCGGCTTCCCACGGGAACGGCGGCCAGATCCCAGCGCAGGAGGGGCCAGCTGTCCTTCCTCTTTTCCCGAGGGTCCTCCGCCTCGGTCAGCAGCGTTTTGGCGCCGCCGAAATTGGTTTGTGGCGCTTTCTCAACAAGCTGCGTGTCCCGGGTCCCGCTGTAATCGGCCGTCGGATAACGCCCGTCCTGGAACGACTGGACGATTTCCTGGGAGCGAACGACGATCAGGTCCGCGCTCTGGCCCGAGCTCACGGAATGGCCCGTGCCCACGTCGACGACCCGTCCGTCGGAACTGCGGGTGAAGCGGACCTTCCCGTCCTGGACGTCGAGTCGAAGCAGCCCTTTGGGGTCCGGGTCCATCCGAAGCGTGAAAACCGTTCCGAGGACCTGAACCTCTCCCCGCGGACTTTGAACGACAAGCGGGCGCTCCGCCGGCTGGGGCCGGACTTGGGCCCACACCGAGCCGTGCTGCAGAAAGAGGGCGATCCCCGTCTTCCCGGCGCCGGGGCCTTTCTGTCGAATGTCGCGAAGGAGGGTGTCCGCCCGCGCTTCCATCCGGGTTCCGTCGGCGAAGGAAAGAACGGCAAGGGTTTTGCCCGAGCCCGTTTCCAGGCCCTGGCCGGCCGGCACGCTGTCGCCCGCTTTCGCGGGAGTCTTCCCCCGGGCGGAGACCAGAAGGACATCCCCTTCGGTCCGCTCGATCAGGACGTCCGCCGTCACGGCATCCGAAGCCCGTGTTCCGTCGGTCACCGCGGGCGGGCTCTCGGGCGCGGCAGGAAGGGGATTGGGCGCCGGGCTCAAGAGGTTCGGTTGGGGCGCATCGACCGGATCGTTTGGAGCGCGGGCCGGAACCGGCGTCTCGGGTGTCCGGGCGGGCGCCGGCGAGGTCGGCGCCGGAATCTCCGGGGCTTCCGGCGCTGCCGGAGTCAGGCCGGGGTCGGGGCGGACGGAGCGGGCCAGCGGTGCGGGCTTCGGCCGAAGGACGGCGAAGAGGAGAAACGCCAGGACGACGCCGGCCGCCGCGAGGACGGAGACCCACGCCGCAAGCGACGCCCTATTCGTCGTCGATTTCCTTCGGAGCACGGCCGGGTGCCGGACCGGCGAAGGAGCGGAGAGCAGCCGCGACCGGGCGTGTTCCAGGATGGCGCCTTCCAGACGGAAGTGCGAGAGCAGCAGGCGCCGCGCTTCGGGGGAATTCTGGAGCTCCCGTCCCAGCGACCGTTCCTCCTCGAGGGAGAGATCCCCATCGACCCAGAGCCGGCCGGCCAGATCGTTCAAGCGTTCGGGCGTCATGAGGGTCCGGCCCCATCCGCATTCAGGAGCCGGCTTCGAACACACTCATGGAGAGTCTCCCGGATGCGGCTGATCGCCCTCTGGACCGCCTGGGCCGAGGACTCCAGCAGGTCTCCGATCTCCTCAAACGAATGACGCTTTTCATAGCGGAGGGCCATGATGCGCCGGGAACGCGGAGCGAGGGTCTTGAGGCATTGAGTCAGGGCGTCGCGCTCCGGGGGAGGACCGGCCTGATTCCAGGGTTCCGATTCCAGGGCCGAGGAAAGTCCCTCCAGCAGTTCGGGCGCCATGGATCGCTGCCGGGCCCGGGTGCTCTCCCTCAGATAGTGCAGGGCCTGACGACGGACGATCTCCTTCGCCCACGCCTGAAAATCGCGGATGCTTTCCCGGGCCCCCTGCTCGAGGACCACGACGGCGACGTTCTGGAAGATCTCCTCCGCGGCTCCCAGGTCCCGGGTGATCGCGACCAGGTAGCCCATGAGCAGGGACTGATTCCGGAGGAGCTGCTTGATGAGCGGTTCGTCGGCCATGGACATTTCCGTCGCATCTATGTACGCACGGAGTCGATTTCAGACGGTGAAACGGAGGGGAAACGCGGGATCGGCGGGGCCGGCATTTTTCGTGTCTGGAAGCACGGGTTGCCGTACTTGGTTACAGGGTCCGCCGATACGGGGTCGACGGTTCCTTTCATGAGGCGAACCACCGGGAGGTGACCGATGAACCAGGATTCGGACATGCTGCGGCGGACGGCGCTCGTGACTGCGGTGCTCCTGCTCATGGGAGCGGCGGGCGCGGTGTACGCGGGCGGCCTCCCCAAAGTTCCCAAGGGGAACCAGACCAGCGATCAAGGTCCTTATGGCCTTCCGGGCCTCAAGAAAGTGACGGAGGCCTGCTCGCTCAGCCATGACGAGGAGCAGTCGGTCCTCCGGGTCTACGACGATTACAAGCATAAGGAACATGAGGAGATGCAGGCGAAGGAGAAGGCCGCCTCCTCCTCGGGAAAATCCGACTGCATCAATGCCGTCAAGCAGGTCCTCCCGCCGGACGAGCAGAAGAAGTTCGACGAACTGGTGGGCGGGTCGGGCAAGAAGAAAAAGAAGACCTGATCTGATCTTCGATCCGGAGCGCAGGGAGCAGGAGCGGACGCTGCGCTCCGGAACTCCTTACGGCGCCCCGGGGCTTCTCTTGATCCAGGGCGCGTGCCGCTTGAGAATGTAGTCGGCAGACCCCCGGTATTCCCCCCAGAGCTCGACCGCCCGCTCGAAATCCGCCCGCTGGATCATGAAGACGGTGTCCCCGGCCGGCCCCTCCCGGTGCCGGAAGGGAATGCCGTGCCCCAGCAGCCAGGTCTCGAGGTCGCTGCAATCAGTCGTGGTGCGGTCGGGGTTCAGATTGCAGAAGTCGATGAAGTCATCCACCACCTTCTATACGCCCGGGAGCGGGGGCGGACTCCGTCGCGGACGGGATAAGTCGGGCCGGCTCCGGCGCTTCAAGCCGGATCGAGAACTCCTTACAACGACTGCTCGACCGCGTTCACGATCGTCTTCAGGATCTTCAGGCGCGCGTGCCGCTTGTCGTTGGATTCGATCAGCGTCCACGGCGCGTCCGGCGTGCTGGTACGGTCGATCATGTCGGCCGCCGCCTCCTGGTACTGGCCCCACTTCTTCCGGTTGCGCCAGTCGTCGGGCGTGATTTTGAACTGCTTGAAGCGGGTCTTCTCGCGGGCCTTGAAGCGCCGCAGCTGCTCGTCCTGGTCGATCTGCAGCCAGAATTTGCAGACGGTGCCGCCGGAGCGGACGATCTGCTCCTCGAACTCGTTGATCTCCGAATAGGCGCGCATCCAGTCGGCCTGCGTGCAGAATCCTTCGATGCGCTCCACGAGCACGCGTCCGTACCAGCTGCGGTCGAAGATGGTGACGCGGCCCTGTCGCGGCAGCTGGCGCCAGAACCTCCAGAGATAAGGATGGGACCGCTCCTCGTCGCTCGGCGCCGAGATGGGGATGATGCGGTACATCCGCGGGTCGATCTCCTTCGCGACGCGGCGGATCGCGCCGCCCTTTCCCGCGGCATCCATGCCCTCGAAGGCGCAGACCAGCGTCCGCTTCCGGAACTTCGGCTCGCGGATCAGCTGCGCCAGCCGGCCCTGGAGCTTGTCCATCTCCTCCTCGTAGCGACCCTTCGGCACGATCAGCGAGAGGTCGAGCTTGTCGAGGACGCGGACCTTGTCGACCGGCGGAATCAGCGGCGGCGGGTCGGAGGCCTTGGGCTTGGTTTTGTCGGCGAGGCGGCCGCGCAGGGTTTCGAGGATCGTTTTCCCCGCCGTGACATAGCGATAGTTCGTGTCCGTACCCTCGACCACGATCCAGGGCGCGTGGGCGTGGCTGGTCTCCTCGAGAATTTCAGCGCTGACTTTCACGAAGCGGTCGTAATTGCTGAAGAAGTGTTTGTCCCGCTTCTCGACCCGCCACGCGGTCTCCGCATCCAGGGCGAGATCGTGCAGGCGTTTCTTCTGCCTCTTCTTGGAGAGATGGAACCAGAACTTGAGGAGCAGGGTCCCTTCGTCGGCGAGCATCCGCTCGAGGCCGTTGATCTCCTCGACCGACTGGATCATGTCGCGCCGCCGGGTGGTTCGGAGCACGCGGTCGACGATCGGCTGGGTGTACCAGGAGCCGAAGAGGATGCCGACCTTCCCGCGCGGGGGGAGCGCGCGCCAGTAGCGCCAGAGGGGCGGCCGCTCGCGCTCCTCGTCCGTGGGCGCATCGAACGCCACCGTCTCGATGTGCCGCGGGTCCATCCATTCGTTGAGGACCTGCACCGTCTCGCTCTTGCCCGCGCCGCGGACGCCGGAGATGAGGATGATGACGGAGAAGCGTCCGTCCTTGAACAGCTGATACTGGGCGTCGAGCAGGCCGACCCGCAGGTCGGGGACGATCTTCTGGAACTCCTTGTCGGACAGCTTGTGCCCCAGCTCGGCCGATTCGAACATGCGCCCCCTTCGTTCAAGAAACGCTGGAGATCGGATTGTAGCACGGCGCCCCGGCCCGTCGACCCTTTGCGCGACCCTCGTGATTAAAAAAAGAATTCCCCGCGGCGCGGCGGCAAGAAGACTTTCCCAAGCGCCGCCGATTCCATTTTTCTTGAGTTCATGCATCGGTTATGATCGACGTCAATCCGGCATCTGCCGGATCGGGGAGGGACTGGGATGAAGTCACCGAAGTCGCGTCTTCTCGCGCTCTGTCTCGTGATCCTGGCGGTGACCTCGCCGCCCGGCAGCGGACAGGACGCGCCGCCCCCGAAGAAACACCCCGGGAAGCTCGGCTCCCTGCTCTCCCAGCTGGCCGACGCGCACGAACAGGGCGGCGACGAGCGCGCCTCCCGGCGGGGCGAGGAACTGGGTCTGCGCCACTACGACGGAGAGAAACCCGGCGACGTCACCGTCCTCGTCGAGCCTCTGGACGGAAAGGACGCGTCCTCGATCGACCGCGACGACATCCTCCGCCGCGGCGGTGAGATCACCGGCGAATCCGAATCCTTCCTCCGCGTGAAGGTCCCGGTCCGCGCCCTGCGCAGGCTCTCCGCGCACGTCGGCCTGCGGACGGTGCGCACCCCGACGATGGCCCGGGCCCTCGAGGGTCTCGGCGCCAACCTCTCCGAGTCCGTCGCGCTCACCGGCGCGTCGAGCCTGCAGCTGGCCGGCTCGACCGGCGCCGGCGTCAAGATCGCCGTCGTCGACCTCGGCTTCATCGGCCTTGCCAGCACGATCGCGGCGGGCGAGCTGCCCGCGAACACGGTCAAGGTCCTCCTGTCCGGCCAGAGCGGCTCGACCTTCCTCGAGTCCGTCACGAACCACGGCTGCGGGGTGTCCGAGCACGTGGCCGACATGGCTCCCGGCGCGCAGATCTTCTGCATCCGGGTCCGCGACGACGTCGATCTCCAAAACGCGGCCACCTACTGCAAGAACAACGGCATCCGGATCGCCAACCACTCCGTCGGATGGGTGAACGCGAGCTACTACGACGGCAGCGGCCCCATCAGCAGCATCATCAACACGTCCGCGACCAGCGGCAACGTGCTGTGGTGCGTCGCCGCGGGCAACGACGCCGACCGCCACTGGCGCGGGGCGTGGACCGACACCGACAGCGACGGCTTCCTCGATCTCGGCAACGGGGTGGAGGACTACCTCACGATGATCGGGAGCGAGAGCTACCCGGTGCAGCTCTTCCTCAACTGGAACCAGTACGGTCATTCGACGACCGATCTCGACCTCTACGTCTACAACCGCTCGAACCAGGTGGTCGCGAACAGCACCGCGTTCCAGAGCGGCACCCAGCTGCCCACGGAGTCGGTTTCCTTCACCTACTCGGCGGCGCTGGCGCCCTACCGCATCCGGGTCTACAAATACACCGGCTCCACCGTCGGGCTCGACGTGACGCTCTTCAGCTTCAACCACTCGTTCACGTCGGCCGTCGCGTCTTCCAGCCTCATGGATCCGGCCTGCGCCCCGGGCGCGTTCGCAGTCGGCGCGATCCCCCAGGCGATCTACGCCCAGGCGAATCCGGCGCTCGAATACTACTCCAGCCAAGGACCCACGAATGACGGACGCCTCAAGCCCGACATCGCCGCGCCCGACGGGACGACGTCGTTGACCTACGGCTTCCAGGCGTCTTTCGGCACGTCCTTCGCATCGCCGACGACCGCGGGCGCCGCGGCCCTGCTCCTTCAGCGGAATCCGAGCCTGAACACCGCCCAGCTGGCCGCCGCGCTGCGGAAGCTGGCCATCGACGTCGGCCCGCCCGGCCCCGACCCCCAATACGGCGCGGGCAAGCTCGCCCTGACGACGAACGCGCCGCCCGTCGCCAACGCCCAGTCCGTCACGACAGCCCCGAACACGCCCGTCGGCATCACGCTGACCGGCAGCGACCCGACCGGCGATCCGATCACGTTCGAGCTGGTCACCGGTTCCGGTCCCTTCCTGGGCGTCCTCTCGGGAACGGCGCCGAACCTGACGTATACGCCCAATTCTGGCGTCACGGGCTCCGACAGCTTCATGTTCCGCGTGGACGACGGAATCACCGACAGCGCGCCGGTGACGGTCTCCCTCTCGATCTCGGCCGGCAACCGGCCGCCGGTCGCCCTGCCGCAGTCGGTGTCGACCCTGAGGGACACCCCGGTGGCAATCACGCTGGCGGGCAGCGATCCGGACGGCAATCCCCTGACCTATGCGATCCTTGCTCCCCCCTCCCACGGCGGCCTCTCGGGCGCGCCCCCCGCGGTCACCTATACCCCCGCTCCCGGGTACTTCGGCGCGGACGCCTTCACTTTCCGGGTGAATGACGGCACCGTAAGCAGCGCGCCGGCGACGGTGTCGATCACGGTCATCCAGCCCAATACGGCGCCCGTGGCCAACGACCAGTCGGTGACGACGAACGAGGACACGTCCCTGAGCTTCGCCCTCTCGGCCTCCGATGCCGACGGCGATCCCCTCAGCTTTGCGATCGTCGGAAGTCCGACGAAGGGCGGCGTCGTGCTGAACGGCGCCGTCGCGACCTATACCCCCAACCCCGACGTCAACGGCACGGACAGCTTCACGTTCAAGGTGAACGATGGAAGCCTGAACAGCAATCTTGCGACCGTCACCGTGACGATCACTCCGGTGAACGACGCGCCCGTGGCCCAGAACGGGCTTGCGGTCGTGAATGAGGACGCGCAGGGGCTCATCCCCCTGCAGGCCTTCGACGTGGACAGCGCCGTGCTGACCTACTCGATCGTCGGCCAGGGCGCCAAGGGTGTGGCCGTCCTCAACGGCTCGGTCGTGACCTATACGCCGAACCCCGACGCGAACGGGACCGACGTCTTCACGTTCAAAGTGAACGACGGCGCGCTCGACAGCAACATCGCGACGGTCACCGTCACGATCAACCCGATCAACGATCCGCCGACCTCCCTGAACGGCTCGATCACGACGCTCGAGGATACGGCGGTCGTCTTCCCGCTGTCGGCCGCAGACGTCGACGGAGACGCGCTCGCCTTCGTGATCGTTTCGAACGGCGCGAAGGGAACCGTCGTCCTGAACGGCGGCGTGGCCACCTATACCCCCAACGCGAACGCCAACGGGACCGACTCCTTCACGTTCAAGGTCAACGACGGGCAATATGACAGCAACGTGGCGACCGTCGTCGTCACGATCACCCCCGTCAACGACCCGCCCGTTGCGCTGAGCGCCGCGCTCGCGACGGCCGCCGACGCGCCGCTCGCATTCTCGGTGTCGGCATCGGACGTCGACGGCGACGCGCTCACCTACTCCATCGTGGCCGCCGGGACCAAGGGCGGCCTCGTGCTGGACCCGGTCACGGGCGCCGCGGTCTACACGCCGAACCCGGGCGCGAGCGGCACGGATACGGTCACGTTCAGGGCCAACGACGGGACGCTCGACAGCAATATCGCCACGCTGACCATCACGATCGCCTCTGTGAACCATGTCCCGACGGCGTCGGACGGCTCGCAGTCGACGGATGAAGACGTCGCTGTCAGCTTCCCGCTCTCGGCTTCCGATCCGGACGGCGACGCGCTGGTCTACTCGATCGTGGCGCCCCCGTCGATGGGGACCGTCACCGTCCTCAACGGAACGGCGACTTACACGCCCTTCGCGAATGCCAACGGCACGGATCAGTTCACGTTCAAGGCCGCCGACGGCCAGGCGGACAGCAACGTGGCGGTGGTGACGATCGTCATCGCTCCGGTCAACGATCCGCCGGTCGCCCTCCCCGGCGCCGCCTCGCTCCTCGAGGACTCGTCGGTGACGTTCACGCTCTCGGCCACGGACGTCGACAGCCCCTCGCTGACCTATGTGATCGTATCGGGACCGACGCAGGGGACGCTGAGCCTGGCCGGGGCCAGCGCGACGTATACGCCGAACCCGAACGCGAACGGAACGGATTCCTTCACGTTCCAGGCCAGCGACGGCTCGTTGCTGAGCAACATCGCCACGGTGACGATCTCGATCGGCGTCGTCAACGATCCGCCCGTCGCGAACGCCGCGTCCGCCGCGACCAACGAGGACACCCCGGTGTCCCTCGTACTGACGGGCGGCGATCCGGACGGCGACGTCGTCAGCTATGCCGTGGTCGGGCTGCCCTCGAAGGGCGTGCTGTCGGGCACGGCCCCCAACCTCGTGTATACGCCCAATGCCAACGTCAACGGGACCGACTCCTTCACCTTCAAGGTCAGCGACGGCCAGGCGGACAGCGCCCTCGCGACCATCACCCTGACGATCAACCCGGTCAATGACCCGCCCGTCGCCCATCCGCAGAGTTTCAGCACGCCGGCCGGCACGGCGAAGGCCGTCACGCTCGTGGGCGATGACGTCGACGGCGACGCCCTGACCTACACGATCGTCACGCCGCCCTCGCACGGGACGCTGACCGGCAGCGCACCCAATCTGACCTATACCAGCACCTCCGGGTACTACGGGCCGGACAGCTTCACCTTCACGGTGAGCGACGGCTCCGCCCTGAGCGCTCCGGCGACGGTCTCGATCACGACGACCCCGCAGACGCTGGCGTCCGACGGGTTCGAGTCGGCCAACTTCAGCGGCGGGACGGGCTGGACGGGCGCGTGGACCACGAGCGGCGACATCGCCAACGTCACGACGCCGGCGCCGCATACCGGCACCCACGAAGCGCGGCTGCGCCGCAATACCGGGTATATGAAGCGCTCCCTGAATGTCGCCGGCCTGTCGACCGTCCGCGTGAAGTTCTCGGCGAAGGGCGCGTCCTTCGAGGCCGGAGAGACCGGCGTGGTCCTGGTCAGCTTCAACGGCACGACGTGGACGACCCTGAAGACGTTCACGCAGGCCGAGGCGAACAACACCTGGCGGAGCTTCGATCTGCCGGTCGTGATGACGGGGACCACGTTGTGGGTGGCGTTCGACGCCAACATGAGCGGCACCGGGGACAACTGGTATATCGACGACGTGTCCGTGACGAACTGACGATCAGGGGCGCAGCGTCAGCAGTCTCGGAGTGTCGATGACGGGGATCTCGACCTCCACCAGGGTCCCCTCCTGGCGGAGGATCTTGACGCCGAGCTCCAGGCCGCTCATCGCGTCGATGAGGAGCAGCTTCTTCGGCGTCGCCCCCTTGATCGTCAGCTTGAACTTCTCCTCGGGCCAGGCGGCCACAGCGTCCCAGGTCATGACGTAGACGCCGACGACGTATTCGTTCTCCTTCGTCTGCCAGGGCAGCACCACCAGCGAATCGAGGCTCCGCAGGGTTTTTTCGCCCCCGAAGATGTTCCGGGGCTGGTCGACCGCGGCGACGTCGATGGACAGCGGCGCGGTTGCCAGGAGCGGCACGGCGCCCTCGAAGGTCCGCGTCAGGGAACGGATCGCCTTCAGGGTCGGCGGGGCGACGTCGTCGAAGGCGGCGTTCGCGGGCAGCTTCGGCAGGTCGAGCGGAAGGATCCCGAACTCCAGGGGATTCTTGTCCCAGGCGGAGAAGAAGTGGAGGACGTCGATGCCCTGGTGCAGCCAGAACGCATAGGAGCGGAGGGCGCATTTCGACTTCAGGGTCCAGGCGCCCGCGGGGTCGTTCACTCCGCACTCGGTCGCGAGCACTCCGTGCTCGGTCATATAGTGCCGGAAGCGGGCGACGCCCTTCGGCGCGCGCTTGCGGGCCTCGGGGTTGATCAGCCGCAGGATCGACTCGGTCTGGATGAACGTCGCCGCGATCCCTTCGGGCAGGCGGACATCGATCTTCGGGGTGAAGCCGTCGACGTTCTCGGCCGGATGCTCCTGATGGTACTCCTGCTCGGGCAGCTTGCGCGTCCCGGTGCCGTAGGGATGGTAGGTCTGTCCGTCGATGCCCGGCGGCAGCTCCTCGATGGGCGTATGGAAGAACGTCGTATTCGAGAAGCCCCAGATCGTGCGGACCTTCGGGAACTCCTTTTTCACGGCGTCGTTCACCCGGCGCGCCAATTCCCAGCAGGCTCCGCCTTCGTGGAGGAACTCCTTCGCGGGCTTGGGACGGTCCGGGTAGTAGTTGCGGATGTCGAGGAAGCGCGTCCCGAAGGTCAGCTCGTTGTAGATCTCGAAGTCGAAGTCGTCGATGCCCGCGGCCGCGACGAGACGGCCGACGATCATCGCGTACTTCGCGAAGCCCTGCACGGTCTCGTCGAACTCCGGCGTTCCCGGCGGATGCAGCGGCAGGTATTTCAGCGTCGCCATGGGGACTTTGCCGGCCTTCAGGTCCTTCGGCAGCGGCTTCGACAGCGTGCACTCGCCCGTCGCCTTGACGATTGAGACGATGATCGCCTCGGCGGCCCAGTAATCGGTGAGGCCGCTCAGGCCGGATCGGCCGACGACGATATTCGACGTGTCCGCGAGCTTGACCCGGGTCGCGCCCTTGGGCGCGTCTTCCACGAGCGTTCCGTCGTAACCGTGCATGGGACAGGGCACGCCCTGATGGCAGTTGAGCAGGATCGTCGGGCGCATCCCATGGCGCTTGAAAAGCGCGAACAGCGCCTTCAGGCGCGCGTCCTGGTGGGTGCCGGTCTCGTCGCCATTGACGTCGCCCCAGCCGACCTCCTTGCGGACGGCGCGGATTCCGGCCTCCGCCAGCAGCCGCACCGCGAGCTCGTCGTTGCCGGGGACGTTGTAATTGACGCCGACGCCGGCGAGGAAGTCGGTCGCCGGCCGCGTCTCCATCCAGGCGCGCCAGGGCTGCTGGAGATGGCTGTGCTTCGGAAACGGCAGGTCGAGCTGGGTCGGATCGGCATAAGGGCGGCTGTCCTGGAGGGCCGGGGCCAAGCACAGCAGCGCGGCGAGCAGCGTTTTCATACCCGTACCATAGCGCCTTCGTCGACCGGTGTGTCAGATCCCTGACGGTGGTAAGATGAATCCATGAGCGGGCTGAAGAACGGCGTCGTCGCGATCCTCGAGAACGGCGCCGGAAAATTTCTGTTCATCCGCCGCGGGCTGACGCTGCAGCGCGCGCCCGGCTGGTGGTGTTTCGTGGGCGGCGAAGTCGAGCCGGGTGAGACCCACCCGGAAGCGGCGGCGCGGGAGGTCCGGGAGGAAGTCGGGCTGGCGGTCCAGGTGCGGGATCAGGTCCACGAAAGCCTCTCCCCCAACGGGGAATACCGCCTGCACTGGTTCGTCACGCGTCTGGAGCCGGCGGATCAGACGGTTGTGCCCTCTCCGGTGGAAGTGGACGAATGGCGCTGGCTGAGCATCGCGGACGGCCTGCGGCTGCACCCGATCCTCCCCGGGCTGAAGGACTGGCTGGAAAACCGGCCGCTTCGTTGAACCCGAGGGCGTCCTTCTGCGCTGGATCTGGCGGTCCATGCTTGACTTGGTGATTCATAGACCGCTAGGCTATGGGAAGTTTGATGCAGGCGTAACCGTTCATGCTCGCTGTATTTCAGCTCCTCGCGGTCGCCCAGCAGACCCTCTCCGACGGCACGACCATGCGCGTCACGGTCGGCATCGTCAGCCTCGTCGCCGTCACCGCCGTGGCGATGAACATCCGCCGGAGATCCCAGGTGGAGTCGGTGGCCGACGGATCCAAGCCGGTCTACGCCTACCGCGGCGGTCCGAATCCCGATCTCCCGGAAGATCCCTGGGCCCACCTGAGCCTCGCGAAGATCGACCGCGTGCTGTACTGGTTCAGCTGCGAGGAGGGCGTCAAGGGACAGGATGAGGCGATCGAGGTCCTGCGCGACGAGCTCTATATGGCACGCGCGCGGCTCTCGGGCGCCGCGAGCGGGATCTCGACCAAACCGAAGATCGTCCTCTTCTTCGCCGGCCCGACCGGCGTCGGCAAGACCATCACCGCGCAGAAGCTCGCCAAGTTCCTCTTCGGGACCGAGAACCGCTTCCTCCGCCTCGACATGACCGAGTTCAAGGAGGAGCATACGTTCCACAAGCTCGTCGGCGCCCCGCCCAGCTACGTGGGCTACAACCAGGGCGGACTGCTGACGAACGCCGTGCGCGCGACGCCCCACCTCGTGGTGCTGGTCGACGAAGTCGAGAAAGCGCACCCGAAGGTCCTCGACCTTTTCCTGCAGATCCTCGACCACGGCCATCTGACCGACGGCCGCGGCCAGACGGTGTCGTTCAGCGAAACCGCGATCATCTTCACGTCGAACCTCGGGACGCGGACCGAAGACGGCCGCGGCAAGGACGTCGGCGAGCGCGCCCGGCTGGAGCAGGTCATGCGGATCAAAGATCCGGACCTCCGAAAAACCGGGATCCGGGAGCATTTCGTACGCGCGGTCGAGCGGTTCTTCACCCACGAGATCTCGCGGCCCGAACTGCTCAACCGGATCGGCGACAACATCATCCCCTTCAACTTCGTCGACAACGCGGAGATCCAGAAGGAGGTCGTGCGCTCGATCCTGATGCGGCTCAAGGAGCACGTCGAGCAGGAGTATTCCAAGGCCGGCCAGTCGATCGAATTCAGCGACAAGATCCCCTCGTTCATCGTCGACAAGGAATCCGAGGCGATCAACGAGTTCGGCGCCCGTCGCATCACGCACGCCATCCGCCAGGAGGTGCTGCGTCCGCTGGCGCCCGCCCTGCTCCGCGCCGAGCAGGCCGGGCGCGGCCACCGCCTCTTCAGCGTCGTCGTCTCCATGGACGGCATGCGTCTCGAGGTCGAAGAGACCGAGCGGTAATCCGCAGGCGACGGCATCGATCTTGGGATAGAATGCACGCGGGATGTCGGAAACCAAGAAACGCCACGGAACCCGCTTCCATGAGGTCAAAGTGCCGGAGGGCCCCAATCTCCACGGCATCGCGGAGAACCTCTACAGCCTTCAGCAGGACCTGGAGATCGCGCGAAAAATCCAGAACCGGCTGCTGCCCCCGAAACCCCACCTGACCGGTTACGATTTCGAGGTGTATTACCAGCCCGCGGGCGAGGTCGGCGGCGACTTCTACGACTTCATTCCCATGTCGGGCGGGCGGATGGGCCTGCTCGTCGCGGACGCCTCGGGCAAGGGGCTGGCCGGCGCCCTGCTGATGGTCGAGGCGCGGGCCTCGATCCGGACGATGGCGTCCATGACCGCGTCGCCCCGCGAGATCCTGGCCTCCGTCAACCGCGTGCTGCTGCGCGACCTGGAAAAGGGCCGCTTTGTGACGGCGTTCTTCGTGCTGCTGGATCCGCTGCGGCACACGATGACCGTCTCGAACGCCGGCCACACACCGATGCTGCTCTGTCGCGAGGTCGGGAAGACGATCGTCGAAGTCGCGCCGAAGGGGCTGGTCCTGGGGGTCGTCCCGGACGCGAAGTTCCTGGATACGCTGACCGAGGAGACGGTGCCGCTGTATCCGGGCGACCGCTTCCTGATCTATTCCGACGGCGTGAACGAGCTGATGAATCCCGTCAACGAGGAGTTCGGGATGGAGCGCCTCACGACGTGGATGCGCGTCAATTCCCACCTCTGGTCCGAGGACGCGGTGAAGACCCTGACGGATGCCCTGGAAGTGCACCGCGCCGGCCAGCAGCAGTCGGACGACATCACGATCCTGACCGGCCGCATCGAGACCTGATCCCCGCTCCAACAAGCCCGGCTGGTTGGAGGGCTACTTCTTCTCGAGCTGGCGCTTGAGGGCGTCGACCTCGAGGCGCAGCTTCTCGATCTCCAGCTTGGCGCGCTCCTCCATCGCGGCCTCCCCGCCGGCGGTGTAGGCGTTGTAGACGTTTCCCTTCTGCTGGATCTCGGTGAGCATGCCGTCCTTCGACGTCTTGAAGTGCACGTTGCTCCCGTACATGCTCGAGACCAGCGCCCAGCCGTCGGGCACCTTCTCGAGACGCGACGCGCCCTGCATCATCATCGCCGCCGTGTTCTGGTTCGCGCCCGCGCTCGACAGCTCCATATAGGCGATCGCGAAGTCCATGGCCGCGTCCTCTTCGCCGATCATGATTTTCGACATCTGCAGCAGGGTGTTGATGGAGTTCGTCGAATACACCCCCTTGACCAGCAGGCGGTGGAAGCCGTCCTCGTACTTCCGGATCGCGAACATGCTGTGCGGGGGCGGGAGCCCCATCATCGCAGCGGGTCCGTTGGCGGCGTTGACGCCCGTGACCTCGTAGATCCGCGTGTCGGGCAGCCAGCGGCCGAGGCTCCGGATCTTCGACAGCTCCACGGTCGAGCCTTCGTCGAGGTTCTCCTTGGCGTATTTCTTCAGCTTCTCGAGACCCAGCCACTCGATCTTCTCGATCGCCTGCGCCGCGAGGCCTTTCACCTCCAGGTCGCTGCTCACCGCGGCTTTCTTCAGCGCCTCGATGGCCGGTCTGCCGATCTTCACGAGGTCGTCGACCGCGAGGCCGCGCTCGTCCTTGTTCCCCTCGCTGAAGGTCTGGATGAGTTTCTGGATGCGGTCCTCGTCCTGGACTGCCGGAAGGACGCCCATTCCCAGCAGGAGCGCGACGGCCGTGCAGAGCATAACGATCTCCTTATGGTCGGTCCGGAAGGACGGGTATTAGACGTTTCCCGTCGCCCGCGTTGGAGCCGACGATCCCCATTCCCTTCAAAAACCATGATACCCCGGCCGGCCCCCCGTTCATGAAGTCTTTTCGAAGGCTTCGCACGGCGTTTTCCAGCCCTAACTAGAGTATGGGTGAGAGGGGGGGAACATGAAGATGATCCTGCCGATCCTCGCGGCGCTCGCCGCCGCGGGCTGCACCAGCGTGATGCGCGGCCCCGACACCTGCGCGGAAATCCACTTCGACGCCACCTACGTCCTCGCCCGCTGGGCCGGCTGGTCGCCGTCGGAATCCCTCACCATCGCCGCCGCCGACGCCTGGACCGACCACCACCCCGACACGAGCTCCGTCGCCACCGAACGGCGCATCGTTGCCGGCATCGTCAACCCCCTGACCATCCCCTGGGTGGTCTGCAGCGGCACCTACGATCTGGTCGCCGAGGGCGATACTCCGGCGCGCGCCTACGGCCGCCGGGTCGCGGAAGCGACCGCCTGGGCCCTCCCCGCCACCGGACACCTCCTCCACTTCCCCGCCATCGGCCTGCGCTCGGCCGTGCTGCCGGCCTTCTACGTCAACCCCGTCAGCGGCGAGATCGAATACGGCAATGCGGAAGCGCGCCGGGTGCTGGAGCGGGCCTTCCTCGAGTTCCAGTCCCACGCCGACGACGTCGAAGCCACGCTGACGCTGCTGGGGATCGGCCTCCACACGCTGCAGGACTCGATCAAGCACAGCGGCTACAACGCCGCGCAGGGGCATATCGCAGCGGATCCCGATCCGGACTCGGCCTGCTGCAACCTGGGGGCCGCGATGCTGAGCGCCGAAGTCACGCTGAATTCGCTGCGCTACGCGCGGCGGCTGGCGACGGGGACCTCCTCGCCACCGCCGGCGGGCTGGAAGGAAGCGCTGCGCCGGGTTTTCAGCGATCCCGTCCGTCCGGGCGAAGACCGCGAACTCCGCTGGGCGCGCTTCGTGAGCAGCGAGTTTCGAGAGAAATCGTCGGGCCGCCGGTCGCTGCTGGCGCGCTGGCGGGAGAGGGGCGGCGAGGACGCCTTCGCGCGCGCGCTGGAGCAGGTCGAAGAAACACTGCGGAGAAAATAAAAACCCCCCGTGAAGATGAGCGGGGGGTTCACTGGGGTTAGTGGAATTTACGGTCGGGGAAGGGGCTGCCGGCCCTGGTGGGCCGGGCAGCCCCTCCCCGTAATACTCTTCAGATTGCCTGGTCTCCCTTCTCTCCCGTCCGGATCCGCACCGCGGACTCCAGGGGGAGGACGAAGATCTTGCCGTCGCCGATCTCGCCGGTCTTCGCCGCTCGGACGATGGCGTCCACGGCAGCCTGCACGGCCGAGTCTGCGATGACGACTTCCACCTTCACCTTGGGCACGAGGTCGACCGTATACTCGGCGCCCCGGTACTGCTCCTTGTGGCCCTTCTGGCGGCCGAATCCGCGGATTTCGCTGACCGTCATGCCCTGGACGCCGACCTGGGTCAGGGCCGACTTTACGTCCTCCAGGCGGTGCGGCTTGATGATCGCTTCTATCTTTTTCACTCGGTTCTCCTATCTACCCTTCATAACCGTTCACAGAGCTCCGCACCCTATTTCGACGTCGGGCTCTCAGAGGCCTTGTCCATCACCACGCCGCAGTAGCCGACCGC
>DASQOM010000055.1:0-2885 GCA_035644495.1 Planctomycetota bacterium | reverse complement strand
CCTCCTGAACCTGGAGCACGAGGCAGAGGAAAGCGGCCGCGAGGCCCATCAGCGGGTTCTCCGCACCGGATTATCTACTATATAGGACGCGCGCGGAAGGGGGGTGTGGAGGAGGGGACGGAATACGGCAGGTCCAGGTCTGGTGGAGCTGAAGGGGGTCGAACCCTCGGCCTCGTGAATGCCATTCACGCGCTCTCCCAACTGAGCTACAGCCCCATCAGGCCGGGACGCGAGCGACATTCTAGGGACGCCCTCCGGGGGAGTCAAGGACATACGCCCGCGACGCCCTCGAGGACCACGCCCAGCGGATCCCCAGCCCCGCGCTCGCGATCAGCATTCCGACGATGACGACGAGGGTCCAGTTCGTCTGCGACGCCGCCTCATGCGCCAGCTGTGAGGCGGGATTCACCACCAGCTGCTTGACGCCGTCAATATAGGGCTTCGGATCGTTCAGAAACGTGGCCAGAAGCGCGCCCACGAAGATCGTCCCCTTGTTGCGCCAGAGGAAATCGCAGGCGCGGTCGCCGTATTTCTCCACCACCGACAGGATCTCGGCCGAGCGGCCCGAGTTGCGGATCGGATCGGAGAGCCGGCCCAGCGTGACCATGCTCTCCGTCTTCAGCGGCGTCCGCAGCACCTGGCCGCCCAGTTGGGTCAGAAGATCCCGGCCGATTCCGGGATGGCGGATCATGAGCTCGACGCCCTCTTCCCCATACCGGGCGAGCGCCGCCGTCGCGGTCTCCCCCTCGAGCGCGAGCAGCCGGACGCCGTCGTCGCCCCAGCGCGCAAGGATCCGCAGGCCCGGAGCGCCGAACCTTTCCAGCACCGGGACCCCGGACGGCCCCACTTTCCGAAGCACCGTCCCGGCCTCCTCGCCATACGCCTCGACCAGCCGGAGGACTCGCGGCTCCGCCGCCTCGACCGCCTCGCGGCCGAAGGAGTCCACGACCTCCCGAGCCACGCGGCGGGCGACCGTCGACTGCGCGCAGAGAAGACTAAGGGCGATCAGCAAGGCGTTCATGCAACTCTCCTTCGACCAGCTGGACCACGCAGCGCTCCTGCAGCGCCCGATACGAGAGAATCGACGCCACGAGCGTGTCGTGGACGCCGTCGAGCACCCGGTTCCGGAGCGCGTTGACCTGCCGCCGGACTTCCATCCGCGCGGCGTCTTCATACATCCCGCCGACGACCGCATCCAGGGCGATCCCGGCGATCAACCCCACTGCGAGGCTGATGCCGAACGTCGCCGGCCCGCCCGCGCCGCCGGCGGCGACCGACGTCCCGAGCAGTCCGGTGGAGCTCAGCGCCGCAACGAAAAGGACCGCCGTGGCGTCGCTGCCGGCGAACGTGACGAAATTCATTCCGAGGTCGCGGACGACCTCGGGGGCCAGGTCGGCGGCGAGGTCCCGGTACTGCGCCTGGAAGCTCTGGAAGCGCAGCTCCGGCTTCCCCGGACGGATATCGTCGTACAGCGCGACGAGGAGCCGGTTCTCCACGGCCGCCATCCCGTAGACGCAGTCCGAGCGGATCTGCGCCAGCACCGTCTCGAACCCGTGCTCGCTGAAGACCCGCTCTTCGAAGGACTTTCGCACGTAGCGCTCGTACGACTCCCGGCCGCGGGTGACGGCCTTCCACTTGCCGGCGAGGCCGAAGACGTCGTCCAGGAAGAGGTCGACCTTCCGGGGATCGAAATACGCTTCGATTCGGCGGCCGGCGAGATCGAACACCGGGGTGAAATCCTGCCCGCGGACGAGGGCAAGCGCACGGGCGGTGCGGGAGGGAGTGGGGTCTCCGAGCGTTCCGCCCGCGAGCAGCACTGCCGCCACGACGATCCCCCGGGCCAGCCAGACGCCGACCCGCTTCATAAAGGTATTATATCGGCGTTTTCGGCGCCGAATCCAGCGGGAACCGGGGGGCTATTTGGCCTGCTCGAACCGCTTGAGCTCGGAGATCATCGTGAACTCTTCGCCGGCCGCGCGGATGGTCATCTCGATCTTCACGATGCCGACGTTTTTCGCGTACCACTCGGTGCCTTCCGCGGAATGCCGGGTGCCGGATTCGATGCGGACGTGGACCTTCACCGCCTTGTACTTCCCCGCCGGGACTTCGACGTCCTCCTCGCCTTCGACGCGGAAGTCGTAGACCGGCGGGTTCTCCTCGGCCTTCGCCTGGCCCTTCCATTCGTCGTCCTTGCGGAGCACATGCTTGATCTTGAAGAACGGCGCGACCACTTCCATCTCGCTCTTTCCGCGGGACACTTTCCGCATCATCACGCCGTCGCCGTCCGGCGCCAGCCATTCCTTGCGCATCATGCGGGGGCCCAGGCTCGGGACGACCGTTTTGTGCTCGACGACGAAGCAGTCCACGTCGCCCACCTTCTCCGTCCCGATGACCTCGTGGATCAGCTCTGCGTCCTCGGCGAAGTCGGTGCTGTAGACCCATTTGTTCCCCTTGGCGAGGGGATAGTAGGTGTCCCCGGCCGGAACGGCGGGCGCGGCGGCGAAAAGGACGGCGGAAGCCAGGATCAGGACGAGGCTTTTCAGACTGCTGTTCATGGGTCGTCACTCCAACTAAGAAGTCAACCGTTCAGCCCGCCCTAAAGTTTCGGAGAGCCTTCATTATACGGGGCTTTTCCCGAGCGACGGAGCGATAATCCTCCGCGCGACCGCCAGGGCGGCCAGATCCCCCGCGGCCTCCTCTCCCTGCGCCCGGAACGCCTCGATCAGCGCCTCCGTCGCCACGTTCCCGGTCGCGCCCGGAGCATAAGGACAGCCGCCGATTCCTCCGGCGCTCGAATCGAAGATCCGCACGCCCCGCTTCCATCCCGCCACGGCATTCCCCACCGCGCGATGGTACGTATCGTGGAGATGCAGGGCCGTCTTCTC
>DASQOM010000054.1:0-4827 GCA_035644495.1 Planctomycetota bacterium | reverse complement strand
ATGTCCTTCAGGTTGACCTTGAGGGCCGCCGGGTTGAACGCGATCAGCACGTCCGGCCGGTCGCCGGGCGTGTGGATGTCCGTCGACGAGAACTGGATCTGGAAGCCGGATACGCCGGGCAGCGATCCGGCGGGAGCGCGGATCTCGGCCGGGAAGTCCGGGAACGTGGCGAGGTCGTTGCCCAGCACGGCCGACGTATTCGTGAAGTGCGTGCCGGTCACCTGCATGCCGTCGCCCGAGTCACCGGCAAAGCGGATGACGACCTTGTCGATCGTCTCGTGCTTTTTCGCGGTGGTCTCGATGCCGGTCGCGGTCGGGGGAGTCATGATGTCTCCGCTTAAAAAAAAGGCCCCGGAGTCCCGGGGCCTGAACTCACTCGTTGCCAATCATTCGTTTGAAGCGGGAGTGGATCGTTCCTCGCACCCCCGCCCGTTGGCTAGAAATATAGCCTCCGGGACGCACACTTTCAAGGTCCCGTCCGAACCTGCCTTCGGCCCGGCTCGAAGGGGTGGCCACTATTAGAACGTCCGAGCCCCCGCGCTTACTCCCCGGCCCCGTCCCCCTACCTCTGAGCCTTCTTCCACTCTTCCTTCTTCTTCGCGTCTTCCTGGACCAGTTCGTCCTTGTGATCGCTCCACCACTCCTGCCAGCGCTCCGGGGTCTCCTTGACCGCGCCGAAGGACTTTCCTGTGACTTTGTCGATGATCGCCGTCACCTGCGCGCCGAACTTGTGAAACTGGCGCTCGGCGGACTCGATCTCCCAGATCACCTTGAACAGATACGGGAGCGAGTCCGACCGGTACAGAGCGGCGCCCAGGGCCTTCGCGCACGCGAGCCGGAGGTCGAGGTCTTCCTTCTTGTCGACGACGATCTCGCCGAGCGGCTTGATCGCGGCGCCGCCGCCGTCGCTGACCCCGGCCAGCGTCTCGGCCGTCGCCTTCCTCACCTCCAGGTCGGCATCCTTGAGCGACGCCGCCAGAAGCTCGACCGTCTGATGCTCCCTGGCGCCGGACAGCTTCTTGACCGCCGCCGCGCGCGCGGAAGCCTCTTTCGCCTGGATGTCTCTCGAGAACGTCTCGCGCAGTTCCGCTTCGTCCGCCATCAACGCCGCCGCGAACGCCAGGATCAGGGTGCTCATGCCTCCTCCGTGCGCAATAAGTGGCTCTGAGTCGCTTACTGCGTCATCCGAAGACCTCGGCCGGGACGCCCGTCTGCTCCGTGAGCGCCTGGGCGATCTCTCCCAACAGCTCCTGCTCCACCCGGTGGATCTTCTTGTCCGCCGGGAACCGGTCCACCGTGTAAATCTGGACCGACTTGGGCTTCAGCCGCTTCACCGAATTGATCCAGTCGATCACCGACTTCGAATCCGTGTTGTCCCGCCGGCCGTGCGTAAACATCGCCTGGATCGTGAAGTCCTTCAGCTTCGGCAGCTGCTTCAGGATGTCCCAGATCCCAATTTCGGTCACCGGCGAGTTCATATTCAGGAACTGCCCCTCATTGCCCGCATCGAGCTTCATATAGCGGGCGTCCAGCAGGTTCAGGCCCTCCACCACCGACGCCCGGTCGAGGTGCGCGGCGTTGGAGAGGATGTCGACGCGGACGCCGGGCATGACCTCGTCGCGCGCGGACAGGATCGCCTTGACCACGTCGAGGAAGTCCGGGTGCAGCGTGGGCTCGCCGTTGCCCGCCAGCGTGATGCAGTCGAGCTGCTCGCCCCGGGCCTTCAGCTCCTCCAGCGTCTGCCGCAGGCCGTCCCCCACCTCGCGGGCGGTCGGGAACCGATACTTGGCGAGCGCGACGGGATCGACGGTGTCGGTCGTCCACCCGCACTGGCAATAGTTGCAGTTGAAGGAGCAGACCTTCACTCCGAAGGGGAGGATGTTGACCCCGAGGGAGCTGCCCAGCCGCCGGGATTTCACCGGCCCGTAGGTCACCCCGTCCGACAGGTTATATTCCTTGTACGGCGCTTCCGCCATGAACGGCATCCTATCACAACGCGACCTTTGACGCACCCCTCCGCTTCTCATAAGATGACACGCCACGGATGGCGGAAAAAACCTACAAAGACACCCTCAACCTGCCGAAGACCGACTTCCCCATGGCGGCCAGCCTCACCCAGATGGAGCCGCGCATCCGTGAGAAATGGGAGAAGGAGCGGCTCTACGAGAAGATCCAGGCCGCCCGCAAGGGCGCGCCGATGTGGGTGCTCCACGACGGCCCGCCCTATGCCAACGGCGACGTCCACGTCGGCACCGGCCAGAACAAAGTCCTGAAGGACATGGTCGTGAAGTTCCGGACGATGAAGGGCTTCGCGTCGCCCTATATCCCCGGCTGGGACTGCCACGGCCTCCCGATCGAGCACAAGGTCGTCAAGGATCTCGGGCCGAAGGCGCGCGACATGTCCAAGGCCGACATCCGCAAGCTCTGCCTCGACTTCGCGCGCAAGTACATCGACATCCAGCGCAAGCAGTTCAAGTCGCTCGGCGTGCTGGGCGACTGGGACAAGCCGTACCTGACGATCGATCCTCAGTACGAGTTGGGCATCATCGAGGTTTTCGAGCTGCTCTGGAAGAACGGCCATATCGCCAAGCGGCGCCGGCCGATCCACTGGTGCATCAACGACCGCACCGCCCTCGCCGAGGCGGAGCTGGAGTACAAGAGCGAGAAGTCGCCGTCGATCTATATCGCGTTCGAGATGACGACGCGACCGAAGACGGAGCTGCTGGTCTGGACGACGACGCCCTGGACGATTCCGGCGGACGTCGCCGTCGCCGTGCATCCCAACCTCGAGTACGCGATCTGCAAGTTCCGGGGCGGCGAGGCGATCATCGCGCCGCAGCGGCTCGAAGAGGTGCGAAAGCGCTTCGAGATCGGCGAGCAGATCGGCTCGATCAAGGGCCGGGAGCTCGAGGGCCAGAAGTACAAGCATCCGCTCTACGGTCACGAATGTCCCGTGGTGCTGGCGGAATACGTCACGACGACGGACGGCACGGGCCTCGTCCACACGGCGCCCGGCCACGGCGCCGAGGACTATGAGACCGGTCTGAAGTACAAGCTGCCGATGCTGTCACCGGTCGACGAAGCCGGCCTCTTCACCGCCGAAGCGCCGGGCTTCGAGGGCAAGCAGGTATTCGCGGCGAATCCCGACGTGATCGAGACGCTGAGGAAGAGCGGGCGCCTCTGCAGCTCCGAGGAGTTCGCGCACGACTATCCCTGCTGCTGGCGCTGCAAGAAGCCCGTCATCTTCCGCGCGACCGAGCAGTGGTTCGTTCTCATCGACCATAACGGCGCGCGCCAGAAGGCGCTGGAGGCCGTCAAGAAGACCCGCTGGGTCCCCGGCTGGGGCGAGACGCGCATCTCGAGCATGCTGGAGGGGCGGCCCGACTGGTGCATTTCCCGCCAGCGCTCCTGGGGCGTCCCCATCCCCGCGTTCTATTGCGCGAAGGACCGAAGGCTGCTGTTCAGCCAGGTCACCTTCGACGCCGTCAAGAAGCTGTTTGCGAAGGGCGGCGCCGACGCGTGGTTCACCACCGAGGCGAAGGACATCCTCCCCGCCGGCACCACGTGCGAGTGCGGCTCGACCGAGTTCGTCAAGGAGTCGGACATCTTCGACGTCTGGTTCGAGTCCGGCGCGAGCCACCGCTCCGTGCTGATGAAGCGCCCCGAACTCCACTTCCCCACCGAGCTCTATCTTGAGGGGACGGACCAGCATCGCGGCTGGTTCCAGGTCTCGCTGCTGGCCAGCCTGCTCTCGACCGGCGAGGCGCCCTTCAAGGAGGTCGTCACGCACGGGTTCCTGGTCGACGCGCGCACCGGCGACAAGCTGTCGAAGTCGGGATTCCTCATCGCGGTCGACGAGGTCGTGGCCAAGATCGGCGCGGAGCTGCTGCGCCTCTGGATTGCCGGCATCGATTTCACCGACGACCTGCCGATGTCCTGGGAGATCCTGAAGGAGCGCGCGGAGCCCTATAAGAAGATCCGCAACACGATCCGGTACTTCCTGGGCATGACGTCGGATTTCGATCCGGCGAAGGACCGGGTGACGGACCTGGTCGACGTCGACCGCTGGGCGCTGGCGGAGCTGTCTTCGCTGGTGAAGCGGGTGACGCAGCACTACGAAAACTACCAGTTCTTCCGCGCGTACCAGGACCTCTACCAGTTCTGCGTCGTCGAGATGAGCTCGATCTATTTCGACGTGACCAAGGACCGGCTGTATACGTCGGGCCGGAACTCGCGCGAGCGGCGCTCCGGCCAGACGGCGATGCAGGAGATCCTGGCGGCGCTGGTGAAGATGCTCGCGCCGATGCTCTGCCACACGGCGGAGGAGGTCTGGGGTTACCTGACGGGCCGGGAGGCGGAGAGCGTCCACCTGGCGAAATGGCCCGAGCCCGGGCCGGTCGAGAAGGATTCCAAGTGGGATCGGATCTTCAGGGTGCGGACCGAGGTGCAGCGCGAGCTGGAGAAGCTGCGCGCCGCGGGGACCATCGGCAAGTCGGTCGAGGCGAAGGTCACCCTGCACTCGGCGGACCCCGAGCTGCAGAAGGCGCTCCAGTCGACGGATCTCCCGTCGGTGTTCATCGTGTCCGAGGCGCGGGTGTCGGCGACGCCGGTCGGCCCGGAATCGGCCGACGTGAAGGGCCTGTCGATCCAGGTCGAGAAGTGCGGGCATCCCAAGTGCGAGCGCTGCTGGACGCTGCGGGCCGACGTGGGCAAGACACCCGCCCACCCCACCCTTTGCGGCCGCTGCGTCGCCGCGCTCCCGTAGCCGCCCAAACCAGCCAGGCTGTTTTGAGCGGAGCCTTGCGGGTGGTATGATATACCTAGTTG
>DASQOM010000053.1:0-6954 GCA_035644495.1 Planctomycetota bacterium | reverse complement strand
GAGGGGATCCTCACCCTCTTCAAGAACGACGACAAGAAGACCATCCACTTCAGCCCGAAGGGCATGCGCCTCCTCTCGTCGACGATGAAGCGCATCAACAAGCTCGGCAAGATCCTCCTCCGCCGCAAGCGGATCTCCAAGGAGGACCTGGACGCGTTGCTCAAGGAGCAGAAGCTGCTCGGCTGGAAGCTCGGGCAGATCGCCGTCGAAAGCGGCCTTGTCCAGAAGCGCGACGTCGAGGACGCCCTCCGCGAGCAGATCGAGGAGGAGATCTTCGACATGTTCATGTGGAAGGAGGCGGCCTTCGAGTTCAACGAAGGACGCGCACCCAAGCCGGAGGAGAACAATCCCCTTTCCGGCGTCACGTTCGACGCCAACATGACCGGCCTCATCCTCGAGGCCGCCCGCCGCGCCGACGAGCTGTTCATGATCCGCAAGATCCTCAGCGATGACGACATGAGCCTGATCAAGTTCCCCTTCGAGATTCAGGCGGAGGAGTTGGGCGAGGACGTCGAGGTCGTCGACGACATCATCCCCCTGATCAACGGCCGCCGCACGGTGAGAGAGGTCGTGAACGGCTCCATCTTCCCCCGGTTCATCTCCATGCGCGCCATCTACCGGCTGCTGGTGCTCGGCTACGTCAAGGCGCAGGACCGCAAGGGAAACACGGTCAAGATGGCCCCACCCGCCGAGCCGGTGCGCTGACAGGATGGGACAGATCAAGGGCGACGTCGAGGTCCTCGGCATCTCCAACATCCTGCAGATGCTTTCGATGTCCGGCTGCAAGGGCTACCTCGCGGTCTTCCAGGACAACCAGAAGAAGGTGATCCACTTCCAGGACGAGGGGATCCGGCTGGTGAGCGGCGCCCGGCGGACCAACCCGCTCGGCGAGATCCTCATCCGGACGGGGAAGATCACCCGGGACCAGCTCGACGAGCTGCTGGCCGAGCAGCGCCGCACCGCCACCCCGCTCGGCGAGATCGTGGCGCGCCGCGGCATCCTCGACAACTCGGTGATCCACAGCGCGCTGCGCGAGCAGGTGGCCGAGGAGGTCTATGACCTCTTCACCTGGAACGGCGCGACGTTCATGTTCACCGAGGGCGGCGGCGGCGCCCCCGCCGGCGATCCGAGCCCCCTGGCCAACGTGGTCCTCGACGCCAACGTGATGTCCCTCATGATCGAGGCCGCGCGCCGCGTCGACGAGCTCGCGCGGATCCAGTCGGTCATCCCCGACGTGCGCCTGGTCGCCGAGCGGCTCGAGCTCCCGGCGTCGCTCGACGACCCGAGCCTGGACCGGAATGCGATCGAGGACATTCTCCCGCTCGTCGACAGCGAGCGCTCGGTGGGCCATATCATCGAGGAATCGCTCTTCCCGAAGTTCACCGTGCTGCGGACCCTCTATGGACTGGCGCAGCGCGGCGTCATCAAGATCCGGGATCGCGGCGAAGGCGGCGTGGGCCCCCATACGGTGCTCCGCCGCGCGGTGACTCCCGCCGACGAGCGCGGCCCCTCGGCCGGCCACTCCGTCATGCTGGTCAGCGAATTGCCGACCTTCCGCCAGGCCCTCGCCCTTTTCATCCGCTCGGCGGGGTACGACGTGGTGGAAAGCCTCCCCACCGACAAGACCCAGGATTTCGAGCGGCGGGCGGCCGACGTCGCCGTCATCGACGTCCCGCTGGAGACCGAGGACGGCCTTCTGTACTGCAAACTCCTGCGGGACAAGATGAAGGTGCCGTTCATCGTCCTGGCCGGAAACGCCAGCAAACAGGCGATCAACAACGCCCTGCAGTGCGGGGCCCGGTACGTCCTCGTGAAGCCCTTCAAGGAAGATCTGCTCCTCGAACGGATCGCAAACGTCTTGAACGGGTGACGTGATAGTATGAGAATGCGTAATCATGGGTGAACTCCGCGGAGACGTCTCGATCTTCAATTTTGCGGATCTGCTCCAGCACCTCGCCCAGCGGCAGAGCGCCGGCCTTCTGACCATCCTCCAGGGGCCCATGCAGAAGATGATCTACCTCGGCCCGGACGGAATGAGGCTGATCTCGACGAGCACCCGCAAGACGAGCTCGCTGGGCGAGATCCTCATCCGGACGCGCAAGATCACCCGCACTCAGCTGGATCAACTGCTCGTCGAACAGCAGAAGACCGGCAAGCGCCTCGGGGAGCTGGTGAGCCGCCAGGGACTGGTCACCAAGACCGACATCGAGACCGCCCTGCGCGAGCAGGCCCAGGAGGAGATCTACGACCTCTTTTCCTGGACCGAGGCCAAATTTGAATTCACCGAGGGGCCCGAGCCCGCCAAGCCGAAGGACTTCCCGCTGGCCGACGTCGTCGTCGACGCCTCGCCCACGTCCGTCATGCTCGAAGCGGCCCGCCGCGCGGACGAGCTGACGGTCATCCGCAAGACCGTGCGGGACGAGTCCATGATCCCGATCCGCACGACGAAGCCGTTCATCGCGGACAAGCTGGGGCTCAACCCGGACCTGCTGACGGCCGTTTACAGCCAGATCAGCGGCCGCGTCGGCATCTCGGAGGTGATCCGCCTGTCGCTCTACCCGCGCTATGAGGCGCTGCGGGCGATGTACGTGCTGGCCACGAAAGGATACGTCAAGATCATGGACCGCGAAGGCGCGACCATGGTCCACCTCAAGGCGGACTCCAGCACGCGCCTCCCGGCGGCGCAGAAGGGGACGACGCAGGTCATGCGCTCGCCGTATGCCGTGCCGCCCGGGGTCCGCCGCTCCATCCTGCTTCTGGGCGACATGCTCAAGTACCGCCAGGCCCTGGCCGCCCTGCTCCGCGAAGCGGGCTATCAGGTCCTGGAAGAGCAGGCCGCGCAGGCGATGCAGCTGCTCACGGAAAACCGGAAGGTTGACGCGGTCATTCTCGACGTCGGCCTCTCCTCGCCCGACGAATACCAGTTCGTGTCCTGGCTCTGCGAGAATACCAATTCGCCGGTGGTGGTGCTGTCTGGCGACGCCTCGAAGGAGGCCGCGCTGGCCGCCGTGCAGAAGGGAGCGCGGGCCTACGTCGTGAAGCCCTTCACGCGGGACTCGATGCTGCGGACCATCTCCGGCGTGTTCCAGACCTCGTCGCCCGCCGCCCCGGTCGCGACCGCCAAGGAACTGCCGCCGAAGTAGGCGGATGACCTCCGACATCGTCCGCCCCGGCCGGCTCTACCTCCGGGTTTTCCTGAAGTTCCTCAGCGTGCTCGTGCTTCTGGGGGTCCTGATCTATTTCACGCCCCTGGGCATCTTCGTCATCATCCCTTACCACCCCTACACGGCACAGCGGCGGAGTCTCCGCGAGGATGCGCAACGGAAGGATCATGATGATGCGCTGGTGCGACTCCTTGAGCCCAGGATCGTGACCCCGGGCAAGGAGTACCGCTTCACCGTCGGCACCGACCGGGATCCCCAAACGCTCGTGGAGATGAAGGAGCCGAACGCCGAATCCACGTATGAAAACCGGATCGTCAGGACCTGCCGCGACGAGACGGACCGGCGGGTCGTGATGTTCCTGACGCAAGACCTCGGACACCCGGGGAACTGCTGGTTGTACTACTTCAACCCGCCCGCGCCGCGTCCCCGAACCTTCCTCTCCGGCGAGCAGGTCACGCCCGTGGCCCCCGGCTGGTTCGCCGTCTTCGACGGACGGGGCTGAACTACTTCTTCTCCGACCGCTCCCCCTTGGCGAGGTCGTCCTCCAGCGCGGCCAGAATCTTCGTCAAGCCGTCCGCCCAGCCTTTGATCAGGAACTCCGGCGTGGCCGTCGGGATCGGGATCTCCTGGCGATAGATCTTCTGGTGGAGAATGGCCACGGGCTCCGTCGAAACCCGGACCAGCATGAATTGAATCTCCAGGACCGCCACCGGGGAGTCGTTTTTCCGGTAGTCGCCGACCATCGAGACCAGGCTGCCTTCCAGCACGTGCGTCTCCGCCACCGAACTGCCGTTTCCGACGATATGCGCGAACAGCTTCGACCCGGCGATCCAGCGAAGCGTCTGCTCCCGGACCTGTTGCGCCGGCGGCATGAAGAACACGTTGTAGAAATCCGTCTCGTACACCGCGTCCTCGGTCCTCGTCACGATCTCCGCGCCGTCGCACATCTTCGACGCGCCGAACGTGCGCACCCGGAGGACCGAGCCCGCGGCCGGCGGCCGCTCCGCCCCGCCGCGCCGGGCCTCGACCGTGTAGAACTTCCGGTCGGGATACGGCTGTTTGAGATCGACGCAGCCCGACGCCGCGACCAGGAGCAGGACCCACGCGTGCTTCACTTGTTCACCGCCTTTTTCGGAGGAGCCTCGCCGAAGATCGCCCCCGCGGGATGCCGCTTGACCTGGCCCGTCAGGTCGCGCAGGTCCTGCGACACCACCCGGAGATTGTCGAGCGCCTCGTCGATCGAGCCCGTGTCCTCCGAGAATGTCCGGTCGACCCGCCGGAGCGTCACCGTGACGCGGTCGAGGGCGGTGTCGATCCTCTCGACGCTGGCGGGGAGCTTGTCGGTGGTCGCACGGATGCCCCGGAGCAGCGGCGCGATTTCGTTCGCGATCACCTCGTCGGTCCGCGCCAGCAGCGTCTTGATCTGGCTGATGATCTCCCCGGTGACCACCTTCCGGAAGTCCTTGAGCAGGCCGTCCGCGCTCTGGGCCGCGTTGCGCAGGTCCTGGATGCCGGGCTCGACCGTCTTCACCATCCTGTCGAGGCCGTCCAGGACGACGCCGATCTTCGCCGAGATCTCGTCGAGCTTCATCCGTTCGATCTGCTCGAGGATCGTCTCGACGTGCGAGGTCAGGCGCGTCCCGACGCTCTGAACCGAGGGCATGTAGGAGTTCTGGGGCGTCCAGTCGATCGGCTTGACGGGGTGCTCCTTGGGATCCATCAGGTCCAACTCGAGGTAGACGCCTCCGGTGAGTCCGGCCGAGGCCAGCCGCACCCGCATTCCCAGGCTGACCAGCCGATCGATCGTCGCCGCCGGGCTCTCCTCCGTCTTGCCATCCTTCCCCTTCGGCGCAGCCTCCGGGTGGAACTTCATGAGGAGCCGGATGCGGCCGTCCTGGTTTCCATAGACCTTCGCCACGAAGTCCAATTTCTCGAGCTCGCCGATCTTCACGCCGCGATACTTCACGGGGGCCCCGACGTCCAGCCCCTGGACCGATTCGTCCACGTAGCTCTCGACCGCGAAGTGCTTCTCGAAGAGCTGGGCCGTTCCAAGGACGACGATGGCCACCACGAGGATGACCCCCGCCCCGAGGACGAACATCCCCAGCTTGAAGTAGTTCTGCTCCTGGCTCATGTCGCTCCTAGCCCGCTTTCGCGGCCTCGGCCTCCCGGTTGAAGAACTGCCGCACCCACGGGTTGTCCGAGTGATCCCGCAGCTCGGCGGGTTTCCCCGTGGCGACGATCTTTTTGACGCGCTTGTCCAGCATGATCACCCGGTCGGCGATCGTGAAAATGCTCGGCAGCTCGTGCGTGACCACCACGAACGTGATCCCGAGATTCTTCGCCAGCTTGATGATCAGGTGGTCGAGGTCGGCGGACGTGATCGGATCCAGGCCGGCCGACGGCTCGTCCAGGAAGAGGATCTGCGGGTCGAGGGCCATGGCCCGGGCGATCGCCGCGCGCTTCTTCATGCCGCCGCTGATCTCCGAAGGCATCTGGTGCTCGGTCCCCTTCATCGACACCAGCTGCAGCTTCATCCGCGCGATCGTGTCCATCGCGTCCTTCGGCAGCGTCGTGTACTCCTCCAGCGGCAGGCGCACGTTCTCGAGCATCGTCATCGACCCGAACAGCGCGCCCATCTGGTACATCACCCCGATCCGCTTCAGGATCTCCAGCCGCTCCGCACCCGCCGCCGCCGTGATGTCCTTCCCCTCGATGAAGATCTTCCCCTTCGCCGGCGGATACAGCCCGATCATGTGCTTGAGCAGCGTGCTCTTGCCGCAGCCCGAGCCGCCCAGGATGACGAAGACCTCGCCGCGCTTCACGCTGAACGTGATGTCGTCGATCACCGTCGTGCCGTCGTAGGCGGCGCTGAAGTTCTCCACGCGGATGATCGTGTCGTCGGCCATCAGACGCCCAGCGCGTAATAGACCACGGAGAAGACCCCGTCGACGAGGATCGTGAGCAGGATGCCGGCCACCACGGACTTGGTGGTCGAGACGCCGACCGCGATCGCGCCGGTGCCGGTCGTCAGGCCGCGCTGGCAGCCGACCCCCGCGATGATGATGCCGAAGACGAACGACTTCAGCAGGCCGCTCAGGACGGCCGTCAGGGTCAGCGCGTGCATCACCTGGTTGTTGTAGGTGACGATCGGATAGCCGAACGACATGACGACGACCGCGGCGCCCACGAGCGCGACCAGGTTGAAATAGAGGGTCAGCAGCGGCGAGACGAAGGTTCCCGCCAGGATGCGGGGGACGACGAGGAAGCGCACCGGCCCGAGGCCCATGGTCGTCAGCGCGTCGATCTCCTCGTTGACCTTCATCGTCCCGATCTCCGCGGCGAACGCGGAGCCGGAGCGGCCGGCGAGCAGGATGGCCGTCATCAGGGGGCCGAGCTCGCGGACGACCGAGATCGCGACCAGGTCGGCCACGTAGAGCTCGGCGCCGAACTGCTTGAGGGGCACGGCCGACTGGAAGGCCAGAATCAGGCCGATCAGGAAGCCCATCAGCGTGATGATCGGGAGCGCGTTGACGCCGGCAGCATCCGCCACCGCGAGGGCGTCGCGCCAGCGGATCTCCTTCGGGTGCATCAGGGCGCGCCCCAGGCTCACCAGCAGTTCGCCCAGGAAGGCGATCTGCCTCCGGATGTCCGCCAGGACCGTATAGGTTCCCCTGCCGACGTCGACGGGCCAGGACAGCTTCCTCGATTTTGCGGGGAGCGGCGGCTCCGCCTCGAAGGGAAAAAGGTCGAGCAGAGATTTGAACTCGGATTTCAGCTCGCGGATCTC
>DASQOM010000052.1:0-5635 GCA_035644495.1 Planctomycetota bacterium | reverse complement strand
TTCTGGCGTCGCTGAGCGCCGCGAGCGTCCGTCCCGCCGCAGGAAAGTTCAAGGTCGTGCAGGCGGACCAGAGCGTGGCGGGTTCGCTGGTTCCGGGCGGACCGCCGCTGCAGGTGACCTCCGGGCCGGTCTCCCTCCAATATGCTCCTCCGGCCAACGATCCCATCCTGCGGGAGTTCACGATCAACCTCAACGTCGCGGACCGCTACGAGCTGGCGGGCAGCCTCTATCTGTATTCGGCGGAGGCGTACGAGAAGGACCGGAACGCGCCGATGGCCATCCGTGCCTATCAGCGGCTGCTCGAGGAGAAGCAGTTCCCGACGTCGGAGGAGCCGGAGCGCGCGAGGGTGCCGGAGAAGATCCGCCTGCTGTATCGCGCCTGGATCGAGGCGTATGAGCGGCAGGCGAAGCCCCTGGGCGGGGACTTCGGCGTGCGCATCGACGAGGTGCGCAGGAAAGCGCCCGGCGACGCGATCCCGGCGCTGATGGAGATCTGGGCGGCGAAGGACGCGCCGCCCGAGGCCCGCGGCACGGCGGCGGCCGCGCTCGCCCTCGCCTGCGCGAAGCAGAGCCAGCCCTTCGAGGCGGTGGAATGGGCGGAGCGCGCCGTGAAGGACAAGATCGATATCGGTCACGACACCTCCGGGGCGCTCGTGGCCGCGGCCAAGGGAGTGCCGGGCCTGGGCGCCCGATGGGACGCGGTGGCCGCCGCGCTCGAGGCCCTCCGGGTCCCCGCCACGGTGAAGAACGATCCGACGCCCAATCCCCAGCCTACGGGCCCCGTTCCGGGGGCGAAGGTCGGCATTGTCCAGCTCGCCAACAAGTACGGCATCTACGTCCGCCTGGATCCCAACATGCAGTTCGGAAAGGGCGATGCGCTGGAGATCTGGCGCGGGGACGCCGCGGTCGGCGAGATCGTCGTCGACAAGCCCCATCCTCCCGACAAGACGTACCCGAACGGCAGCGTCGAATGCCAGAAGTCCCAGGGGACGGTCCAGAAAGGCGACGAAGTCCGTTTGAAGAAATGAGGGCCCGATGAAGGTCGCGTTCTTCCTGGTTCTCGTCGTCGCGGGCGGCCTCGGCTGCCGCCATACGAACCTGCACGAGTCCCGCGACCCCGGCGAGGCCCAGGTCGTCGCCCTGGTCGTCCGGTCGGAGCCTTCGGGCGCCCTCGTCCAGGTGAACAAGCTGCAGAAGACGTGGACGACTCCCTGCGACATCGCCGACTACTCGCTCGGGAAAGGGACGCTCGAGGTGGCAGTGAGCCTCGCCGGATACGACACCGTCCGGACCAAGGCGAGATACGACGGAGTTGATCCGGTGATCCTGCAGATCCGCTTGTATCCCGTCGGGGGCGGCCCGAGGACAGCCGAACCGGTCTCGGCCCCGGAACCCCAGCCCCTGAAGCCGCCGCCCGCGCCGCCCACGGTCCGGCTCGAACCGATGCCGGAGGGAACGCGGCTCAAGGTGACGTCGGCCGGCAGCCGGATCCGCATCCAGGCGCGGACGGTCATCACCGAGGCCGACAAGCCCGGGGAGTTCATCCTGCCCCAGGTGCCTCCGGAGAAGGTCGTGGTGGAATTCCTGGACCCGAGGACGGACGCGGTGATCCAGTCGGTGGAGTTTTCGCCCGGACCGGCCCCCGCGCCCAAGGATCCCTCCAGGGAGCCGGCGGCCGCGGAAGCCGACCGTGTAGGGGAGGTCAAGGTCGTGAGCAAGACCTACGGCGTGTTCGTGAAGCTGGATCCGGGGCTCGCCCTCCAGCCCGGCGAGGAGATCCTGATCTTCCGCAACGGGCAGGAAGTGGCCCGCTCCAGGATCCTGAAGGTCACCAAGTCGGATGCCGTCTATCCCGACGGCGCGGCCCAGGTGCAGAAAGACGGCTCGATTCAAAAGGGCGACGAGGTCCGCCGCCCCAAACCCTGAGAGGAGGGATGATGCGCGTTCCGGTCCTGTTCTGCGTGTCGCTGGTCGTCGCCCTGGTGTCGTGCAAATCGCGGCATCCGGTGGCCGTCGATTCCAGGGAGACCGCGGATCTTCCCCGCGATTCCGCCGTGCAGAAGCTCGGCGAGCTGCTGCCGACGGTGGACTATGTCTACTGCACCGCGCCGAAGTGGAGCCTCAAGGCCTCCGAAATCAGCAAGTGGAACATCCTGAGCGAGGGCATCTTCTTCGATCACGGCAAAGGCAACGTGCTCCGTCTCTCCTATGCCGACATCACGGACGTCCGGGTGGAAGCCTCAAGCCGCTACTTCTCGGTGAAAGTCTACTCGGTCGTCCAGACCGACGCGTCGAAGGACCACTTCCAGTTCCTGTTCAAGGCCGAAGACCGCGCCAAGCAGGTCGCGGAGCTGCTGCTCTCGCTGAAGAAGAAGTAGCCGATCAGCGACCCTGGACGATCCAGCGCCAGATCTCCCGGATGCCGGGACGCTTCCCGTACAGCAGAAGTCCCGCCCGGTAGAGCCGGGCGGAGATGCGCAGGGCGAACCAGGTGCTGGCCACGAGCAGCAGCATGGAGGCGACGATGTCGTAGACGGGCGTCCCCTTCGGATCGATCACGTAGCGGAACATCATCGTGGTCGGCGCGGTGAAGGGGATATAGGAGAAGATCCGCGCGACGGTGCCCTGCGGAGCCTCGAAGAGCGCGATGACGATCAGCGCCGGCGAGGCCCCGAGGAAGGACCAGATGGACGCCATCTGCTGGCTTTCGCGGAGGTTCGTTCCCAGCGCGCCGAAGCCGAGCATCAGCGAGCCGAAGAGGACGTAGCCCAGCAGGAAGTACGCGAAGCAGAGGAAGAACGCGGCCGGCGCGACCACCACGGTCACCGCGGTCAGGACGAGCGACACCACGCTCATCGACGCCCAGACCGCCATCTGCAGCAGTCCGGCCCCTCCCAGTCCGATCAGCTTTCCGAGCATCAGCTGGTCCGGCGTGATCGAGGAGAGGACCATCTCCATGACCCGGTTCTCCTTCTCCTCGGCCATGCCCTGCAGGAGATACGCGCTGGAGGTGAAGATCGACATGAAGAGAAGCAGGAAGAAGCCGTAGGCGGTGAGAGCGCGCTTCGCCGTCTCCTCGGTGTCCTCCTGCGACGGGTTGCCGTTCTCATCGAGAAAGATCGTCCGGGGCTCGAAGGGCGATTTCGCGCGGCGGATGCGGTCGGGGTTGACGTCCTTGAGGACCGCGTCGAGCAGCCAGTCGCGGACGCCCGGGGGCAGCGGGGGCTGGGCCGCCGTCATCAGCGTGGGCCGGCGCAGCGTGGTGACCTGAATCTCGCCGCGCTGGAGATAGTCTTCGGGGATGAGCAGATACGATCCGATCGATTTGGCGATCAGGGCCCCGCGCGCCGCCTTGTCGTCGTCGTAGCGGACGAAACCCGTCCGCTCGGGGAGACCGCCCCAGCGGTCGACGAAGCCCATCGGCTTGTTGCGCACCGTGGCGATCGACTCCTCCACCGCGCGCTGGCCAACGGCGTGCATCCCGTAGCCGATTCCGCCGAAGAGGAAGGGAAGGACGAAGGTCGCGACGACGAACCAGACCCGCTTCACGGTGACGAGGAATTCATGACGGGCGACGATCCAGGCCTTGTTCACGAGGGCTTCACCACCCGGACGAAGACCTCGTCCATCGACGGGAGGGCGCGTTCGTAGCGGCGGATCTTCGCGCCGTCCGCGATCAGTCCGGCGAGGAACTTCTCCGGAGCTTCGCCCTCCTTCAGCCAGAGCTTGAGGGCCGGCCCCTTGGGCTCCGAACGCGCGACCGCGGGATGCGCGGTCACGTCGCGGTCGCACTCCAGGAACACGGAGTTGTCGGCGAAGCGCTCCTTGATCTCGCGGACTTCTCCCGAGAGGACGCCCTTGCCCTGGTTGACGAGGAAGACGCTGCGGCACATTTCCTCGACCTGGTCCATCCGGTGCGAGGACAGGACGATGGTCGCCCCCTTCGCGGCGAACTCCTTCATCAGGTCGGTGATGAGGACGCGATTGACGGGGTCGAGCCCCTCGAAGGGCTCGTCGAGGACCATGAGCTCGGGCTCGCTGAGGAGGACCGCGGCGATCTGGATCTTCTGTTGCATCCCCTTGGACAGCTCGCGCATCTTCTTGCGCCGGGTTTCGAGGAGGCCGACGCGGTCGAGGTACATCTCGACGCGGCGGACGGCGACATGGCGGGGGAGGCCCCGGAGCTCGCCGAAGAACTGGAGGATGTCGCCGACGCGCTGGCGCTGATAGAGCCCGCGCTCCTCGGGGAGGTATCCGACCCGCTCGCGGCCTCCCGGCGCATCGTCGAGGACCCGGATCTCTCCCGAGTCCGGGCGGAGGATGTCCATGATCATGCGGATGAGGGACGTCTTTCCCGCGCCGTTGGGGCCGAGGAGTCCGAAGATCTCCCCGCGCCCGACCGAGAACGACGCCGCGTCCACGGCGACCTTGGTCCCGTAGGCCTTGGTGACGCCGCGAACCTCGAGCGCGGGCATCGAGCCCGCGCTAGCCGAGCTCGCCGAATTTCGCGACGACCTTGCCGACGAGGCCGTACTTCTGGGCTTCCTCGGGCGACAGCCAGAAGTCGCGGTCGGCGTCGCGCGTGACCTGCTCGGTGGTCTTCCCGCACTCTTTGCCGACGATCTCGTTGTAGCGGACGCGGAGCTTCACGATCTCCTCGGCGTTGATCTCGATGTCGCTGGCGGAGCCGTAGGCGGCCGTCGAGGGCTGGTGGAGCAGGAAGCGTCCGTTGGGCAGCGAGAAGCGGCTCGCGCGCGGGGCGGCCAGGTAGACCATGACCGCGGCGCTTGCGCAGAGGCCGTTCACCACGGTGCGGACGGGCGGCTTGAAGAAGCGCAGGGAGTCATAGATGGCGAACCCGCTGTCGGCGCTGCCGCCGGGCGAGTTGACGTACACGGTGATGGGCGCCTTCTCGTCGTCCTGCTGGAGCAGGAGCAGGGTGCTCTGCACCCGGCGGGCCAGCTTGTCGGAGATGGGCTCGAAGACGAGGATGGACCGCGTCTTCAGCATCCGCTTCATCATGCCGGCGTCGCCGCCGTCTTTTTCCTTCTCGTCGTCTTCCGCGAGCCTGGGGTCGTTCATCATGGGGTCTCCCGGGTTGGGGTTGGTCCGAACCACTGCATCATTGACGCGGAACTCCGCCGGGACAATTCCGGAAAACGGGCGCTGCTCGGGCTCGACCATGGTGCCTCCCTAAGCGAAGGATGGTGGGCGTGGACAGACTCGAACTGTCGACCTTTCGCTTATCAAGCGAATGCTCTAACCAACTGAGCTACACGCCCCTGGTTGCAAAAGAACTCGGCATTGCCACGCAGGCGGATGGCTGTCCCCCTTCGCCTGGCTTCGCTGCGCTCCGGCCGGCGAAGGGTGGTGGACCCGACCGGAGTCGAACCGGCAACTTCCTGCTTGCAAAGCAGGCGTTCTCCCATTGAACTACGGGCCCCTACGGAAGGACGGTCGCCTGCGGTCCCCGGGCTCCGATTCGCCGATCATATATAGATTCCGCTCTACAGGGGGTCAACGCTTTCTTGTCGAAGAGGGCGGGGGGACTTCAGCGTCCCTGCTTGAAGATGTTGACGCTCGGCAGTTCCTGGCCGTTGTTGCTGGACACTTTCATGAAGCGGTAGTGCTTGGC
>DASQOM010000051.1:0-12327 GCA_035644495.1 Planctomycetota bacterium | reverse complement strand
CAGGAGTAGTCGCATGAAGAGAGTGCTCGGAATCCTGGCGACCCTCGGAATATTCGCCGTCCTGGGCTGGGCCGGCGGCTACGGCTACTGGCACATCCGGCTCGTCAGCGCGGTGCGCACGCTGGAGACCCGGAGCGGGGTGCAGGGCGGCGATGCGGACGCGGTCGACCTGCTCGAGGACGCGGGCTGCCGGGCGCTCCCCTACCTGATTCCGGCGATGCAGCCGGGCAAGAATCCGTTCTTCCTGGCGGAGGCGTCGCAGCTGCTGAAGAAGGACCTGAAGGGCCCGCTGATGCGAGGCGACCTCGAGCTGGACGCGCGACTCGAAGGATGGCTGATGACGCCCGACATGTCCCCGGCCGAACGTCAGCGAAAGTGCGATGAGATCCACGCCTGGTGGCGCGAGAAGGGTGAGGCGCGCCACTCCGGCGCGAAATGGTGGAAGTCCGACTGCGGCGGCATATGACCTCGCCGTCCCCTGGTCGGAAACCGATCAAGATCTTTGTCATCCTCATCGCCGGTTTTCTCCTCCTTCTTTCCCTGATCTGGTGCGGCATCTTTCTCTACTGGGATTGGACTCTGCGGAAGGAAATCCGGGATTGGGAAGCCAAGTTTGTCCCTTTGGAGAGCGGAGATTCCTCCTTCGACATCATCGCCCTCGGCTCGGTGCCAACCCAGGCTCCCAGGGCGGGCTGCCGAGCCTTACCCTATTTGGTGGATGCCATGAACTCTTCGGGTAATCCTCAGTTCCAGGATGCCGTCATGAACCTGATTCAAGGAATACTGCTGGGACCGATTCCGAGAGGGGCCGGCGGGTCTAATTCATTGCCCGATCCAACCCGTTGGGTCTACAAGAATGGAAAGCGGACTCTTGACCGGAACCAATTCCTGACTGATTTCAACGAATGGTGGAGGGTAAACGGCGCCCGCTATCATCAGGGATGGCGGGTCTGGTCGAGCTGGTGTCCCGGAAACTAGCGATCTTCAGGACGCGCTGGGCCGGCCGAAGATGATGCGGCCGGACGAGGTCTGCAGCACGTTGCTGATCACGAGCTCGACTTCCTGGCCGATCTTCGACGCGCAGTCCTCGGCCACCACCATCGTGCCGTCCTCGACGTAGCCGACGCCCTGCCCCGCGCTTTCGCCGGTGCGGATGATCTTCACCGTCAGCTTCTCGCCCTGGAGCACGACCGGGCGCAGCGCCGACGCGATGTCGTTGATGTTGATCACCTCGACGCCCTGCACCTGGGCCACCTTATTGAGGTTGAAGTCGGTCGTCACGATCCGGGCGTCCAGGTTCTTCCCGAGGCGCACGAGCTTTGCGTCGACGCCCGAGATGTCGGGCAGCTCGACCTCCTGCACCTCGACGTTCTTGGTCTTCCGGATGCGGTTCAGGATGTCGAGTCCGCGGCGGCCGCGGTTGCGCTTCAGCTTGTCCTGCGAGTCCGCCACCTGCTGAAGTTCCTGCAGCACGAACCTGGGGACGATGATCCGCGTGTCGATGACCTTGGTATCCATCAGGTCGGCGATGCGGCCGTCGATGATCGCGCTCGTGTCGAGGATGACGGGCTTCGACCCGCCCCCCTCGCGCTTGAGCTCGACGAACGGGATCACAAATTTGAAGTCGTCCTTGACGTGCAGGATGGTCAGGACGGACAGGAAGCTCAGCACCACGGCGATCGCGAAGTTCCGGTACATTCGCGCCTTCGGGACCATGTCCTCGTTGAGCAGGTCCAGGACCTTGATCAGGAAGTACGCGAGCAGGCAGCCGACCAGGATGCCGAAGACGAGCGCGATGACGACCGACGCCAGCTGCCGCGTCGCCAGCAGCTGAAGGGTCATGAAGATCATCCCGGCGCCCAGCCCGATGAAGAGCCCCATCCAGGGCTGGCTGTAGAGGTCGATGCCGGTCACCCAGCCGACGGTGCCGCAGGCCAGGACGAAGAGGGCGCGGACGACGTGCAGCATGGCTACAGAACGTTTTCGAACGGATAGAAGAGTTTTCTGTACTCGTCCTGGCAGTAGCGGTCGGTCATCCCCGCGATATAGTCCGCGACCGCCCGGGGCGTCCCCGCCTGTTTGGCCCAATCCTGGAAGTGCGGCGGCAGCGTCGCCGGATTTGCCGTATAGGACCGGTACAGCTCGGCGATGAAGCGCTTCGCCTTCTCGGACATGATGACGACGCGGTGATGCCGGTAAACGTTCTGGTGCAGGAAGTGCTGCAGCGCCTTCTTCTGCCGGTCCATCTCCGGCGAGAAGCCCACCGCCCCTTCCTTCGCCGCGCGAACCGCATCCAGCGAGTCCAGATTCAGACGTTTGACGTGGACGAGCGACGTCTGGACGAGGTCCGTCACCTCAAGATTGATGAGCTGGCGTACGGCCGCCCGGACGCGCATCTCGCCGGCCAGCTTCGACCCTTCGGTCGCGCGCTTCCAGATGTCGAGCGTCGCGAGCTGCTCCTCGGTCAGCAGGCCGGCCTTCCAGCTGTCGTCGATGTCATGCGCGTCGTAAGCGATGGAATCGGCGATGTCGACCACCTGGGCCTCGAGCAGGGGCGCCCACTCGGGATGGTATTCGGGCTCGAAATCCTTCCGGCCCGGCCAGCCGTGCTTGCGGATCGACTCGCGGGTCTCGAAGCTGAGGTTGAGGCCCGCGAAGCCGGGATACCGGTGCTCGAGGATTTCGACGACCCGGAGGCTCTGGCGGTTGTGCTCGAAGCCGCCGTGGGCCTTCATGCACTCGTCCAGCGCGTCCTGGCCGGAATGCCCGAACGGCGTATGGCCCAGGTCGTGGCCGAGCGCGACCACCTCGCAGAGGTCCTCGTTCAGGCCCATCGCGCGCGCGATGGTCCGCGAGATCTGGGCGGCCTCCGTCGAATGCGTCAGGCGCGTGCGGTAGTAGTCGCCCTCGTGGTTGACGAAGACCTGGGTCTTGTACTGGAGGCGACGGAACGCGGCGCAGTGGATGACGCGGTCGCGGTCGCGCTGATAGGCGGTTCGGAACTCATGCTCGGGCTCGGGATCCCTGCGCCCGGCCGAGCGGCCGCTCTTCGCCGCGAACGGCGCCAGCGTCTGCTCCTCGCGCTCTTCCAGCTGCTGTCGGGTGATCATCTGGATAAAAAAAGGGGGGCCGGAGGCCCCCCTTTCTGTTTCTATTCTGGATTCTCTCGGCTCACTTCTTGACCCCGATGATTTCGTCGATCCAGCCCAGGAGCTGCTTCAGGTCCGACGGCTGCGTGTCCGCCATATGGGCGATGCGGAAAGTCCTCTCCTTCAGCTTGCCGTAGCCTTCGCTGATGACGGCGTCGCGCTCATACAGCTTGTCGTAGAGCTGCTTGACGGTGATGTCCTTGCGGGTGTTCTCGATGCAGGACACCGTGGTGGACCAGCAGCCCTTCGCCGGGAACATCTTGAAGTGCGTGTTGGCCCAGTCTTGGCAGATCGTCGCCATCTCGCGGTGCCGCTTCCAGCGGTTGTCGAGCCCCTCGGCCAGCATGCGCTTCATCTGCACGTCGAGGGCGTAGATGAGGCTGATGACCGGCGTCTCCGGGGTCTCGTTCTTCTCGTCCATCTTCTTGAACTGATGGAGGTCGAAGTAGTGGCCCTTCGCCGGCACTTTCGCGGACTTCTCCATGGCCTTGTCGGAGGCCCACACGACCGCGAGGCCGGGCGGCAGGCCGAAGGCCTTCTGCGTGCCGGCCAGGAGGTAGTCGATGCCCAGCTCGTCCGGATTGATCGGGACGCCGGCGAGGGAGCTGACCGCGTCGACCGCGAAGGACACGTCCGGGTACTTCTTCATCACGTCGCAGATCTCGCGGAGCGGGTTGAAGAGGCCCGTGGAGGTCTCGTTGGAGACGAGCGTCAGGCAGTCATACTTGCCGGTGGAGAGCAGCTTGTCGATGTCCTCGGGCCGGTTGGGCTGGCCCCATTCGACGCCGTACTTGTCGGACTCCTTGCCGTTCTCGAGCGCGATGTCGTGCCAGCGCTCGGAGAAGTTGCCGCAGGTGCAGGAGAGCACGCGTTTCGCGCAGAGGTTCCGCAGCGCGCCTTCCATGGCGCCGGTGGAGCTGGACGTGAACAGGTAGATCTGGCCCTTCTCGGTGCCCAGCAGCTTGCGAAGGCCGGCCTTGGCGCTGGAGTGGATCTTCTGGTAGTCCTTGCCGCGGTGGGAGATCATCGGCACCGCGCAGGCCTGGAGAACGTCGGGATGCACTTCAACGGGTCCGGGGATCCAAAGTCTCTTATGTCCCATAGGCTTCCTAGCTGATGTTCAGTTTGCACAAGAGAAGCCCCGTCAGGAGCTTCGGATAAAAGTCCGTCGACTTCTGGGGGAACTTTTCCCCGTTCTTCACGACCTTCTGGATCTGGTCCATCCGCACCGGGTTGACGAGAAACGCAACCTGGTACGGCCCGGTCGCTCGAACATGGTCGATCGTCTCGTCCGCCGATCGATAGAAGTGGACGTTCTTCTCCGCCGCCAGCTGCTCGGGGCCGATGCCCAGCAGCTTCTCCAGGATCAGCGTGTGCAGCAGGCAGACGTCGAGGCTGCGCCAGTCCTCGGAACGCTTGTCCTTGACCTGGGCGGCCGCCGCCTTCACGTCGCGCGTCACGAACAGGTAATGCGACTTCGCGCCCTTGGCCACCGCGCCGAAGCAGGGCTTCGACATGCCCTCGACCTTCAGGTCCTCGAGCAGGTCGCGCCGCGCCGCCTTCTCCTCCTGGTCGTTGTTGAAGGAGTACTCGCGGATGTCGAAGGCCGATTTCGCGGCCGTCAGCACCTTCGCCATGTCGAAGTTCTGGATATCGTAGCAAAGGCGGTGCGTGCCGAAGATCGTCAGGTCGTCGTCCATGTTGACAAGCGTCGCCAGCACGTTGTCCGGCGTCTCGGTGCCCGTCCCCTGGATGCCCGCCTTGGCGCACTGCTGCTTGTAGTTCCAGCTCGTCTCGTAGCGGTGGTGGCCGTCGGCGATGACGCAGTCCCTGGCGTCCATCACCTTCTGGATGGCCTGGATCTTCGCGGGGTCGTCCAGGCGCCAGACCTTGTGGGTCTCGCCCAGGTCGTCCTTCGCCTCGAAGTCCGGCTTGCCCTTGGCCATCTCGTCGCAGATCCGGTTCACGGCCTTCTCGGGGTCCGGATAGAGGAGGAAGATGTTCTCGGTATGGGTCTTGGTCGCGGTGATCAGGGCCAAGCGGTCGGCCTTGGGACCGCTGTGGGTCTGCTCGTGGGGCAGGATCTTGCCCTTCCCCGGCTCGTCGATCTGCACCAGGGCCACGATCCCCTTGCGGGTCTTCACGCCGTTCGGGGTCTTGTAGATCTGGTGGTAGACGTAGAACGCGGGCTTGGCGTCCTGGACCAGGACGCCTTCCTGCAGCCAGGCGTTCAGGGTCGCGGCCGCTTCCTTGTACTTGTCCTTCCCCGGCTCGTCCTTGCGCAGGATGACCCGGATCAGGTTATGCTCGTTCTTCCTGTAGTACTCGTCCTGCAGGGCCGGATTGATCTTGTCGTAGGGCTGCGTGGTGAGAGGCGTCAGGTCCTTCACCCTGGACGTGTCGAAATGGACGCCCTTAAACGGATAGATTTTCGGCATTGCTTGCTCCGCAAACGCGCTCGTAGAGCGCTTCATATTGGGGAACCACCCGGTCGACGTCAAACAATTCTTCCGCGCGGCGGCGTCCCGCCTCCCCCATCGTACGGGCCAGGTTCTGGTCGCGCAGTATCTCCACCGCCGCCGCGGCGAGGGCCTCGACGTCGCCGACCGACGCCGTCCGCCCGCAGGCCTCGGAGAGCACCTCGGACACGCCGCCGGACTCGGTCGCGACCACCGGAACCCCGCAGGCCATGGCCTCGAGCACCGACATCCCGAAGCCCTCGAACTCGCTGGTCGAGAGTGCGAGGCCGGCCGTCCGCAAATGGGCCTCCACCTCGGGGTCCTCGCCGATGAAGCGGACGGACGACAGGATCCCCAGCCGGCCCGCCAGCTCCCGCACCGCCTCCTTCTCCGGACCCGTACCGACCAGCACCAGCGTCGCCGGCACCCGCCGCCGGATCAGGTAGAGCGCACGCACCGCGTCGGCCGTGCGCTTGACCGGGCGGAAGTTGGAGACGTGGACGATCGTCGACTCGCGAGGCCCGGCCGTGGGGCTGAAGCGGCGCGCGTCGACGAAGTCGGGGATCACGTGGATCTTGGGGGAGACGTCGAACCAGGACAGGGTCTTGTCGCGAAGGAAGGCGCTGACGGCGGTGATCGCGTCGCTGCGTTCGAGGCCGAACTTCGTGGCCCGGGTGAACGAGGCGTCCTGGCCGACGAGCAGGATGTCGGTGCCATGCAGGGTGGTCACCGTCTTCAGCTTCTGGCCGGTCATCTCCTTGGCCAGGAACGCGCTCACGGCGTGGGGATACGCGTAATGGCAGTGGAGGACGTCGAGCTCGACCTCCGCGACGCGGCAGGCGGCGGCCATGCCGTAGGAGGGGTATTCGAAGAGGGGATACTGCGGGATCGTGATCTCGTGCCACTGGAAGTTGTCGCTGTGCGGGCGGAGGCGGAACGGCGACCGGTAGCTGAAGAGGTGGACCTCGTGGCCGCGGGCGGCCAACGCCATCCCCAGCTCCGACGCGATCACGCCGCTGCCGCCGGAGGTCGGATAGCAGAGGATCCCGATCTTCATTCGAGGATCGCGTCCGCCTCGATCTCCACCACCATGTCCGGGTCGATGAGCTTCGAGATCTGGATCATGGCCGTGGCGGGCCGGATTTCCTTGAAGATCTCTCCGTGGGCGCGGCCGTACTCCTCCCATCGGGAGATGTCCGTGACGAAAAGGCGGGTGCGCACCACGTCCTTGAGCGTGGCGCCGCCCTTGGCGAGCGCCTTCTCGATGTTCTTCAGCGTCTGGACCGTCTGCTTGTAGGGGTCCCCGGGGCCGACGATCTTGCCGTTCTCGTCCGTCGCGGTCGTGCCGGAGACCGCGATCGTCTTGCCGACCTTGACCGCGCGGGAATATCCGATGATCGGCTCCCACTTCGATCCGGTGGAAATGTTCTGACGCGCCATGGCAGGTCTTCCTGAATGGGGTCTCAGTGCTTGAAGTGGCGCATTCCCGTCAACACCATCGGGACATTGCGCTTGCGGGCGACGGAGATGACGTCCTCGTCGCGGATCGATCCGCCAGGCTGGATGACGGCTTCGGCTCCGGCGTCCAGGCACGCCTCGAGGGCGTCCGGGAACGGGAAAAAGGCGTCGCTGGCGACCACCGCGCCCTTCGCGCGGTCCCCCGCCTTGCGGACCGCGATATGCGCGGAGTCGACCCGGCTCATCTGGCCGGCTCCGACGCCGACGACGGTCTCGTTCTTCGCCAGCACGATCGCGTTCGAGCGGACGTGCTTGCAGACGGTCCAGGCGAACATCAGGTCCCGGGTCTGCTCGTCGGTGGGCTGGCCCACCACGGGCTTCGACTCCGCAACGAGGCTGTCGTCGGGCGACTGGACCAGCACGCCGTCCCGGATGCTCCGCACCTGCATCCACCCGGCGGTGGAGGCCGGAACGGCGCCCGCCTCGAGGATGCGGAGATTCTTGCCCCACTTGGTGCGCTCCCGAAGGATGTCGACGGCCCCCCGCGCAAACTGCGGCGCGATGATGCCCTCGAGGAAGTTCTCCTTCACCGCGATCGCCTCGGCCGTGGCGATGTCCACCGCCCCGTTGAACGCGGCCAGGCCCCCGTAGGCGGACACGGGATCGCCCGAGAGCGCCTTCCGGAAAGCCTCGAGCGGCGTCTCGGCGCAGCCCGCGCCGCAGGGATTGTTGTGCTTCACGATGACGCAGGCCTGGCGGCGCAACTCGCGCACGAGCTCGAAGGCGCTGTCCAGGTCGAGGATGTTGTTGTACGACAGCTCCTTTCCGCCCAGGAAATTGGCGTGGGCGACCGACGGCGCGGTGCGGAAGGACGAGCGGTAGGACGCCCCCTTCTGGTGCGGGTTCTCGCCGTAGCGGAGATCGTCGATCTTCTCGAACTGCAGGGTGAGCAGGTCCGGGAAATCCTCGCGGCCCCCCAGGTACGAGGCGATGGCGCCGTCGTAGCGGGCGGTCAGCGTGAACGCCTTCACGGCCAGCTCGCGCCGCAGCATCTCGCTCGTCGAACCGTCGCGGCGGCGCAGGTCTTCGGAGACGCGGTCGTAGTCCGCGGGCTCGGTGATGACGGTGACGTACTTGTGGTTCTTCGCGGCGGAGCGGATCATCGACGGGCCGCCGATGTCGATGTTCTCGATCGCCTCCTCAAAGGCGACGTTGGGGCGGGCGACGACCTCCCGGAACGGATAGAGCGTGACCACCACGAGATCGATCATCCTGATCCCGTGCTGCTCGGCCTGGGAGACATGCTCCTTCGAGTCGCGCACGCAGAGGATGCCGCCGTGGATGCGGGGATGCAGCGTCTTGACGCGGCCGTCCATGATCTCGGGCGAGCCGGTGTACTCGGAGACGTCGGTGATCTTGACGCCGCCGTCCCGGAGCGCCTTGGCGGTGCCGCCGGTAGAGAGGATTTCGATGCCGAACTCAGCGAGGCGGCGGGCGAACTCCACGATCCCGGTCTTGTCGAAAACGCTGAGGAGGGCGGTGCGGATCTTCATGAGCCGCGGCATTGTACGGGGCGCGTCGGAAGGAGTCAACGACACCCCGGCGTTCTTCCGCACACGGAACGGCGGCGGCGTCGTCCGACGAAGAACCCGGCGGGGTTAGATTGACGGGGTCAGCGCCCGCCCCTAGAATCGGTCCGCCTCACATGTGGAAAAGAGTCTTCCTCGTCATCTCCCTGACCGTCGGCATCGGGCTCTTCGTTTTTTTCATCCAGCGGAACGGGGGCTTCGGGAAGGCGCTGCAGGCGGTGGCGTCGGTCGGCTGGACCGGGGTCGGGGCCTTCATCATCCTCTGCGCGGGGACCATGCTCTGGCCGGGCATCGGCTGGTGGCTGCTGATGCGGGGCGAGAAGATGAAGGTCTCGCTGTGGACGACGCTGAAGGCCAACTTCATGGGCTTCCCCGTCAATTTCCTCGCCCCGTCGATGTACCTGGGTGCCGAGCCGCTGAAGATCTTCTACGTGGCCCGGGTCACCGGCGAAACCAAGCGGAAGATCCTCGCAACCATCGTCGTCGGCAAGTTCCAGGAGATGGGGGCCCTGCTGATGACCATGGTCATCGCGGCGGGGATCGCGGTCTGGAGGATCGACTTCCCGCGACGGCAGGAGGTCATGATCCTCGGCGCCCTCTTCACCCTCGTCACCCTGTTCCTGATCGCCGTCTATGGGTTCGTCAGCAACCGGCAGCCCACGGTGAAGGTGATCAACTTCCTGGCCCGTCTCGGCAGGAAGCGCCGCTACGGACGCTGGAGGCGGAAGCTCGCGAGGCTGCGCACCCGGGCGGAGGAGATGGAGCACCTGATCCACAACGCCTTCACCAAGCGATGGAAGACCTTCGTCCTCGCCCAGGGCATCACCGCGTTCTCCGCCCTCTCCGTCCTCGTCCGCCCCTGGTTCTACTTCTACTGCGCCCACCGCGAGTTCGTCCCGTTCGAGAAGCTGTCGGCCATCTATATCGTGACCAACCTGATCAACATGCTTCCCCACACGCCGGGAGCCCTGGGAGTCATGGAGGGCGGCATGCTCAAGCTCTTCGCAGTCCTGGGGCTCGGCACCGACGACGACGCCAACGCCTACCAGCTGGTCGGCCGCGTCTCGGACGTGGTGCTCATCCTCCTGGGCTGCTGGCTGATCTTCCATTACAACCTGGCGGCCATGGCCCAGCGCATCGCCCAGGGCAAGGAGAAGGTCGGGGTGCACGAAACCGAGGGGCTCGACGAGGACGAGGCGCCGCCTACTTCCGCTTGATGACGGGCAGCAGAGCTCGGAATTCGTCCGTGCCCGCCTTCTCCAGCAGCTCGAAGATCACCGTCTCCGTCGACGCCGGCAGCACGCCCGCCCCCGTCATCTTCTCGACGCCGACCGCATAGTCCGCTTCATGGCGGCTGTCCGTGGCGTCCCGCACCAGGTGCACCTGGCGGCCGGAGGCGATTGCGTCCAGCGCCGTCTGGCAGACGCAGACATGAGTCTCATAACCGGCGAGGATGATCTGGCGGCGTCCGATCGAGTCCAGGGTCTGCCGGAACTCCTCGGAGCCGAAGCAGGAGAAGACCATCTTTTGAAGCGTCGTCGCCGCGGCCAGGGCCGCCCTGACCGGGGCGATCGTGGGACCGAAGGCTTTGGCGGCGTGCTCCGTGACGACGACGGGCAGCCCCAGGAGCGTCGCGGTCTCGGCAAGCTTGACGAGGTTGGACGCGACGGGATCGCGCCGCGGCATCTCCGCGTGAAGGCGATCCTGGACGTCGACGACGACGAGCACGGCCTGGTCCCGGCGGAGCAGGCTCGGATGCATCAGTATCCGGCGAGGTCCGGCTCGATCGTTCCGTTCTTCAGCGCGACCCGCTTGGTGGGCGCCTCTTCGCCGCCGGCGCCGTCGAAGCTGTACTTCACCTCGACGAAGCGGCGGCGGAACTTGTTGAGTTCTTCCTTCACCGACTTGCCGTCGATGAGGCACTCCTTGAAGAAGCGGGCGATCTCGGCCATCTCCGCCTCCTTCATGCCCCAGTGCGTCATCTCCTGGACGCCGAGTCGCAGCCCCGACGGCTTCATGACGGCCTTGGGGTCGTCGTGCGGGAGCAGGTTGTAGTTGCAGATGATGTCGTTGGCCTCGAGCTTCTCGGCGCAGTCGCGGCCGCCGCCCTGCTTCTTCACGTCGACGGCGACCTGGTGGGTGCGGGTGAACCCGAACTCCTTCAGCTGCACGTCGAAGCCGGCGGCGTCGAGCGCCTTGGCGAAGGCCTGGGCGTTGGCGACGACCTGCTTCGCATAGGCCTGGCCGAACTCGATCATCTCATAGGTGGCGACGAGCAGCGGCGGGAGCGTGAAGAGGTGGTGGTTCGAGAGGCAGCCCGGGAACGCGAGCTTATCGATCTTCTTCCACTTGTCCTCGGGGAGGTTGGACAGCACGACGCCGCGCTGCGGCCCGAAGAAGGTCTTGTGCGTCGAGCCGAGCAGGATGTCGCAGCCCTCCGCGATCGGATCCTGGAACTGTCTTCCGGCGATGAGGCCGAGGACGTGGGCGCCGTCGAAGACGCAGATCACGCCGAGATCCTTGCAGACGGCGGCGAGATCCTTGGCCGGTTCGGGGAGCATGATCAGGCTCTTCCCGATGACGACCATCTTGGGTTTTTCACGGGCCAGCAGGTCCTTGGATGCAGGGACGTCGATGGCGTACCCGTTCTTCGGATCGCGGGGCCAGCGGAGGATGTTGCGCGTGTACTTGCCCATGCCGCCGATGGGCTGGTGGCTGATGTGGCCGCCCACCTCGAGGGAGTTGACGATGACGGTGTCGGTCTCCTTGACGAAGGAGGCGAAGACGACGTCGTTGGCGTTGGTGCCGCTGGTGGTGCGGACTTCGGCGTTCTGGACGCCGAAGAGCTTCCTCATCGCATCGCGGGTCTTCGACTCGACGACGTCGATATGCTTCGTGCCCTGGTAGTAGCGCTTGCCCTTCTCGGGGTGGCCTTCGGCGTAGCGGTGGCCGAAATCGGACGGCAGCAGGGCCCGGGCCCGGGCGGAGAGAACGTTCTCGCTGGCGATGAGATTGATGGTTTGACGGAGGCGCCACTCATCGTTGGCGCGGACGACGGCTTCGACCTCGCGGACCAGACCTTCGCTCAAGCCCCACCCCCCCGGAAAGAAGCCTCAGGCATTAGGCATCATGCATTGGCCGGAACCGGCGAATGCCCGGTGCCCAGTGCCTGCGATCAGGCGGGCTTCTGGACGCGGCCGAGCCGCAGGCAGGACGTGCAGACCTTGAGGCGGACGGTCTTCCCGTCCACGACCGCCCGGACCTTCTGCAGGTTCGGCTTGAAGCTGCGGTGCGAACGTCCGGTGATCTTCCGGCCGACGCCGCCCTTGGACTTCGCCAGGCCGCGGCGCGTGATCTGATCGCCCCGGATGGGCCCCTTGTTGCAGAGCGCGCAGCGGCGGCCTTTGGTCAGTGGTTGAATCACGGGCGATAGCATAGGGATTTCGTCGGAGAAATCAAGTGTTTACTTCAGCGGGGCCGCCCGTGCAGGACTTCCAGCACGATGTCCTTGCTGTCGTGAGGCTTCTTGAAATCGCCGATGCCGCCGTCGTCGACGGCATCGGGACCCACGCTCCACGCCGTCAGAAGGGCGCCCTGCTCCCGGTGCCGCAGGGTGTCCCCGTAAGGATCCCCCAACTCGAGGATGGCTCCGGTCCGGCGATAGTGCAGTCC
>DASQOM010000050.1:0-18299 GCA_035644495.1 Planctomycetota bacterium | reverse complement strand
CCGTTGTTGGGGATGTTCGGGTTGAGCTCGTCCATGATCTTCAGGATCAGATCGCGCTCGAACGAGAGGCCGACGAGCGGCGTCACCGCGTCGCGGACATCCTCGACCTTCTTGGCCGCCTCGAACTCTTCCTTGATGTTCTTGTTCGAAGTCAGCGCCCGATCGGCCTCCTTCTGGCTCGCGTCCAGGCGGGTGAGCTCCGTTTCCTGCTTGTACCAGGCCAGGCTGACCAGCAGGTAGAGCGCCGCGGCGGTCGCGATCACGAACGGCTGCTTCCGCTTGAGCTCCTTCTTCTGGCGGTACGGCGCGGGCAGGAGGTTGATGCGGTTGGTGGTCGGCTCGATGCCCTGCAGCGCCAGGCCGATCGCCGTGCCGATCGTCGCCAGGTGCTCGTTCAGCTCGCCGGGATCCACGCTGCCGCCGACCTCGATCGTGTTGAGCTTCTGCACGCGGACTGCCGGCAGCTGCAGCGACTGGGACACGAACTTCTGGAAGTTCAGCGTCTTCGTCGAGTTGCCCAGCAGGATGATCTGGTCGAACTTCGAGGTCTTGGAGATGGACTTGTAGTAGCCCATCGAGCGGTTGATCTCGTTGACCAGGTCGCGGAGGATCGGCTGGACGGCGTTGAAGATCTTCTGGGCCTGCTGGGACTGCCCGGCCTTCAGCTTGAGCTTCTCGGCCTCCTCGAACGGGATGTTGAAGGCCTTCTGCAGCGCCTTGGTGATGTCGTTGCCCGTGATCGGCAGGTTGCGGACCCAGAACTTCGTGCCGTCGATGACGATGAGGTCGGTGTTGTCGCCGCCCATGTCGAGGGCGACCGTGGCGCCCTTGATCTCCTGGTCGCGCAGGAGGAAGTTGAACAGGGCGACGGGCGCGAACTGCACCGCCTCGGTGTTGAACTTCAGGTCCACGATGTTGTTGAGGAACTGCTCGACGATGTCGCGCTTGATCGCGAAGAGGATGACCTCCCTCTCCTCGCCGGGCCCGTAGTCGCGCTCGACGTACTGGTAGTCCCAGATGACCTCGTCGATGTTGAACGGGATCTGGGCCTGGGCCTCGTACTTGACGATCTCGGGGACCTTCGATTCCTCGACCGGCGGGAGCTTGATGAGCCGGTTGAACGTCGAGTGGCTCGGAAGGGAGAAGATGACCGGTTCGCTGGAGATCTTGTAGGTCGCCTTGATCTGGGTGAGGGTGTCCTTGATCTGCGCGTCGATGTCGGCCGCCTCGCCGGTGCCGGCCGACTCGTAAGGAAACACGCCCGAATGGGTCAGCGTGTCGCCCTCCAGCCTTGCCACCTTGATGGAGGACTTGCTGACGTCAATACCCCAAACGCCTTTCGCCATGGTGCCGCCCTTTCAATAGAAAGAGATAGCCGTGGACTGCCCGATCGGGAAAGGAGGGGCTGACGTGAGGCGGGGTCGTGATCGGCGCGGGGTTTCGCGGGGGAGCAGGTTCGGTCGCCAAGAAAATTTCGACTCCGTCACCGGGGCACTTGGCCCCATGGATGGCTCCGCTTCCGCAAACCTCCACTGGCACCAGTAAACCACATCCCAGCCCGGCACCTCGTTCCGCCGGTGGCTTATTATAGCCTCTGCTAATTCAGACGCAAACCCAGCCCGAAACCTTCACAAATTATCCGATTCCCCGCCCTCCGGCGCAAGCCCCAGAACGGGAGAAATGGGAAGATTCCTCTGCCTCTCCGCCTCCCCTGTTCCTACGCCAGCCCGGCGATCCCGAGGGCGGCCTTGATGTCCGCTTCGAAGAGCGGGAGATCGTTCATGTTCCGGAGGATATAGGCCGGGTGGAAGGTGGGGTAGAAGGGCACCCCCTGCGCCTGCGTCAGCCGTCCCCGCAGCTTCGTGATCCCCGTCTTCGTCAGCAGCAGCGTCTGCACCGCGATGTTGCCCAGGCCGCAGATCAGCTTCGGCTGGATCGTCGCGATCTGCCGCTGCAGCCACGGCATGCACGACGCCATCTCCTCGGGCGCCGGCGTGCGGTTGCCGGGCGGGCGGCACTTGAGGATGTTGCCGATGAACACCCGGCTGCGCTCGACGCCGAACTTCTTCAGCGTGTTCGTGAGCAGCTGGCCGGCGCGCCCCACGAACGGCTCCCCCTGAAGATCCTCATCCTGTCCGGGCGCCTCGCCCACGAACATCAGGGGGGTCTTCACGGGTCCGGTTCCGAACACCACCTGCGTCCGCGACGAGCAGAGTCCGCAGCGCGTGCAGCCCAGCACCTCCGCGCGGAACGCCTGGAAATCCGACGGCCACACCGATTCCCAGGGATACAGCTTGGGCCCCGGCTTCGACTTCGCCGCGGCTGCAGGCGCGGGCATCCCTTCCTTCACCCGGGCCGGCGGAGTCGAGACCGGCGTCGCGGCGCGCCGCTTCGAGATCGGCAGGAAGTCCGCCCCGAAGAGCGCTTCCATCTCCATATGGCGCTTGAGCGGCCGCGTCACGCCGGGATCCCCTTCACGAACTGGATCGTCTCGTCGACGATGACGCGCTCGGCCTCCTCGAGGGTGCCTCGGAAGGTCGCCCCCGACGCGCGCGGATGCCCGCCGCCCTTGTACTTCGAGGCGAGCGCGATTCCGTCGATCCCCGCGTTCGTGCGCCACGAGACCTTCACCTTGCCGGGCTCGTCCGTCTCCTTCAGCAGCACCGCGACGCGGACGCCCTTGATCGACTTGACGTGATCGATGTACTCCTGCGTGTCGCCGGGGGTCGTCCCCGTCTTCTGCTCCAGCTCCTTGGAGATGACGATCCACCCGACCTGGCCGTCCTCGGAGAACTTGATCCGCCCGAGGACTTCCGCCAGGAACGCGAGCTGCTCTTTCGTCCTCTGCCGGTACAGCGCATTATGGATCTCGCCGGGCTTCACGCCGAACGCCAGCAACTCGGCTGCGTTGAGATGCGTCTCCGTCGTCGTGTTCGAGAAGGAGAAGCGGCCCGTGTCCGTGACGATCGTCGTGTACACGCAGGTCGCGATGTTTCGGTCGGGCTTCACGCCCGCCGCCTTGACCAGCTCCCACACCATCTCGCCGCAGGCGGAGAACGAGGGGTCCACCCAGTTGAGATCGCCGAAGCGCTCATTGGAGGCGTGATGGTCGACGTTGACCACCGTCAGCCCCTTTCGGGGCAGCGCCGCCGAAATCCGCTCGAGCCTCTCCCAGGATCCCGAATCGAACGTGAACACCGCGGAGTACTTCTTCGCGAGGTCCTCGGGGCCGGCGCCGACTTTGTCCGAGCCCGGGAGGAAGCGGTAGTCGGGAAGGGCGCCCTGGTCGCAGACGACCTGCGACTTCTTCCCCAGCTTCTTGAGCAGGTGGTGGAATGCCAGCTGCGAGCCGAGCGCGTCGCCGTCGGAGCGCACGTGTCCCGAGACGAGGAAGTTGTCGTTCTTCCGGACGAAGTCGATGACCTTCTTCACCATCGCCTTCGAGGCCGGGCTGAGCTTATGCGGGGGCAGCAATGATTTCGCCATGCTCGATCCTCTCGACCCGGACGCGGACCATCGTATTCCGCTCCCCGGGCACTCGGGCCTTCAGGTAACGCTCAGTATAGCCGCCGTCGGTCTCGCGGAGCACCTCCACCTCGCGGCCGACGAAGCGGCGGGCATAGGTGTCGGTCAGTTCGGCCGCCAGCCGTTCGAGGCGGTGCCGCCGCTCCTTCTTGACGCGGCCGGGCAGGTCGCGCATCCCGGCCGCATCGGTGCCGCGGCGCCGGGAGTACGGGAAGACGTGGATCCGCGAGAAGCCGACGCGGCGGCAGACGTCCATCGTGTTTCCGAACTGCGCCTCCGTCTCCCCGGGAAAACCGACGATCACGTCGGCCGTGAAGCTGGGCTCCGCGACCTTTTCCGCCACGCGCTCGCAGGCCGACAGGTATTGCCGCGCGTTGTAGCGCCGCCGCATTGCGCGGAGGATGTCGTCGTCCCCGGACTGCAGCGGGAGATGCAGGTGCGGACAGAAGCGGGGCTCCGCCGCCATCAGCGCGATCAGGGGGTCGCTGATCTCGTTGGCTTCGATCGAGGACAGGCGCACCCGCGCCAGGCCCGGGAACAGGAGCAGGCGCTCGACGAGATCGGGGAGCATCGAACGCCCGGCGAGGTCCTTTCCGTAGGAGCCCAGGTGGACGCCGGTCAGCACGATCTCCTGATGGCCGTTGTCCACGAGCCTGCGGGCTTCGTCGACGGCGGCGTCGAGGGGCCGGCTGACGGCCGTGCCGCGGACCTTCGGGATGATGCAAAAGGAGCAGTTGAGGTCGCAGCCGTCCTCGACCTTGAGAAACGCGCGCGTGTGCTGATCAAAGCGCGAGATCGTCAGGTCGAAGATCGACGGCGCGCTGTCTTCCGGGTTGAGGCGGGGGTCGTCGCAGAGCGCCGCCTTCCCGTCGTGCGTCACCACGCGGCGGACGCCGGGCAGACCGAGGAATTCGGACTGATGCGAGTCGGCCGCGCAGCCGGTGACGGTGATCTCGGCGAAAGGGAAGCGCCGGGCCAGGTGCCGGACCGTCCGTTGCGCCTCGGCCGTCGCGGACTCCGTGACCGTGCAGGTGTTGATGACGAAGAGGTCCGCGGCGGAGTCGCCCCGCACCTCGATGAGGCCTTTCTTCGAGAATCGCTCGCGCAGGGCCTGAGATTCGTACTGGTTGACCTTGCAGCCGAAGGTGACGAAGGCGAATGTCCGCATCCGGGCGAAAAGTATATTGCAACTTATGGGCCTTTTCGATAGTTATATGGGTACGGGAATTCGTGAACGTGACCGGGGTGAATGGGCGTGCAGCCCATTTTCCCGCCGATGAATGGGTAGTCGAGGGGGGTTGTCGACATGGACGCATACCTGTTCGCCGCCGTGACGGTGCTGCTGCTGGCGTTCCTGGGCGGTCTCACCACCAGACCCAACGCCCGCCGCCGCTGAGCCGGAGCCCCGCCGCCCCCTTGTAATCCCTGCAGGCCTCTGCTACTTTCCGTCCCATGACCCGGATCCTTCTCGCCATGAGCGGCGGCATCGACTCGAGCGTTTCCGCGCTGCTGCTTCGCCGCGAGGGTCACGACGTCACCGGCGTCTTCATGCGGCACGGAGTCGCCTCCGCCGTTGCCGCGAAACCCGGCAAGCAGGGTTGCTGCTCGCTCGAAGACTCCTACGACGCCCGTCGGGTCGCCGACCTGCTCTCGATCCCGTTCTACACCCTCAACCTCGAGAAGCCGTTCGAGAAAATCGTCGACTACTTCGTCGACGAGTACGACCGCGGCGCGACGCCCAATCCGTGCATCGTCTGCAACCGCGACGTGAAGTTCGGCAAGCTGTTCGACTATGCCGATGCGATCGGCGCGGAACTGGTCGCCACGGGCCATTATGCCCGCGTCGAGCGCCGCGACGGCCGCATGGCGCTGCTCAAGGGCGTCGACGCGCGCAAGGACCAGTCCTACGTCCTCTTCCCCCTCGGGCAGCGGGAGCTGTCCCGGGTGATGTTCCCCGTCGGCGGGCGCGAGAAGACGGAGATCCGGAGCCTCGCCGCGCAGGCGGGGCTGCGGATCGCCGACAAGCCCGAGAGCATGGAGATCTGCTTCGTCCCGGACAACGACCACCGCCGCCTGCTGCGCGAGCGGCTGGGCGACCGGCTCCGCCCGGGCGAATTCCGCGCGCGCGACGGCGCCGTGCTCGGCCGTCACGACGGCCACCAGCTGTTCACGATCGGGCAGCGCAAGGGTCTGGGCGCGGCCTTCGGGCGCCCCATGTACGTGGTCGGCATCGAACCCGCGAGCAACGTCGTCGTGCTCTCCGAGGAGGATGAGCGCGGCGAATCGTTTTTCGCGCGGGACGTCAACTGGGTGTCGACGGAGCCGCGGACCTGCGACGCGACGGTGAAGATCCGGTCGATGCATGCCGGCGCCGCCGCGCGCGTGGAGCCGGACGGGGATCGTCGGGTGCGGATCTCCTTCGGGGAGCCCCAGCGGGCGATCACGCGCGGACAGGCGGCGGTGTTCTACGACGACGACGTGGTGCTGGGCGGCGGGTGGATCGAGTAGCGGCGCTCAGGGCTTCGGGGGCTCGGGAGTCTTTTTGATGCCCTGGATCTCCACGCGGGCGTCCTGGGCGACGCGCTTGATGGTCTGAAGCGCCTTGCGGCAGCGGGTCGCGGCGATCTTCTTCCCGTTGACGAACTCTTCATACTGGGTCCGCGCCTCGCCGACCAGCCGCGCGAGCTCGTCGTATTTTTCGATCCCCATAAGGTTTCTCGTCCCCCCGGCGGTAGGGCCGTATTCTGGGCAGGCCCCCGGACACTGTCAAGGCTATTTCTGCGCCTGCATCCAGTCCCGCCAGCCGCCGGGTTCGAGGTTCGGAATGCCGAAGCGTTCGACGCTCCGCGCGAGCGGAACCGCGCCCTGGTCGCGGCTCGTCCTGTAGTAGGCGACGAATTCGTCGGGCAGAGTGGCCCACAGATAGGCGACGAGGAGTCTCGCGGCCCGGGCGAAGGCGGGAATCTGGAACTCGGACGCGGGAGCCGCCAGCAGTTCCCCCAGCGTCGGAAGGGATTCCGACCACGACTTGAGGTCGGCCTCCCGGGTTCCCTCGAGCAGGCCGACCAGCCCCTCGGCCAGCCAGGGGCTCCACCGCGCGGAGCCGGCGTCTTGGAGGAGGAGTCGCGCCGCCGCCCGCCGCATCGCGCCGGGGACCTTGTCCATCTGGATGGTGCGCTCCATCCGGACCACGATCGCGCGGGGACCGGGGTCGAACAGCGCCTCGTTCACCTGGAGGTGCTGGGCCGCGTCGCCCCCGAACCTCCTCAGATTCGTCTCGGGATCGAGCAGGATGACGTGGACGGGAAGCAGCGGCGACTTCAGTCCGAGGGTGGCCCCGTAAGCGTGGACGCTGTCGTCCACGAACTTCGTCAGGGTCTCGGCGGGCCACTTGTCGGTGGAGATCCGCCGGGGGAGCCGGATCAGGAACGGCGGGACCGACTGCTCCGGATACTGCCAGGAATCCACCCGGCGGCCCAGGCCGCCCGCGGCCCCGTCGCCCCACGCATGAAGCGCCAGGATCATCACGAGCAGAGGCCCCGCCAGGACCGCCGCCTTGAGCCTCATCCGGGCGTCATTCATGGGACTTCTCCCTGCCCCGCGAGAGGAGGAAGCTCGCCATCTTCAGCGTTCTCCGCTCCTCCTTGGTGAGGCTGCCGATGCCCTCCCTCGTGATCTTGTCGAGGATGACGTCGGTGCGGCGGCGGACGTCGACCTCCTCCACGAAGCGGTCCCGCTCGCGCTGGACTTCGGCGCGCTCGAGGACGCGGTCGATGCGGGGCTCGAAGAAGGCGACGGCCGACGCGGCGGCAAACGCGCCCAACGACGCGCCGAGGCCCTGGTCGATCCACCACGCGCAGACGACCCAGGCCGCGCCGAGCAGCAGCATCGCGGTCCGGAGCCTCAGGGGGATGAAGAGGAAGAGCAGGACAGGCCGTCGCGGCCAGCGCCGGGCCGCCGTCTCCGCGATCCCGACGACGGGCGCGCAGAGGGTCGCGGCTTCCGCCACGCTGACGCTGGGGAAGAGGGCGGGCACGAAGTACTGAAGAACCGCGTGGCCGAGGGCGCCGTACGCGGCGAACGAGAAATACAACACGAGATAGCGCCGGGACCCGATCTCGGCCTCGAGTTCATTGCCGATCGTGAAGAGCGCGGTGATGCCGAGGATCAGCCAGGGGATGAAGCGGGGGTCCATCGTCTGGACGAACGAGTAGGAGACGAACTGCCAGAGATGGAAGCGGCCGATGGCGGCCGACTTGTCGAACTCGAGCCAGGAGAGCACCTCGGGTTTGCCGGTCTGCAGGAAGCCGGTGACGACGAACCCCGTGAGGTTCAGGACGATCAGGAGGTTTGTCCAGGAAAAGCGGCGGACCCGCATGCGCGAGGCGGTATGCGGCGAAACGTCTTCCCACGCGGGCATGGCTCTAGTGTATGCCCGTCGGGAGGGGAATTCAATCCGGGCATTCGCCCGGCGCTACTCCGCGAGCGTCCACCCATCCTTGGCGGGATCCTTGCCGGGCCACTTGTCGACGGGCTGTCCCTGCGTGTCCTTCTTCCAGGTCTTGCCCGACTCGTTCGTGATGAACGTGAAACGGCCCGTCGCACCCGGCACTGCGGGCCAGGCGACCACGCCGTAGCGGTTCTTGTTCGTCTTCCCGTCGTCCTTCTGGTAGGTCTCGCCGTCGGGATCCCCGACCATCATCTTGTAGAAGTAGCCGTTCTTCGGCGCGACCGTGAGGCCGTAGCGCACCGCGCCGTCGGGATCTGCCGCGGCCGTCTCCCGGTCCAGCAGGAAGATCGCCTGCCCGGATCGGTCCTTCAGCGAGTGCAGGCCCGCCAGGTCCCGCGTCCAGTAGTCCGCCACGCCGTTCGCGTCGCTGTCGGAGTTCTTGAACGTGTCCTCCGCGTTCCGGATGAACTGCAGGCTCAGCTCCGCGACCATCTCGTTGCCCGCGATGCCGCCCGGCGCCGAATGGCCTCCCATCCGCAGCGCGAAGGGGATCGCGACCGCGGCGCCGACGGCGACCAGCCCGACCCCGGTTCCCAGGCTCGCGCCCGTGTTGGAACGCGATTCGATGACGATGCCGTCCTCGGCGGTCCGCTTCGTGATGAGCGCGCCGCCCACCAGGTCGGTCAGCGTCTCCTCCAGCGGGAGCCGGGCGAGGTCGACGATGAAGTCTCCCGCCTCGTCCCGCGGCATGTCGCGCATCAGGTGGGCGAACGGCTCCAGGGCTCCATAGAGGATCATGCCCGTGCGGCCGACGTCCACGTAGCTCAGGGAGTCCGGAGCCCCCGCGCCCAGGCGTGCCGACAGCGCGGTGAACTTCGGGCTGTCCACCACCGACGGCCCCTTTTCCCCCGAGCGGAGGATCAGGCGCTTGAGCGCCATCGGATGGCTGGAGACGAAGAGCGACTTGTCCTCGATCGTGTAGCAGAACGTCACGCCGAACGAGAAGAACTCCGGCAGGGGGAGAATGCCCGGGCCCCCCATCAGCTGCTCCAGGCCGACCGTGAAGTAGCGGATCTTCCGGCCGCGGAAGGGCAGTTCCTCGAGGTGCAGGCCGGCGTCGGTCAGGGATTTCTCGAGGGCGGATTCGAAGGCGACGGGATCGATCAGGCTGACGGCGGAGATGGAGTCGGGCCAGAGGCCGCCGCCGGGCGGGAGAGCGGCCCAGCTGGTCCAGCTCGATCCGACGGCGCCGAAAGCCTCGCGGAGCTTGAAGCCGACGCGCTTCTCATAAGAGCCGAGCATGTCTTCCATGGCCTTCTGGAAATCCGGATTGGCCTTGGACGCGGCGCGGATCACGTCGAGGGTCTCCGCGAGATTCAGGCTCATGCGGGAATACGAAAGCGCGTCCGCAGGCACGCGGGCCGCGAAGGGATCCGCGGGAACGCCCCCGGCGATGATCTTGAGGATCCCGCGATCCTGCCGGCTCGTCATCAGCGCGTAGCGCTCGCGGATGAACGGGCCGTCATAGTCCAGCGCCATCGCGAGCGAGGGGATGTCGGCGAGACCGAAGGCTTCGAGCGCTTTCAGCGCGTCGTCGCCCAGCTCGCGACGGTACTGGCGGAGCGCCTGGCCGACGTTGGCGTAAAGCAGGAAGAAGTGGCGGTTCTCCGGCGCGACCCGCGCCCGGGCCGCCTTGTAGGCGGGATCCTCCTTGAGGCCCGCGAAGGCCGGGTCCGCGGCGGCGTCGACGATCTGCTCGATCCGCTGCTGGCTCGTGGCCACGATCAGAGTTTTCTGGATCAGCGTATAGAACAGGCGGAAGCCCCCGTCGCCGACCTCGCGGATCGTCGCTCCGGCGCGGGCATACTCGCCTTCCTTCATCGTGTCGTTGTTCGCCTTCATCCGCTCCTTCAGGGCGGCGGCCGCCTTCTCGAGCTTGGCGGGGTCGGGGGTCCCGAGCGTCAGGACCAGGTCGAGCTTGTGCTGGTCGCTCAGGGGGACGTCATAGAGGGTGAAGGACAGCGGCCCCTGGAGGGCGTCCCAGAGCTCGTCGACGGACAGCCCGATCATCGCCCGGAGCTGGTCGTTGTACGAAGGGAGGGCCTCGCCGCCGACCTGGACCGCCTGGGTCTTGCGTCGCTTCCACCAGGTCTCGAAGGAGGTGATGAAGGGCCGCACTTCGGGGTGGTGGATGAGCTTCGACAGGTTGGATTTCTCATAGTCGCCCGCGAGGGTCGCCGTCTGCGGGATCGAGAGGTGGACGAGCGCGTTCTGGGCCAGAAGGCGCTCGGCGAGGAACGGGTCGGGGGCCTCCTGGGCCAGCGACAGGGATGCGAGAGCCAGGCCGAGGGCGGCGACGCGGAAAAATTTGCGCATGTTTCCTCCCGGGGGCGTGGAAGGACTATAGTGGATTCCAGCGAACCTTTCAAGTACGCTGGGTTGTCGCAATCGGGAACGGGGAGAACGATCATGAAGCGAACGAGCGCCGCGGCCCTGGCCCTCCTGCTCCTCGCGGGCGCGTCGGCGCAGGCGCAGGACAAGAAGGACGCCGACCGCATCGGCAAGGACAAGGCGCCGGTCGTCCTGAAAAAGGCCCTGGCCGAGGTCCAGAAGAAGAAGAGCGCCGCGATCTCGGAGGCCTCCGAGATGGCGACGGGTCGGCAGAAGCTGACGCAGAACTACGACGGCGTGCTGAAGAAGGATTTTGCCGCGGCCAAGGGCGGCGCCGAGGTCTATGCCAAGGGCGCGACCATCCTGGTGAACACGGGCGGTCGTTTCGATCCCCCCGACCAGGTCCAGGGCCAGGAGGCGATGGGCGCGCAGGCCTTCAAGAACCCGTCGATCCTGATCGACGAGGCCGGGAAGGTGGCCACCCTGCCGCAGTTCGGCCCCGACGAGATGGTCGATGGCAAGGACTGCAAGTCGATCGACATGACGGCGGACCCGGTCCTGCTGCGCGCGCAGCTGAAGGAGTTCGGCGAACGGCTGAACCGGACGTTCAGCAACCAGATCGGCTTCGCCGGGGCGCAGGTGTTCGACCTGCGCAACGCGATGGACGAGAAGGGGTCGGCGGCGACGTATCATGTGTGCGTGGGGAAGGACGACCTGCTGGTCTACCGGATCCAGTGGGTGATCCGGCCGAAGATCAAACCGGGCTCGCTCCCGCCGATGGTCCGCCTGCCCGACGATATGGATCAGAAGATCGACGTCAAGTTCTCCAAGTGGGACGAGGACGTGGCGTTCGACATCCCGGGCGTCGTCAAAGCGAAGCTCGGCATCAAGTAGGCTTCCGTCCCGCGGAAGGAGGTTCTCGATGCGTCATCGGGTCTCCGGTACTCCGTCGCCGGGCCTCCGGTCCGTCCGCAGCTGACGCTGCCGGCCGTTCCGGCCGGGCTCCCCAGGCACGAGGCGGATCTTCGTCCGTCTTGAATCAACCCCAGGGATGACGGGAGCTTATGTCTTCCATTCACGATTCCCCCGGCAAACACGATCTGAAAGCGCGGCGGCTTTGCCGGCAGGTTTCCGAGGCCCTGCAGTCCGGCCTCTCGGGCGAATGCTCCGACGAGGTCCTGCAGCAGGTCTGGGTCTGCTCGGTCGATCCGGCCGCCGAGGCGTCGCGCCTCGTGGTCACGGTGTCGCTGCCCGAAGCGATCCATCCGCTCGAAGCCCTGTCGCGGCTCGAAGGGGCCCGCGGGCTGCTCCGGACGATCGTCGCGTCGGCCATCCACCGGAAGAAGGTTCCGGATCTGACGTTCCGCATCGCCGGTCCGCAGGACACGGCGCCGTAGACGGTTCAGGGGGGCGGAGTTCGGAGGAGGCTTCGGGCTCCGCCCCTTTTCCCGGGGTTACGCGCGGAGGGGAGGGCGCGCGGGGGCGCCGTCGTCGGCGATCGATTCGTGCTGCGACGTGGTCAGCTGGTACATCATGCCGAAGAGGAGCAGCGGCAGGAAGATGCAGAGATGGACCAGGACGGCGAGATCGGCCTGCACCTCGCCGATCAGCTTCGAGATGATGGCGGCCGAGATCCCGTAGGTGACGAAGACCGCCCCGATCAGGGACGAGTTGAAGACGAAGAAGAACTTGGGGAAGATCGCGCCCAGGCCGCCGCCGAGCAGGAACGCCATCGAGATCGCGGACAGCGTATGGTCGCCGGGGCGGAAGTAGGCCGGGAAGATCACGGAGCCGACGATGGCCACCGTGAATCCGCCCAGGAGGATCCCGACGAAGCGGCGCCAGCAGGTGGCGATGAAGGCCCCGCCCACCGCGCAGGTCGCGAGGTAGAGCATCGGCGTGACGCCGCCGCCCGCGGGCTGAAGATGGCTCTTCAGCATCAGCCCTGCCCAGCCGCCCACCAGGAAGCCCGTGACGCCGAGGAAATACGCGTGATGCTTCCAGGCGAAGAGGAGGAAGGAGCCGCCGAAGACGATGGAGAGAAGCGCCAGCATCTCGGGGAAATGGCTCCCCACCATGTTCTGCGAGGCCGACAGGTTCAGCCTCTCGACCAGCGCGACCAGCTCTCGAATCATCAGGGACTCCCGCTGATGATTCCTATCGGCCGCGCTCCCTATTTTTCTTCAAGGAGTTTTGCGGCGGCGTTGCGAAAATCCCGGCCCGCGATGTTGTAGAAGCGGGCCTTCCCCTTGCGGTCGATCAGCGTCAGCGAGGGCAGGGCGCGGACGTCGAAAAGCCGCGCCAGCTTGCCGTCGATCCCCCGGCCGTCGTGGATCAGCATCCAGTCCGCCTTCGACTGGGCCTTGTACATCGCCATCTCCTTGCGGTCCTCGCCGATGGACACGCCGATGATCTGGAGATCGTCGGCCTTGCCGGCGGCGGCCGCCTCCTCGCGGGCGCGGCGAAGGAAGCCCGCCTCGGGCGACGCCGACTGCGCGGCAGGCTCGAAGAAGTAGACCGCGACGACCTTGCCGCGAAGCCCGGCGGTCGAGGTGTCCCGGCCCTCGATGTCCTTCTCCGCGAACAGCGGGGCGTCCTGCCCCATCTTGAGGTATTCCGCGAGGTGGCGGCGGGCGATCTCCACGGGCTCGCGCTCCGGGCAGTCCCGGATGATCTCCTCGAGCGTCTTCCGGGCCTCGGCGTTCCTTTCCTGCACGTGGAGGACGATCGCCAGCTGCATCATCGCCCCCCAGGCCTCCTTCTTCCCTTTATAGTCGTCCCGGGCCGCCCGCAGCGCCGTCGCGGCCTCGTCGTACTTCCCCTGGTTCTGGAGGGTGACCGCCGCATAGAGGCGGGCGTAGGGCGCGCGCTCATCCGTCGGATGGAGCCGGAGGAATTCTTCGAACTGGGCGCGGGCGTCGGCGTCCTTCTCCTTCTCGACCAGGATCTCCGCAAGGGAGAAGCGGGCGGCCGGGGCATCCTCCCCGATGGGGTAGGTCTTCAGGTAGGCCTGGAGCTTTTCGAAGCCCTTGTCCACCTCCTGTCCCGAGAGGTAGGTTTCGGCGATCTGGAACGACGCGCGGGGGGCGTCCTTGTGGCGGGGGTTGTCCTTGAGGAAGCGCTCGAGCTCCTCGCGCGAGTCGGCCAGGAGGCGCCGGTACTGCAGCTCACTGGTGACCTTCTCCCGGCGCTGGTTGAAGCGGAGAAGGATGCGGTCGACCTCGCCGTCCTGGGCGGGGGCGAGGACGGCGAAAACGGCGAGGAGGACGGTCATCATGAGTTGACCCTCGGAGCCGGGGGGATTATAAACGACCCCCCGGGCGGGACGCCCGGGAATTCTCGCAGCTCTTGCTCCCGTCTCTTTTATAGTTTATAATTTACATCGACCCGGGGCTGAACCCCGGATCGAAGGAGGAAGCCGGTCCATGACCCCGAAGAAGCTGTACAAGATCGGGGAGGTCATGAAGTACAGCGGCCTCTCGCGACAGACCATCCACAACTACACCATGATGGGGCTTATCATCGAGGAAGAACGGACGCCGTCGGGGCACCGCCTGTATCCCGAGAACGTCTTCGATCGCCTCAAGAAGATCGAACTGCTGCACCGGCACCGCCGGCTCCGCGAAGTCGTTGAAATCCTGCGCAAGGAAGACGAGGAAGCCCGGAAGAAGGCTTAGCGCGCCGCGCGGAGCGGCGATCGGAGAGAGGGGAATCGACGTGAGGACGTGGTTCGTCCGCCTGGCCCGGGAATGGCCGTGGGGGATCGCGATCGTGGCGATCCTCTCGCTGTTCTTCATCCCCCGGGTCGTCCACTTCGGCTCCTTCGTCCCGACAGGGCAGCGGCAGGAACTGGACGCCCTCCGCCGCGAAGTGGAGGCGGGCGACGCCGCCCAGGCCGAAGCCCGGCTGGTCTCGTTCCTCTCGCGCAATTCCCGCAGCCCCCTCCGGATCGAGGCCAACCTGCTCCTCGCCCGCGCCACCCTCGCCCGCGGCCGCGCGGGCCAGTATCCCGGCTCCGAAGGACTCACCCGGGCCTGGTCCATCCTCATGAAGGCGCCGGCGGACCTGGAGCATCTGGCGCTCCGCCGCGAGGCGGCCTCCCAGATGGAGGAATACGGACTCGTCCGCGAGGCGATCGACCGCTTCGGCATCCTCTTCGGCGACCGCCGGGATCCCGAGATCGCCCTCGACCTGGCCCGCGCGCTCGTGAAGCGGGGGATCCTCGAGCCGGAACTCCGCCAGGCGCTCCTGGACGAGGCCGCGACCCGCGTGTCCGACGCGCTCCGGATTGCCACGGCCGGCCTCCGCGTGCAGGCGATCCGGATGCAGGCCCGAATCCTGCGCGAGGCCGGCCGGGACGAGGAGCTGGAGGCTCTCCTCGCCGTCGAGCTGGCCGAGACGAAGGCGCCGGCGGACCGCGGCCTGCTTCAGCTGGAGCGGGGCCGGATCTTCGCGCGACGCAACCGCAATATGGAGGCGCTGGCCTGCTTCGACGAAGCCGAGCGCCTGATCGTCGACCCGCTTCAGCGGGGAATGGCCCAGGTGTATCAGGCCGAGCTCTTTATCCGTGCGGAGAACGTCGAAGGAGTCGAGTTCTGCAAGCGCGTCCAGTTCTCCGACTCTCCGGCAGCGCCCTTTGCCCGCATCGTCCTCGGCGCCGCCGGCCTCAAGTCGCGCACGGCGGACAGTCTCGAGGCCCTCCAGGACGGCTGGTCCCGGATCCGCCGGCCGCGCGTGATCGACGACGCGGGCTTCGATCCCGGCGGGGTGATGTCGGCGCTGCGCGGCGCGGCCGAAAAGGAATCCGATCCGGACCGCCTGATCCGCTTCGCCGGGGTCTTCGGCGAAGTCGGACGGCTGCGGCCGCTGTCGACCCGCATCGGCTTCGAGCAGGCCGCGCTGCTCCTGCGGGCGCATCGTTATGAAGAGGCTGCCGAGCGCTTTCTTGCGACGGGCAACATCGAGCGGGCGGAGCCGGAGGCGAAGGAGAAAGGCTTTCTCGCCGCGGCCGACGCCTGCGCCGAGGGCGGCCTCTACCGCCGCGCCGCGACGCTCTATCGGGGATATTACGAGTTGCGGACCGCGGCCAATACCGCCGGTCTGTTCTTCCGTGCCTCCAGCCTGAAGAAGGCGGGGGACCTCCCGGGGGCGATCGCGGGCTTCGATGAATATGTCAGCAGAGCCGGGGCTTCCGGAACGCTGACCGGAACCGCGCTCGTGGAGAAGGCGGCGCTTCAGGCCGCCGGCGGCGCCTGGGATGCGGCGCTCGCCACCTACGACCGCGTGCTCAAGGCGCGCGACGTGGCCACGTCGCCCCTCAAGGACGACTGGGCCCTGGCGCTGCTCGGCCGCGGCCGCGCGCTGTTGAACCTGTCCCGGCCGGCCGAGGCGCGGAAGGTGCTCGAGGAATATCTGGAACGCTACGCGGAAGGCCCCGTGCCGTCGGCCGCGTCGCTCGACGCGGCCTGGCTGCTCGTCCGCGTCGCCATCGAGGAGCGCCAGTGGAAGGCGGGCCTGGAGCGGCTGCGCCTGCTGGAGGGCTTCGCCTCGCGGCTGACGGACGCGGACCGCGTCCCCTATAAGGACCTTCTCCAGGACGCGCGCTTCACCGCAGGCGACCTGCTCTTCAACCTCGGCGACTTCGCCGCGGCCGCCTTCGCCTACCAGGAAGCCGCGCGGCGGACGGGGGCGCCGGAGGACCGGCTCTGGGGCCTGATCGGCCGCGCCCGCTCGCTCGCTCGCCTGGAAAAGATCGACGAAGCCCGTCGCGAGTACGCGAGCGCCAGGGCGCTCCTCGATGAAACCCGCAGCAGCCCGCCCGGAAGCCGCAGCCGGGAATACTGGGAGATCGCGATGGAAGAACTCTCCCGGGAGGTCCGATGAGCGAGGCCCCCGGCATGCTCGACCGGCTCCGCGGCCAGCAGGAGAAGTACCGGAGGATGGTCGACCTGGTCACGGCCCAGCGCTCGCTGTTCGCGGCGATGGACGTCGACGGCATCCTGGGCCTTATCGAGCGGAAGCGGTGCCTGCTGGCGGAGATCGACGGAATCGAGGCCGAGCTCGCCCCGCTGAAGAGCGACTGGGTCCGGGTGCGGGCGGAGTTTTCGGCGGACGAGGGCCGGGCGATGGACACGCTGCTGGACGAGACCCGGCACGTGCTCGAGGACCTGATGCGCCTCGAGGACGAGGGCCGCTCGCTGCTGAAGCGGAGAAGCGAAGAAGACACGCAGGTCGTGGACGGCCTGCTTCAGAGGAATCGGGCGCGCGGGGCCTACGGCGCGCGCTAGAGAGAGGGGATTGGTGGACATCGCGAACCCGGCGCTGCCGGATCTCGGAGAGCTGGCCCGGCTGATGGAGACCTTCAACCAGGCCACCGAGAAGCTCGGCGAGTCGTACCGCATCATCGGCGATCTCCAGAAAGAGATCGCCGACAAGGATCGCATGCTCGCCCGCAAGACCCGGCTCGAAATGCTCGGGCGCATGGCGGCGGGCCTCGCCCACGAAATCCGCAACCCCCTCGGCGGCATCCAGCTGTACGCCTCCATGCTGAAACGCGACCTCGAGGCCGATGCGGACAAGGTCCGCGTCCTCGACCGCATCCTGGGCGCGATCTCCGGCCTGGATTCGCTGGTCGACGACATGCTGGAGTTCGGCCGCGACCTCGAGCCGAGGAAACGGCTTCAGCCCTACGGGCCGCTCGTGGAGCAGTCGCTCGACCTTCTCCGCGGCACCGTCGAGGCGAAGCGGGTCGAGATCGACGTCCGCGCCGGCGTCGCCGCGGCGGAGATGGACGGCGAGATGATGCAGCGGGTGTTCCTGAATCTGGCGTCCAACGCGGTGCAGGCGGTCGCGCCGGGCGGCCGGCTCTCGGTCGTCGCCTCGGGGCGGACGATCGCGTTCTGCGACGACGGCCCCGGCATCGCGCCGGAAATCCTGGAAAAGCTGTTCACGCCGTTCCTGACGAGCAAGACGAAGGGCACGGGCCTGGGGCTCGCGATCGCCCATAAGATCGTCGAGGCGCACGGCGGCACCATCGAGGCGAAGAACGGCCCCGCGGGCGGGGCGACGTTCACGATCAATCTGTGAGCAGGATCCTGATCATCGACGACGAGGCGATCCTTCGCGACGCGACGGCCGAAGCGCTGCGCCGCGCGGGCCACGGCGTCGACGCGTTCGAGGCCGGCCGTCCCGCGCTCGACGCCTTCGCGCAATCGTCCTACGACCTGGTCGTCAGCGACCTCAAGATGCCCGGGATGGACGGCGTCGCGGTGCTCGACGAGGCGAAGCGGCTGGCGCCGGATGTGCCGTTCATCATGGTGACGGCGCACGGGACGGTGGAAACGGCGGTCGGGGCGATGAAGAAGGGCGCCTACGACTTCATCATCAAGCCCTTCAAGCTCGAGGAGCTCGAGGCGCTGGTCGAACGCGCGCTGGAGCACCGGCTGCTGTCGGTCGAGAACGAAGTCCTCAAGGCCCGGGTGAGCGAGACGGAAGACGCGGGCGCGGTATGGTCGGCCGCGACGCGCGACCTCTATGAGCTGCTGCAGCGGGTCGCGCAGAGCGACGCGACGGTGCTGATCTCGGGGGAGAGCGGCACCGGAAAGGAAGTCGCGGCGCGCACGCTGCATCGGCTGTCGAAGCGGGCGGCGGCGCCGTTCCTCTGCGTCAACTGCGCCGCGCTCTCGGCGGGACTCCTGGAAAGCGAGCTCTTCGGCCACGAGAAGGGCGCGTTTACGGGCGCCGACCGGATGAGGAAGGGCCGCTTCGAGCTGGCCGACGGCGGCACGCTGCTGCTGGACGAAGTCAGCGAGATCGATCCGGGCCTGCAGGCGAAGTTGCTGCGGGTGCTGCAGGAACGCTCCTTCGAACGCGTCGGGTCGAGCCAGACGCGGAAAGCCGACGTCCGCATCCTCGCGACGACGAACCGGGATCT
>DASQOM010000049.1:0-7159 GCA_035644495.1 Planctomycetota bacterium | reverse complement strand
AGACGAGGACACGGGAACTGACGGACTCCCCGATCTCTTTCTGTTGGGCGCGGCCCGCCCCGCGATAGAATGGGGCCGATGTCAGGCTCCGGATCCGCCGAGTCCGAGTCGCTCTTCGCGAAGCTCGTCGTCGAGCAGGGGCTCGCGACCTCCGAGCACGTCCGCGAATGCCTCGACATCATCACGCGGCTCGCGTCGGAGCACCTGACGCCGCCGCGCCTGGGCGAACTGCTCGTCCGCAAGGGGTACCTGTCGCCGCAGCAGCTCGAGGCGACGCTGCGCATCTCGCCCAAGCCCGCGACCCAGTCGCCCTCGTCGTCGAACGCCGCCCTGCCGCCCGAGGTCGCCCGCGCGGCGGACGCCGGCGGCAACCAGGTCGGCAAGTTCGTGAAGGTCCACGCCATCGGCGCCGGCGGGATGGGCGAAGTCTGGTCCGCGTGGGATACCGAGCTGCGGCGGTGGGTCGCGCTCAAGTTCCTCAACAGCCAGAGCCGCGACGAAGCCCTGCGCTTCGAACGGGAGGCCCAGACCGCCGCCAAGCTGTCCCATCCGAACATCGCCGCGGTCTTCGCCGTCGGCGAGGACGGCGGGCGCCCGTATATCGCGATGCAGCTCGTCCGCGGCCGCACCCTCGCGGTGTTCCCGCGCGACGACCGTCGCTTCCTCGTCGAGTTCGTCCGGCAGGCCGCGCTCGCCGTCCACTACGCCCACGGCGAAGGCGTCATCCACCGCGATATCAAGCCGCACAACCTCATGGTCGAGGGCGACCCCGCCAAGCGCGGCGATCCGGCCGACTTCCGCGTCTACGTCATGGACTTCGGCCTCGCCAAGCAGGCGGCGGGCGAATCGAGCCTCTCGGTCTCGGGCACGGTGCTCGGGACGCCGTCCTATATGCCCCCCGAACAGGCCCGGGGCTGGGTCACGCAGGTCGACGCGCGAAGCGACGTCTACTCGCTCGGCGCGACGCTCTACGAGATCCTCACCGACCGTCCGCCGTTCAAGCACGAGAACGTCTACGAGATCCTCAAGCAGGTCGTCGAGGAGGAGCCGAAGCCGCCGCGCAAACTCAACCCGAAGATCGACGGCGACCTGGAGACCATCGTCCTTCGCTGCCTCGAGAAGGACCCTCCGCGGCGGTATGAGTCGGCCCGCGACTTCGCGGAGGATGTGGGCCGCTACCTGAAGGGCGAGCCGATCCTGGCCCGCCCGGCGAGCGTCGCCTACCGGGTGCGGAAGTGGGTGGCCCGCCGCAAGGCGCTGACCGCGGCGCTCCTCGTCGCGGTCGCCGCGGGCTTCGCGTTCGCCGGAATCCTAGCGACCGACGCTGCTGAACGCGTCCGGGAGGCGCGCGAGCTGAAGGCGCAATCGGACGTCACGTTCGCGGCGAAGGACTGGTCGCGGACGAACGAGCTGCTCGGACGATACCTGGCCCTGAAGCCCGCCGACGCCGACGCGCGAAACCGGAAATCCGCCTGCGAGCGGGAGCTGGACCGGCTGCGCAAGGAGGCCGAGTCCAAGGTCTCGGCGATGGAGGCTTCGGCGCTCTGTCAGCGGGCCCTCTCCAACGTGAAGGAGGGCAAGACGCTCTGGCGGGTCCGCACCGCGAAGCCCGAGCAGTGGGAGAAGCTCTTCGCGGAGGCCCAGGGCTTCGCCCGCGAGGCCCTCGCGAAGGACTCCACCCTGGCCGGCAACCATTTCACGCTGGGCGAGATCCTCGAGGCACAGGGCAAGTGGGCCCAGGCGATCGAAGCCTACGACCGGACGCTGCAGATCGACTCCTCGTTCGCCGAGGCCTGGCAGCGCCGCGGGATCTGCTATCTCGAGATGTTCTCCGAGGCGATGATGGATGCGCAGTGGCGCAGCCGGAAGGCGGAGCAGGTCCTCGCGCTGCTCCTCGCGCCGGGGCCCCGCGCGGTGGAGTGCCGGAAGAACTCGATCGAGAGCCTCAAGCGCTACTCGGAGCTGCGGAAGGACGCGTCCGCGTCCATCGAATACCGCTATGCGCAGATCGCCGTCGCGATCGTCCAGGGCAAGTTCGTGGAAGCCGACAAGGCCAGCGACGTCCTCCTGGCCGAAGTCCAGACCGACGAGCGCGTGTGGATCCTCAAGGCGGCGGCGCAGATCGCGCGCATGAATTTCAAGGGCGCGGCCGCGACGCTGACCAAGCTGATCGACGACGTGGCCCCGGCGCTGTGGCGGCCGTATTTCTTCCGCGGCTGGATCTCCCTCGTGACCAAGGACTGGGAGCGCTGCATCGCCGACTCCAGCCGGGCCATCGAGCTCGATTCCCGCCAGGCGCGCACCTACGCGATCCGCGCGTCGGCCTACGTCGAGAAGGGCGACTATGCGTCGGCGAAAAAGGACTACGACCACGCGCTCGAGAACAATCCGGGCTGGGGCTTCGTCTGGACGGCGCGCGCCTCGGCGAAGCTGAGGCTGGGCGACGACGCGGGGGCGGCGCAGGACGCCACCCGCGCGATGGAACTGGAGCCGGACGACTTCTCCGCGCCGTTCGTCCGCTCGCAGGCGAAATGGCGCCAGGGCGACCGGAAGGGGGCGATCGCCGACGCCGGACGCGCGATCGAGCTCGGACCGAAGGAAGCGGAGGGCTACACCCTGCGCTGCCATTACCTGCTCGATACGGGCGATTCGACGGGGGCGGTCGCGGATGCGTCGAAGCTGGTGGACCTGCGTCCCCAGGATCCCGCAACCCTGCGCTTCCGGGCCGGCATCCGCTGGCAAGCGAAGGACCGGGACGGCGCGATCGAAGACGCGACCAAGGCGATCGAGCTCGCGCCCGACGATGCGTCCGGCTACTATTCGCGCGCCGGCTACCGCCACCTGGCGGGGGATCTCAAAGCGGCGCTGGAGGACGCGACGCGCGGCGTCGAGCTGGCACCCCGGGAGGGCCGGCACCGCCTGCTGCGCGCCAAGATCCTGATCGCCCAGGGCGAGCATTGGCGGGCGCTCGACGACCTCCGCAAAGCGGTCGAATTCACCCCCGTGCTGGCCCGCGAGGCGGACCCCCTCATCGCCCAATGCCGCCGGCGGCTGGGCGAGTAGAAGTTCAATATTCGCCCTCCCCTTTGGGCCTCGCGATGTATATATGATGCGTGGGTCAGGAAATCTTCTACTGCTCCATCTGCCAGTCGCAGCTTCGCAGCTCGGACTTCGAACGGGGCAAGGGCTATAAGCTCGAAAGCGACGCGGTCTGTGTCTCCTGCGCCATCAGCGCCCTGGCCAGCTTCCCGGCCCACAAGCGAGAGCAGCTCGAACAGGCCATGGCGGGGACGCCCCCAAGGACCGCGTCCGCGTACGGCATGCCCTCCCCCACCACCCCGCGCAAGGGGACCGGCCATGTCCCGCTCGCCCCGTCGACTCCGAAATCCGGCACGGGGCGCGGCCCGCTGGCCACCTCGACGCCGAAGTCGGGGACCGGCCGCATGCCCCTGGCCACCCCGCCGTCCGCCACGCACCGAGCCCTCGACAACGACAAGAACCTCAAGCCCCTCCTGCTCGGCATCGGCATCGCCGCCGTCTGCATCATCGCCGGCATCTACTCGCTGAGCACCCGCCACGCTCCGGAGGATCGGAGCTCCCGCGGCAGCTCTCCGACTCCGCCCCTCATCGACGACACTCCCAGGCCCGGACCCGCGACGGAGAACGCCCGCGACCGGGTCGCGCGGGAATCCGCGCGCAAGGCCCATGTCTTCGCCAACGCGCATCCCGCGGAAACCCTCGAGCAGATCCGTCTCTTCGAGCAGGCCGCGATCGATTCGCGCGGAACCCTCTTCGAACGGGAGTCGACCAAGGCCCTCGAGGACGCGAGGCGCCGCGTCCACGACACGGGTGAGGCCGAGCTGAAGCCCGTCGACGACCGGGTCCGCGACGCGTGTGCGAAGGAGGACTTCCGCGGCGCCCTGCAGATCCTCGAGGCGGCGCGGAAGAATCCGGTCACTCCGGAGTGGCCGGCGGAGATCGACCGCCGCATCCAGGACGTCCAGTCGCGCGTCGATACGGCCTTCGCCAGGGTCCGCATCAACGCCCTGCTGGCCAAGCCGGACTCCCCGGACGTCAAGGCGCTGCGGGAGCGGGTGGCCGCGTGGGGCTTCGACCGGATCCTCTCCGATTTCGATCGCGCGCTGGCCGACGCCGGCGCAGCGAAGCCGCCGCCTCCCCCGCCGCCCCCTCCTGGCCCGCCGCCTCCCGCGGTGACCCCGGACAAGCCCGGAGCGGTGAACGCCGAAGCGTTCGCCGCCTCCTGGAACGCCGCGCTCAACCTGGCCTGCGGGCGCGATTTCGCGGCGGCCGCGGCGGAGTTGGAGAAGTCCTCCGCGGGCCTCGACGACCCTGCGCTCAAGTCGCAGGCCGCCGCCGATCTCGAGATCCTGCGGGCGGTCGGTGCGATGCACGCAGACGCCCTGCAGTCGCTGTCGAAAGGGCCGGCGGGCCGGAAGATCTCCCTCACCTGCCTCGATTTCGACCTCAATCCCCATAAGGCCGAAGGCGTCGCGGGACGCGCCCGGCCGGGAGCCCTCGACGTCGTCAAAGGCCGCTCGACCAGCTCGATCCTGTTCGGCCAGATCACGCCCCGCTCCCTGGCGGAGCTGGTGCCGCCGAAGACGAAGGCGACCGCTGCGATCGCGTGCCTGATCGAAGGCGACCTTGCGGCCGCGAAGGAGCTCGTCGGGGAGACCAACGCCGTCGTGCCCGCGCGCTACTGGACCTGGGCGTCGGACCTGCAACGGCTCCTCGCCGACGCCGAGCAGCAGAAGCGGGAGGGCAACGCGCGCTACGCCTATTACTACGCGATGCTGTCCCAGCCCGCGGCCGCCCTGCACGCCGACGCCGCCCTCAAGTGCCGCAAGATCCTCGAGGAGAGCGCCGCCACGATCTGGGTGCGGCGCAACCGCGCGGTGCTGAAATCGACGGGGGAGACGTCGCGCGAGTTCATCACCGGTCCCGCCCAGCTTCGTCCCGCCGGCGTGTTCCGCCTCGAGGTCCCGAAGACCGCGCCGTACTGGATGTCGTCGATCGACATCGACCCCGACAAGCGCCGGGACAACTACGTGGAGATGGATTTTTCGACGCTGCCCGAGCACAGCTACCGCGCATGGGCCTACGTCGGCGCCTGCTGCAGCGAGTCGCTCGCTTTCTGGGCGCAGGGATCGGAGCTGCCGGGCGGGGAGCTGGGCGAACCCGTCAAGCACGGGATGACGAGCGCGACCAAAAACCACGCCGGCCACGCGGGCCGCAAGGGACCGAGCCGCTGGGCCTGGGTCGAGATCCCGCTTCCGAAGTACTCCGCGCCGGGAGCCAAGCTCCTCCGGCTCCTGACAAGCTCGCAGGGCTTCTCCGTCGGCTGGATGGTGGTGAGCCCGACCCGCGACAAGGCCCCGGGCGACGTGGAGATGAAGGAGTGGGAGAAGGACCTGGTTCACAACGTCGGGCCGGCGGGGCCGACGATCGGCCTGGCCGCCTGGTTCAAGGCGGACGCGGGAACGGTGATCGAGGTGGGGAAAGTCGCCCAGTGGCAGGATCAGTCGGGGCACGGACGGAATGCGGGACAGACGATGCCCGCCGGCCGGCCGCAGCTGGCGGCCAACGTGTGGAACGGAAAACCGGTGCTGCGTTTCGACGGGACGGCGAACCAGCTGCAGTTCGACTGCCCGGTCAACGCTCAGACGGCACTGACGATCTTCATGGTCTCGTCCGCGGCGAAGAACCAGCTGGGGAACGATTGCGGCAACTACGCGGCGCTGCAGTGGTCGGAGTCCGGCGGCTGGGGCGCGGTGTTCCTGAGCCCGGAGCAGAATCGGATCGCGTATCGCTTCGGCACCGGCCAGGGGGGCAACGTGGTGTTCTGGGACCGGCAGCCCACCGGCGGCCCGGCGGTCTTCATGATGCGCAAGGACGGCGCGCACGAGGAGCTCTGGGTGCAGGGCGCCCTCGTGGCGGCGCCGAAGGACAAGACGTGGCCGATCGGGCACACCTCGGATACGGCGACGATCGGCGCGGGGAACGAAACGCGCAATCCCCCGCCGAAGTTCTTCGCGGGGGACATCGCGGAGATCCTCGTCTTCACCCGCGCGCTGTCGGAGCCTGAGCGCGACGCGGTCGAGCGTTCCCTGCGGGCCAAATACGGGATCTGAGCGCGCGCCTACTTCGTGGTGAACGACCAGGTCATCCGCTGGCCGTCGGCGGTCGCGATCTCCACCGTGTATTTGGTCTTCGCCGCCAGCGCGCTCTTCGCCACGAAGCAGATCGGGTTCTTCGTGTCCAGGTTGAGGATCTCGACCGGTTTCTTGTCGGGATCCAGCAGCCTCCACTCCGGCTTCTTCGGCTGACGGCCGCCGAAGTCCGCCACGATCACCGTCCCCGACGAGGATACGCCCGGCGGAAACGGATTGGGAAGCTCGCTCCCGAACGACGTGGGGATGTCCGTGTCGCCGTCCCCCGGCCACGTGATGACTTCGGCGAGCGGCTTTCCCGACATGCCGCCGACGTCGCGGCAGGAGAAGCCTTCTTCACGGGTCCCGCCGAATGCGACGCGGCCGCAATCGCGATTCATCACCGGGCTGCGGTGGAAGCGCGAGTTGAGCCAGACGTCCATCGTTCCCGGCCCGTCCGCGCCCCAGGCGAGGATCCCGCCGGCGGCCTTCTCGCCCTCGATGGTCCATCCCGGGAGCTTGCGGTCTTCGTTGTGCGCGCCGAGCCCCGCGACGCTGGGATGATCCTTGTTGGTCTTGAGGTATTTCCCGTGCAGATAGCCGCCGATCGAGTTCGCCCAGTCCTGGGTCACGGGCGCCAGCTTCATCGCCTTGCGGCGCTTGTTGAGCTGCTGGATGCCCCTGCCCACTTCCGGAAAGGTGTCGAACCAGCCTGCGAACAGGGTTGCCTCCTCGGCCTCCTTGTCCTTGAGAGCCGCCGCCCCTTCTCTATAGAGCTTGGCGAGCGTCTTCCCTCCCTCGATCCAGAGGGCGAGGACCTCCTCGTAGACGGCGTCGCCGGGAAAGGGGGTCGAGACGACCCTCTCGGGCATGGGCTTCGAGGGTGTCGTCAGCTTGGTCGCGATATTGTCGCAGTCGATGACGTCGGACTTCGCATTCTTCTTCGCGAGCTCCCCTCGCAGTTTGACGAGCTCCGCGATCACGGATTT
>DASQOM010000048.1:0-3608 GCA_035644495.1 Planctomycetota bacterium | reverse complement strand
CTGTCGAAGTCGGTCCAGTGTCCGCGCTGCGGCCTCCCGCTCTCGGAGGTCCAGCAGGCCGACCCGGCGGACGCCGACGATGCGGACGCCACCAAGACGGTCCTCGAGGCGCTTTCAGACGCCGTCCGCCCCCCCCGGCCTCCCGGCAAGATTCCCCGCCGCGAACGGCGTCCGCAATAGCCGGCGCTGCATTGTGCGGGCCGCCCCGGGCGCGTAGAATCCTTCCATCGTGGCTCAGGGCAACGGGAACTCCGACGCGCTGGCGAAACTGATCGCAGCCATCGGCGCTTCCGCGCTCGCGGCCGACGACGTCGTCGGCGCCCTCGCCCGGCGCAACCGGGGGGAGACGCTCGAGGTCGACGGCCTCGCGCTTCTTCCCGACCTGATCCGCCTGATCCCCGAGACCGACGCGTTCAACCACGGGGTCCTGCCGATCCACCGCTCCGGCGATCTGCTCGTGGTTGCCGTCCCGCCGGACCGGGCGGCCGATGACTCGATCGGCCAGCTGCAGCGCCGCCTCGACATCCGCGTGGCGGCGATCGCGGTGACGGAGATCGACGTCCGCGGCGTCCTGGTGAAAGCGCGCCAGCTGCTGGAGCGGAAGAGCCGTCCCGAGCAGGCCGCGCCCGCGCCGGTAAAGCGCGATGCAGCGGCGGAGGAGAGGACGCCCGATGCCCTGGGGATACCCGACGGAATCCTCCGGCGCCTGCGGAAAATCCTGGCGGAGCCGCAGGGGCTGCTGCTGGTCGCCGGACCGCGCCGGTCGGGCAAGAGCACCACGCTCCGGGCGTTGAGCGGAGAGCTGAGGAAGAAGGGGCTCCGGACGGCGGAGATCTCCTCGAAGCAGGGCGTCACGGCCGTGGAGGATGCGCTTCGGGAGGATCCCGACGTCCTTGCTCTGGACGAGCCGACGGGTCCCGCGGTCGCCTCGCGGCTCGTGCGGGCCGCCGTCGAAGGCCGCCGCGTCCTGCTCGCCTCGCGTGCGCCGAATGCGGCGTCGGCCCTCGCCCAGCTGGCGGACCATAAGGTCGATGCGCACCTGGTGGCGTCGGCGGCCCGGGCCGGGCTCACCCAGAGGGCGATGGGGCGCGTCTGCGACGACTGCGCCGGGACGCGGCCCGAGGATCCGGCGCTCCTGGAAGATCTGCGGCTCGGGGCGCTGCTGGGCGGGATCCCCCTGCGACGGGGGAAAGGCTGCCCCGCGTGCGGCGGCACCGGACTGCGGGGAACCGTCGTGCTGTTCGAATTCGGCGAGCGCGGCCGCGACGGCGTCCTCCGCGAGGGTTTCCAGCCGATGATTGCCGACGCGCTGGGAAAGCTGCTGGCCGGACGCATCACGCTGCGCGATTTGGCCGATCAGGTGCCCTTTACGCAGCTTCTGCAGGCCGCCGACCGGCTGAACGTCCGCCGCGTCAACCCTTGATGGGCGTCGGCTGGCCTTTGTCGTCGATCGCGACGAAGGTGACCTCGGCCTCGGTGACCACCACGATCTCCGCCGGATTCTGCCAGCGCTGCGCTTCGACCACGACCTGGATCGTCACCGAGGTGGTGCCGAGCTTCTTGGTGGTGGTGAAGAAGGAAACCGTGTCGCCCACGTAGACGGGCTTCTTGAATTCGACCTCCTTGATGGCGACCGTCACGAAGCGCTTGGCGGCGTGCTTGCGCGCTTCGGTGACCCCGGCGAGGTCGATATGGGCGAGGATGACGCCGCCGAAGATGGATCCCTGGGCGTTCGTATCCCTGGGAAGGAGGATCACCCGGATGGCCGGATCTCGCATCCCGGGAGCCTACCAAATGGAAACTCTTGTTGTCGAGCAGGGGCAGGGTTAGAATCCGGGGGGCGCGCATTCCTCATGCGCCGCGAGGAAAAGGGGTCCATGTCGGGTTCAGGCACGTCGCGAGTCCTGGAAAGCGTCGACTCCCGTTCCCGCCATCTGGTTCAGCGCCTGCAGAAACTCCAGGAAATCGGGACCCAGCTCTCCGCGGAACAGGACCTCACCAAGCTTCTGGATCTGATCCTCCGCGAGAGCCGCCACCTGACCAACTCGGACGCCGGCACCGTCTTCGTGCGCCTGGACGAAGTCGAAACGGTCGAAAGCGCCACGGGCAAGGACAACATCCATCAGGTGACGCCCTACCTCGTCATCAAGGTGGCGCAGAACGACTCCATCCGCTTTGTGTTCAAGGAGATGAAGCTTCCGTTCGACAAGAAGACCATCTCGGGGCACGTGGCCACGTCCGGCGGGATCCTGAACCTGGAAGACGTCTACAAGCTCCCCCCGCTGGCGCCCTACACCTATTCGAAGTCCTTCGATGAGAAGTCGGGCTACCGCTGCAAGTCCATGCTGGTGATTCCGATGAAGAGCCGCGAGGGCGACATCATCGGGGTGATCCAGCTGATCAACAAGAAGAAGGAACCGGCCGCGGTGCTCGACACGACGGATGCCGTCGAGCGCGGCGTGGTGAGTTTCGACGCCTTCGACGAGGAATTCGTGATGTCCCTCGCATCCCAGGCGGGGATCTGCATCGAGAAGGCGCGCCTCTACGACGACATCGAAAAGATGTTCGAGGGGCTGGTGAACTCCTTCACGCTGGCGCTGGAACGCCGCAACCGCACGACGTTCGGCCACTGCATGCGGGTGGCGAAATACGCGGTGGCGATCGCCGAGGCGATCAACGATTCGCCGCCGGAGCTCTTCGGCGGCCTGAAGTACACGTCCCTGCAGATCAAGGAGCTGCGCTACGCGGCGCTCCTGCACGACATCGGCAAGATCGCCGTCCCCGAAGCGGTGCTCGACAAGCAGCACAAGCTTCTGGACAGCGAGATCACGACGATCGAATACCGCTTTCACTACGCGAAGAGCCAGGGAAAGGCGGCCGGCAAGCTCGAGGGCTGGATCGCCGCGATCAAGCGGATCAACATCCCGCGCGGCCTGACGCCGGAGGACAGGCAGATCCTGAACGACATCGCGGCAGACAAGTTCATCGACGTCGACGGAGCCGAGAAACCGCTGCTGACGCCCCGCGAGCTCGAGAACCTGAGGGTCGAGCGGGGCAATCTGACCGGGGGCGAGCGGAAGCAGATCGAGCAGCATATCGTCGACACCTGGGAGATCCTCAAGCGGATCCCCTGGCCCCGCGACTACCGGGCGGTGGCGAACATCGCGGCCTGCCATCACGAGAAGATCAACGGCACGGGCTATCCCTGGAAGCTGAAGGGCGACGAGATCCCGCTGGGCGGCCAGATCCTGGCCATCGTCGACATCTTCGAGGCGCTGACCGCCAAGGACCGCCCCTACAAGCCGGCGATCCCCATCGAGAAGGCGATCTCCATCGTCCAGGAGGAAGTCAACCGGGGCGCGCTCAACGCGAAGCTCTGGCAGCTCTTCCTGGACCGGAGCATCTTCACGATCTTCGCCGACCAGACCGGCTTCGTGCACCGTCCCGTGGGCCCGACGCTCCCCTCATGATGGAACAGCGCCCGCTCGGCCGCTCCGGACCCCGGGTCGGAGTGGTCGGCATCTGCGCGGGCCCCGGCCCGCAGCGGGAGGCGGTCGTCGAGCGCGCCAACCAGCTGGGCTGCACGCTCGTCTGGAGCGGCGCCGCGC
>DASQOM010000047.1:0-4452 GCA_035644495.1 Planctomycetota bacterium | reverse complement strand
TTCCGCATCACCTCCTCGCGGTGCCGCGCCCGGGCCGCGTCGAGCAGCGTCTTCTTATAGACCTTGGACGCCTCCAGATCGGGAGGGATCGCCTTCTCGTAGGCGACCCAGCCCGCGGGATCCTTGAGCTGGAGATTCACGACCTGGCCGCGCACGAAATAACCCTGCAGGCGATAGTAGTCCGCCTGCGTGACCGGGTCCCACTTGTGGTCGTGACACTGCGCGCAGCCCATCTGCAGGCCCAGCGTGACGGTCGACACCGCATTGACGATGTCGATCAGGTGGTCGTTGCGCTGGACGAGCTTGTCCTCCTGGTTGTTGTCGAGCCGTCCCGCCGCGAGGAATCCGGTCGCGTTCAGGGTTTCGTCGGTGACCGGCTCGAGCTCGTCGCCCGCGATCTGCTCGCGGAGAAAGCGGTCGTAGGGCTTGTCGGCATTCAGACTGGCGACGACGTAGTCGCGGTACCGCCACGCGGCGGGACGCAGCTGATTGGCTTCGTATCCGGTGGTCTCGGCCCAGCGGGCGAAGTCGAGCCAGTGCCGGCCCCAGCGCTCGCCGTAGGCGGGCGACGCGAGCAGCCGATCGACGACCGCCTCGTAGTCGCCGCCGGTCTCGAACGCGGCCGCGTCCTCGGGCCCCGGCGGCAGGCCGGTGAGATCGAGGGTGACGCGGCGGAGCAGCGCGCGGCGCGGCGCCTCGGGGGACGGGACGAGGCCGCGCGCCTCGTGCCCGCGGGCGACGAAGGCGTCGATGGGATTCCGGACCCAGGATCCGTTCTTCACGGACGGGACGGCGGGCCGCGCGAGCGGCCGGAACGCCCAGTGGACGATCTCGGTCTCGGCCGGCCAGACGGCGCCCTGATCGATCCAGCGCCGGACCGTCTCGATGTCCGCGGCAGACAGAGCCTCGGCCTTCGAGGGCATCCGCTCGTCCTTGTCCTTCGAGATCACCCGCTGGAACAGGGCGCTTTCGGCGCTCTTCCCGGCGACGATGGCGGGGCCGCTCTCGCCGCCCTTCAACGCGAGCTCGCGGCTGTCGAGCCGCAGTCCGCCCTTCTTCGCGTCGCCCGAGTGGCAGCGCGTGCAGTGAACCGTGAAGATGGGACGGACGTCCTTGTAGAAGTCGACGTTCTCCGCCGGCGGGCGCGACTCGGCCCCGCGCCCCGCGAGCATCGCGAGGACGGCGGCGCCGACACGGAGAGCGCGGCGGGGAGTCATCTCCCCTAATATACGCCAAGTTCCCGCGCGATTTCGAGTCGAGCGTGAAGCCGGCCGCGGGGTACACTACGCCTGGATGCGAGACCCGGTGGCCGAGATCCTCCGCTTCAACCGGCGCTTCCGCGGCCGCTACCCCCATCTGCTGCGCCGCAAGGTCGACCTCATGTGCGGCAGCCCGTTCGTGTTCTTTCGCGGGACCTTCCACCTGTTCGCCCGCGACTGGGTCGATCACCGCTTCGACGCCTGGCCGGAATCGTCGCCGCTGCAGAAGCCGGAGGTCCGCCTCTGCGCCGATCTCCACGGGGAGAACTTCGGAACCTACGGGGGCGAGCACCATACGGCGCTCTACGGGATCAACGACTTCGACGAGTCCACGTCCGGCCGGCTGGATTTCGACGCCTGCCGCGCGGCGACGAGCCTCCTGCTCGCCGGGTCCACCCGCGGCCTGCTCCTCCGCTCCGCCGCCGCCGGCGCCCACGCCTTCGTCGAAATGTATATGGACGCCATCGACGGCTCGCCGAAGCCGTTCCGGTCGCCGTTGATCCGGCAGCTCATCCGGACGGCCGAGCGCGCGAAGCGGTCGGAGTTCATCGGGAAGCGCACCGAACTTCGGGGCGGGCGACGGCGCTTCGCGGGGGAGAAATTCTTCCGGCTCACCGACGCGCACGAGAAGCAGGCGCGGCGGCTCCACGAGGACTACCGCTCGCGCACGAAGATCCGGAAGGAGTGCGGGCCGGACTTTTTCGAGGTCGAGGATGTCAGCGGGCGCATCGCCGGCTGCGGAAGCCTGGGCCGCCTCCGCTACGTCGTCCTCGTGCGCGGCGAGGATCCGAAGGAGGCGCGAGAGGTCATCCTGGAATACAAGGAGGCCCTGCCGTCCGCGCTGGACGAGGCCCTCGGACGCGGGATCGACCTCAAGGCCCGCCGGAACCGCGCGCAGGCGGTCGTCGAGGCGACGCGCTGCTTCCAGGTCCAGTCCGATCCCTTCCTGGGCCATGCGATCGACGGCGACCAGTCCTTCCAGGTCCGCCAGGTGGGACCCCGGGAATTCCGGCTGGACGGCGCCGCGCTGACGGGCGGGCGCCAGTTCCGGGAGACGGCGTCCTCCTACGGCGCGTACCTGGCCGCGGCCCACCGCCGGGCCAACGGGAACCAGGCGCTGCGCGTGCTGCGGGACGCGGTGGGCAAGCGCCGCGAGGCCTTCGTGCGGCGCACGATGTCTTTCGCCATGGCCTACGCGGAGCAGGTCGACGAGGACTGGCGGGCGCTGCTGAAGGCTCGAGAGCAGGTCACCCGCAAGCTGAGCGAGTGATAAAACAGACGGTCTGTTTTATCTCTATGGCAGCTGGGTCTCGCCCATGAGGTAGAGGTCGACCTCGCGGGCGCACTGGCGCCCTTCGGCGATCGCCCAGACGATGAGCGACTGGCCGCGCCTCGCGTCGCCCGCCGCGAACACGCCCTTCACGCTCGTCGCGAACGTGCCGAAGTCCGCCTTCGCGTTCGAGCGCTCGTCCGTCGCGACCCCCAGCGACTTCACCAGCTGCTCTTCCGGCCCCAGAAAGCCCATCGCCAGAAGCACGAGCTGCGCGGGCCAGACCTTCTCGGTGCCCGGGACGTCGACCAGCTTCGGCCGGCCGTCCGCGCCCTTCTCCCACTTCACCTGCACCGTATGGAGCTCCTTGAGGTTGCCCTCGGCGTCGCCCGCGAACTTCTTGGTGCTGATCGAATACGTCCGCGGGTCGCCGCCGAACTTCGCCGCCGCCTCCTCCTGGCCGTAGTCGAGCTTGTACACCTTCGGCCACTGCGGCCAGGGATTGTCCGGCGTCCGCGCGTCCGGCGGCTTGGGCAGCAGTTCGAACTGCGTCAGCGATTTGCAGCCGTGCCGCATCGACGTGCCCACGCAGTCCGTGCCCGTGTCGCCGCCGCCGATGACGATGACGTCCTTCCCCTTCGCGGAGATGAACTTCGCGTCCTCGTGCCGGCTGTCGAGCAGGCTCTTCGTGTTCTTGAGCAGGAACTCCATCGCGAAGTGGACGCCCTTCAGCGTCCGCCCCTCGATGGGCAGGTCGCGGGGCTTCGTCGCCCCGATGCACAGCGCGACCGCGTCGAAGTCCTTCAGCAGCTTCTCCGCGGGGAGGCTCTTTCCCACCTCGACCCCGGTCTGGAAGACGACGCCTTCCTTCGCGAGCAGGTCGACGCGGCGCTGGACGACGGCCTTGTCGAGCTTCATGTTCGGGATGCCGTACATCAGCAGGCCGCCGATGCGGTCGTCGCGCTCGAAGACGGTGACCAGGTGGCCCACGCGGTTGAGCTGCGCGGCGCACGCCAGGCCCGCGGGCCCGGAGCCGATGACGGCGATCTTCCTTCCCGTGCGCCTGGGCGGCGGCTCGGGGACGATCCAGCCCATCTCGAAACCCTTGTCGACGATCGAGCATTCGATGTTCTTGATCGTGACCGCGGGCTCGCTGATGCCGAGCACGCAAGAGCCCTCGCAGGGCGCGGGGCAGACGCGGCCCGTGAACTCGGGGAAATTGTTCGTCTTATGGAGCCGGTCGAGCGCGTCTTTCCACTGGTCGCGGTAGACGAGGTCGTTCCACTCGGGGATCAGGTTGTTGATCGGGCAGCCCGACGCCATGCCGGCCAGGATGGTGCCCGTGTGACAGAACGGGACGCCGCAGTCCATGCAGCGCGCTCCCTGCGAGCGGAGCTTCCCCTCCTCCATAGGGTGGTGGAACTCCTTCCAGTCGTCGACGCGCTCCTTCGGGTCGCGGTCGGCGGGAAGCTCCCGCTTGAACTCCATGAATCCGGTAGGCTTGCCCATCTCAGTATCCAGCAGTCAGTAGTCCGTAGACCGCAGAGGCCTGCGGGGGGCAGGCGGCCCTGCGACGATCCCGCAGATCCTCGGCACCAGAAAGATCAGTTTCCGCCCAGGCGCGAGGCGTCCTTCGCGTTCATCTCGAAGGCGGCCATCTCGGCCTCGTCCTCGGTCAGGCCCAGCGTCCGCACCTTCTCCTCGACCTCGAGGGCGCGCTTGAAGTCGTGCGGCAGAATCTTGACGAATTTCGGAAGCAGCGAGTCCCAGAGCGCCAGCACCTTCCAGGCCTTCTGGCTCTGGGTCTCCTCCGCGTGGTGCTGCACCAGCGCGCGGACCGATTCGATCTCCTCGAGGTCCGACAGCGGGTACATCCCCACCATCGACTTGTTGCAGTTCGAGGCGAAGGAGGCGTCCTCGTCG
>DASQOM010000046.1:0-14657 GCA_035644495.1 Planctomycetota bacterium | reverse complement strand
AGGAACGCGAGCGGATCCGCGCCTCGCTCCCTCCCCCCATCGCGGACGGCGTCCGCCTGCGCTGGATCGACCTTTTCCGCTATCGCCAGGTCTGGGGCCTGATGACCGCGAAGCTGCTCACCGATTCGGTCTGGTACTTCCTCCTCTTCTGGCTGCCGAAGTACCTGGGCGATGCGCGGCACTTCAACATCAAGGAAATCGGGACCTACGCCTGGATCCCCTTCGTCTTCGCCGGCTTCGGCAGTTTCTCCGGCGGCGGGCTGGGCACCCTCCTGATCCGCCGCGGCGTCCCCCTCGACCGCGCCCGGAAAATAGCCCTCGCCACGGCGGCGGCCGTCATGCCCGCCACGACCCTGATCGAGTGGACGCCCGTCGGTCTGGCGATCGTGTTCTACAGCCTCGCCCTCTTCGGCCACCAGTTCTGGTCGGCCAACGTCCAGACCCTGGCCGCCGACCTCTTCCCGTCCCGCGTCGTCGGGTCCGTGGAGGGCCTCCTGGGTTCCGCCGGAGCCCTCGGGGCCGCCGCCGTCGGCGAGGGCTTCGGCTGGCTGATCGCCCATCACGGCTATTCCGTCCCCTTCCTCGTCTGCGGAGGACTGCACGCCCTCAGCCTCGGAGTCCTCCTGATGCTCGTCCGGCGGATCGAGCCCGTCTCCTGAAGGAGCTTGCCCATGCGATGCCTGCTGATTCCGATTCTGCTGGCCGGCTGCGCGACGGAGCCGGCGCTGCGCCCGGGTCCGTGGCCCCCGACCCCCGGCCCGCTCCGGACGATCATCGACACCGACGCGGCCAACGAGGTCGACGATCAGTATGCGCTGGCCCTGGCGCTGGGATTCCCCGAGCGGATCAAGCTGGAAGGCCTGGTTGCCGCCCATATGGCGGAGAAGCAGGGAGCCGCCGGGATCCGGAAGTGCACCGACGAAATCCTCGAGGTCCTGCGCCGCAGTCCCCGCACCCCCCAGCTTCCCGTCCATCAGGGCAATCTCCCGCTGAAGGACGGCCCCGCAGACGCCCCGTCCGACGGCGTCCGCTTCATCATCGAACGCGCGCGCGCGGGAACTCCCGAGGACCCCCTCTGGCTGGTTCTCCTGGGGCCCGTCACCGATGCGGTCGCCGGCCTCCGCGAAGCGCCCGACATCGCCGACCGCCTGATCGTTTTCTGGCACGGCCGCAGCGAGTGGCCCCGGTATTGCCGCAACTTCAACGCCAAGAACGATCCCCTGGCGGCGCGGCTGGTCTTCGACCTGCCCTCGCGCTATATCCTGTTCGACACCGGCGCCCAGATCGTCATCCCGCCCGACGAGGCGAAAACGCGACTCGCCCCGCTCGGGCCCCTCGGGAGCTACCTCCACGAAATCCGCTCGAGAAACGCCTATGTCGCCGGCCCGAAAAAAGGGATCTTCGACCTGGGAGACATCGCCGCGCTCGTCGATCCTTCCTGCGTCCGCTGGGAGCGGACGGCCGCCCCCCGGGTCCGCGAAGACCTGTCCTATGACTTCACCCAGTCCCGGGGCGACCTGATCCGGATCTTCGATGTGGACCCCGCCCGGTCGGTGGATCTGCTCGAGGAGGCCCTGCGGCGCCTCAAGCCCTGACCGGGGGGTTGCATTCCGCGGCCGTTCCCGCTAATATGCCGCACCCTAATTTCGGGTTAACCATCGGACGGAGTCTATGATCGACCAGACCAAGATCCGGAACATCGGCATCATCGCCCACATCGACTCGGGCAAGACGACCACGAGCGAGCGAATCCTCTACTTCACCGGCCGAGTCCACAAGATCGGCAACGTCGACGACGGCAACACCACCCTCGACTGGATGGAGCAGGAGCGGGAGCGCGGCATCACCATCACGGCCGCCGCCACCGCCGTCGAGTGGAAGGGCCACCGGATCAACCTGATCGACACCCCCGGGCACGTCGACTTCACCGTGGAGGTCGAACGCTCCCTCCGCGTCCTGGACGGCGCGGTCGCCCTCTTCTGCGGCGTCGCCGGCGTCGAGCCCCAGTCCATGACCGTCTGGCGCCAGGCCGAGAAATACGAAGTCCCCGTCATCGCGTTCGTCAACAAGATGGACCGCACCGGCGCGGACTTCTTCATGGTCGTCGACAAGATCCAGAACGAACTCGGCAGCAATGCGGTGCCGATCACCCTCCCGGTGGGCAAGCAGGACCAGTTCAACGGCGTCGTCGACCTCGTCAAGAACTGCGAGCTGTTCTTCACGGAAAAGAACGGAGTCCCCGTCGTCGAGGAACGGCCCATCCCGGAATCGATGGTCGAGGAATCCGCCAAGTGGCGGAAATTCCTGATCGAGAAGGTGTCGGAAACCGACGAAGGCCTGCTCGAGAAGTTCATGGAAGGCAAGGACCCGAGCCCGGACGAGATCCGCGCGGCGCTCCGCAAAGCGTCCCTGTCGCGCGCCATCTGCCCCATCATGTGCGGCTCGGCCGCGCGCAATATCGGGGTCCAGTCCCTGCTCGACGGCGTCCTCGACTATCTGCCCGCGCCGAAGATCGAGGAAGGCCCCCTGGCCGCCCTCGCGTTCAAGATCTTCAGCGACCGGCACAACAAGCTTACCTACGTCCGCGTCTATAAGGGCACGCTGAACTCGGGCTCGTACGTCCTCAACTCGACCCGCAACACCCGCGAGCGCGTCGGCCGCCTGGTGGAAATGCACGCAAACAAGCCCATCACGCGCGAGTATCTCAAGGCGGGCGAGATCGGCGCCGTCATCGGCTTCGACAAGACCCTCACAGGCGACACGGTCTGCGACGAGGACCATCCCGTCGTGCTCGAGGCGATCGAGTTCCCCGCCCCCGTCATCTCGGTCTCCATCCAGCCGGAAACCCGCGGCGACCGCGACAAGCTGTCGCTCGGCCTGGCGAAGCTCGCCGAGGAGGACCCGACGTTCGTCGTCAGCTTCGACCACGAGACCGAAGAGACGATCATGTCGGGCATGGGCGAACTCCACCTCGAAATCCTGGTGGACCGTCTGAAGCGCGAGCACGGCGTTTCCGCGAAGGTCGGCCGCCCCCAGGTGGCTTACCGCGAGACCGCCACGATGCAGGCCGAAGTCGACCATAAGCTCCAGAGACAGACCGGCGGCAAGGGCGACTTCGCCCGCGTCTGCCTGACCTGCGAGCCCCTGCCTCCTGGCACGGGCTTCGAATTTGTCAATGACGTCAAGGGCGGCAACGTCCCGAAGGAATACGTCCCCGCCGTCGAGAAGGGCATCATCGAGGCGATGTCGAAGGGCGTCTATGCCGGCTTCCCCATCGTCGATCTCCGCGTGTCGCTGGTGGACGGCGACTATCACGACGTCGACTCGAGCGAACGGGCGTTCAACACCTGCGCGTCGATGGCGTTCAAGGATCTCTTCCGCAAGGCGAATCCGACGCTGCTGGAGCCGGTCATGTCCGTCAGCGTCGTCACGCCGGGCGAATACCTCGGCTCCGTGAACGGCGACCTGGCGGCGCGCCGCGGCCGAATCGAGGCCATGGACAAGAAGGGCGTCAACCACGAGATCCGGGCGTTCGTGCCGCTGGGCTCGATGTTCGGATACTCGACCCAGGTCCGCACCCTGTCGAGCGGCAAGGCGACCTTCAGCATGACGTTCGACCACTACGAGCCGGTGCCGTTCAGCCTGGCCGAGGATATCGTCGCGTCGCGCGCGAAGATCCTGGCGGGCCGCCGCTTCTAGATCGCCCCGTTGTCCGGAGTCTGGCGATGCAGCTCAACCGGATCTCGCTCCGGGACCCGGCGCTCGGCAACATCGAGGGCGCCACGCTGCTGGTGCCCGAGGGCTGGAAGATCGAAGGCGGCTTCCAGTGGATGCCCGCGCTTTCCATGCAGGCCAACCTCATGGTCCGCGTGTCGGATCCGTCGACCGGCGCCGCGGCGGAGACGCTCCCCTCCCAGCAGTTCTCCTGGCCCTTGCAGGATATGGGGCTGCCGCTGCAGCCGGGCTCGAACTGGAACGGGTCGATCCTCCTCGCCCCTCCGCCCGACGCCCCGACGTTCGTCCAGGGCGTGCTCGCGATGCAGTCGCTCCCGCAGCTCCGGGGGGGAAAGCTTCTGAAGGTCGACGACCTTCCGAAGCTCGCGGCGGAGAATGCGCGGCTCGCTCCGCCGGGCTTCGGCATCCGCTGCACCCGGCTGCGATACGCCTTCCAGGGCTGGGAGGAAGACGTCACCGTCACCCTCACGTTCGCGCCGATGAACGGCTGGACGGCGATGTGGTGGTGCGGCGGCGTCACGATGCGCGCGCCGGCCGGGACACTCGACGCGGCGACCCCCCTGTTGTCGGTCCCGATGCGCTCGATCCGGATCAGCCTGGCCTGGCACGCGGGCCTCGAGGAAGTGCGGAAGGTCTTCGCGCAGGGCCGGCTCCAGAGCCAGCAGGATTTCGCGCGCTTCCAGCAGCAGTGGCAGCAGGCCAACGCGCAGATCCAGGAAATGCACCGCCAGACCTGGGAGGATCGCGCGGCCTCGCAGGACCGCCAGAACTTCGCGCTCCGCGAGCTGCTCGGCGGCGTGGAAACCTATCGAAGCCCCTACGAGCACCGCAACGTCGAGCTGCCCGCCGGATACATGAAGCAGTGGATGCATCCCGACGGCACGGTGCTGCTCTCCAACGACGTGAACTTCGACCCGCGCGTCGCCGGCCAGACCGACTGGCGCGAGCTGCAGCGCTTCGCGCCGTAACCGCCTTCAAGGCGCGTCGGTGACGGTGGGCTCCACGATCGGCGTCCCGTCGGGCCAGGTCCCCATGAACCGCTGCTCCGCCGTGTTTCCGAGCGCATACTCGCGATAGCGCCCATAGAACGCCGCCGCCGCCAGTCCGTCGAACCACTTCCAGTAGCCGTTGCGGTCGAGTGCGTTCACGTCCGCATCCGACGTGCAATTCGGCGCGAAGTGATCGGCCACGAGCGGCGGCGTCCCGTGGTAGTCCGAGTTGAGAAGGATAAAGTCCTTATTGTCGAGCGGGACCGACGTCGCCCCGTAGAACAGCTCCTTCCCCGCGGTCCCCAGGTTCGTATCCTCCACGCCCGTCAGGGAGAGCAGGAGCGTCGACGCCGGGATCAGCGAGAAGTCGGCGAGGACCTCGGGGCCCGTCACGCCCCGGCCGGGATTCGCGGCCATCACCGCCTTGAACGGGGGCAGGCCCTCGGCGGCCGCGAGCGCGGCCAGGCTCATCGAAAGCACGCCGCCCATCGAGTGACCCACCGCGGCGACCTTGGTCAAGTCCGGCTTCGGATGGCCCGCTTCGGTGGCGAGCCGGTTCAGCCCCGCCTTCACCGCGGCGAGCATGTTCGGCAGGAAGTCCGTCGAGAGCGTGAGGATCGACTCCTGATACCGGATCCAGAGCACGACGTTGCCGCGGCGCGCCAAGTGGTCGAGCCAGGGACGGTAATACGCGGGGTCCGTCCCGCCCCAGCCGTGGAGGAAGACGACGACCGGGGCCTCGAGCAGCGGCGGGGAGTCGGGCTCGTAGAAGCGATACTCCTTGCCCGTCCCGGCGTCATAGACACTTTCCTTCACGGCAGCATGCGCGTAGTCGCTCGATCCGGGAACCGGAATCTGGTCGGCAGTCGGCGGCGGGACCGGATCGCCGCACGCGGGCACGATGACGAGGGCGGCAAGGAGCAGCGCGGACTTGGCGGCGTGTTTCATGGGATCCTCTTCGTCGCCCGTACGGACGTCCACGAAGAGTGTCCCGGGCAGATCCGAATTCAGGAGCGATTTCCTGCGGCGCGCGCGACCGGCCAGAAGACGAGGTTCCCACCGAGGATGATGAGCCAGAACGGCATTTGCCAAACGCGGTCGCCCGCCAGCCGATGAGCGGGAGCGACCGACGGGAGGCTGGGATAAAGGCCCGCGTCGGGGAGCGACAGCGCCATCACCAGGCCGGCCACCAGCCCTCGCCGGACCGGACCGCGAACGATCGCCAGACACCCATCCTCAGTCCGAGGGGAACGACGAACACCAGCGCAAAGCAATAGACGAGGTAGCTCTTCACGGACGGACTCCCGGTCGGCGCCAGCGCCTCGACGCCGCCCTGGGGAACCTGGATCAGCAGCAGGATCCGGGCGGCGATGGTCGCGATGAAGCAGCGATAAAGAAACCCGAGACCGACGTCCACATCACCCGCATCATCGGCATTATATGCCGGACTGTTGTAATCCCTCGAGGCGTCCACATATAATCGCGACCCCTGCTGGGGGTTGAGCGAATGACTTCGTTCGTCGAGGAGCAGTTCTCGCTGAAGGGCGAGGTGGCCGTCGTGACCGGCGGCACCGGAGAGCTCTGCAGCGCGATGGCCCAGGGCTTCGCCCAGGCCGGCGCGAAGGTCGCCATCGTCGGGCGCGACGCCGCCAAGGCCGAGCAGCGCCTGGCCGCGATCCAGGACGCCGGCGGCGACGCCGTCTTCATCAGCGCCGACGTCACGAAGAAGGCCGAAGTCGAACGCGTCGCCGCGGAGACCGTCAAGAAGTTCGGCAAGCTGACGATCGCGCTCAACGGCGCCGGCACCAACTCGCCCACGCCCTTCCTCGACATCTCCGACGAGGAGATGCAGCGGATCCTCGACACGAACTACAAGTCCGTCGTCTTCGGCTGCCAGGTCTTCGGAAAGACCCTGATCGACCAGCAGCAGGGCGGCGTCATCATCAACATCACGTCGATGTCGGCGATCCGCCCACTGTCGCGCGTCTTCACGTACAGCGCGACCAAGGCCGCGGTGCTGAACCTGACGATGAACCTCGCGCGCGAATGGGCGCCGCAGGGCGTCCGCGTGAACGCGCTCTCGCCGGGCTTCTTCCCCGCCGAGCAGAACCGCAAGATCCTCCAGCCCGAGCGCGTGGCCAAGATCCTCGCCCATACCCCCATGAACCGCTTCGGCGAAGCCGGCGAGCTCATGGGACCCGCCGTCTTCCTCTGCGCCCGCAAGGCGGGCAGCTTCGTCACGGGTTGCCACCTCACCGTCGACGGTGGATTCTCTTCGATGGAATTCTAGATGAACGTCAAAGACGCGACGTCCTCCGCGCTCGACATGATCTCGCTCGGCGAGTGCATGGTCCGCCTGTCGCCCGCCGGCCGTCAGCGCATCGAGTTCGCGACCGAGTTCGAGGCCTGGATCGGCGGCGGCGAGTACAACGTCGCCTATGCCGTCGGCCGCATGGGCCTCCGCGCCGGCTGGATCTCGCGCCTCCCGGACAATTACGTCGCCGCGATGATCAAGAACCACGCGCGCGGCGGCGGTCTCGACATCAGCGACGTGGTCTGGGTCCCCTTCGACGGCGTCGGCCGCGCGGACCGCGTCGGCCTCAACTTCACGGAGGTCGGCACCGGCGTGCGCGGAAGCGTGACGATGTACGACCGCGGCCATTCGGCCGCCAGTCACCTGAAGCCCGGCGAGATCGACTGGAAGAAGGTGTTCGCGAAGGGCGTCCGCTGGTTCCACACGGGCGGCATCTTCTCCGCGCTTTCGCCGTCCTGCGCCGAGGTCGCGCTCGAGTCGCTGAAGGCCGCGCACGACGCGGGCGTCGTCACCTCCTACGACCTCAACTTCCGCTCGAAGCTCTGGAGCGCGAAGGAGGCCATGGCCGCGACCGAGAAGCTGCTTCCCTACATCAAGGTCCTGATCGGCAACGAGGAGGACTTCATGAAGGTTCTCGGGATGAAGATCGAGGGCGTGAAGGAGGACTTCCGCGGGCTCAAGGTCGACTCCTACAAGAAGATGGTCGAGCAGGTCGTGAAGAAGATCCCGACCGTCCAGGGCATCGGCACCACGCTGCGCGAGGTCGTCAGCGGCCTCGTCAACCACTGGAGCGCCATCTTCTGGCACGAGGGGAAGTTCTACGAAAGCCGCAAGTACGAGAACCTGGAGATCGAGGACCGCGTCGGCGGCGGCGACGGCTTCGCGGGCGGCGTCATCTACGGCCTGCTCTCGGGCAAGGGCCCCCAGGGCGCGGTCGAGTACGGCGCCGCGCACGGGGCGCTCGCCCAGTCGACGCGCGGCGACACGTCCATGGTGACGCTCGACGAGGTCGAGCACGTGGTCAATGGCGGAAGCGCGAGAATCAAGAGGTAGCTTATGGCCAAATCGCAGATCGGACTGGTCGGCCTCGCGGTCATGGGCGAGAACCTGGCCCTCAACATCGAGCGCAACGGATTCCCCATCACGGTCTACAACCGCTCCGGGGACAAGACCGACGCCCTGCTCGCCGGCCGTGCCAAGGGGAAGAAGTTCAGCGGCGCGAAGACGGTGCAGGAGCTGGTCGCGTCGCTGGATCGTCCGCGCCGCATCATCCTGCTCGTCAAGGCCGGCGCGCCGGTCGACGACATGGTCACCCAGCTCACGCCGCTGCTCGAGCCGGGCGACATCATCATCGACGGAGGCAACTCGCACTTCACCGACACTCGGAAACGCGAGACGGCCGCCAGGGCCAAGGGGATCCACTTCGTCGGCTCGGGCGTGTCGGGCGGCGAAGAGGGCGCGCTCTGGGGACCGTCGCTCATGCCCGGCGGTCCCAAGGAGGCTTACGAGCACATCCGTCCCGTCTGGGAGAAGATCGCCGCGAAGGTCGACGACGGCCCCTGCGTGACCTACATCGGACCCGACGGCGCCGGCCACTTCGTCAAGATGGTCCACAACGGGATCGAATACGGCGACATGCAGCTGATCGCGGAGAGCTACGACGTGCTCCGCCAGGTCCTCGGCCTCGAGGCGCCGCAGCTCGCCGAGATCTTCGAGGAATGGAACAAGGGGCTGCTCAACTCGTTCCTCATCGAGATCACCGGCAAGGTCCTCCGCAAGAAGGACCCCGAAACGGGCAAGTGGCTCGTCGACCTCATCCTCGACAAGGCCGGCCAGAAGGGCACCGGCAAGTGGATGAGCCAGATCGCCCTCGATCTGGGCGTGCCGATCCCGACGATCAACGCCGCGGTCGAGGGCCGCATCCTCTCCGCGTTCAAGGAGGACCGCGTCAACGCCAGCAAAGTCCTGACCGGCCCCAAGCGTGAGCCCTATAAGGGCGACCCGAAGGCGCTGATCGAGGCCGTGCGCGATGCGCTCTACGCCTCGAAGATTTGTTCGTACGCCCAGGGTATGTTCATGATGCGCGTGGCGGGCGACGAGTATAAGTGGAACCTGCCGCTCGGCGAGATTGCGCGCATCTGGAAGGGCGGCTGCATCATCCGCGCGCAGTTCCTCGACCTGATCAAGTCCGCGTTCCAGAAGAACCCGAATCTCCCGAACCTGCTGCTCGACGACCACTTCAAGGCCTGGGTGACGGAGGCGCAGCCGCGCTGGCGCCACGTCGTGGCGACGGCGCAGTCGCAGGGCATTCCGGTGCTCGCGATGAGCTCGAGCCTGGCCTACTATGATTCGGTGCGCTCGGAGCGGCTGCCGCTCAACCTGACGCAGGCGCAGCGCGACTTCTTCGGCGCTCACACCTACGAGCGGATCGACAAACCGGGCAAAGGCCCCTTCCATACCGAGTGGGGTTCCTAGATCGTGGGGTTCACCTGCATTCCCCGTCGCGGCTATTTTGTGGAGATCGCCAAAAGGCGCGTCGGGAAACCTGAGCACATGATCGGAGGAAGGAACGACCTTCCAGGCGCGACCTGCCGGGACTGCAAACAGCCTTATTCCCGGATGCTGTCCCTGGATGTCCGCGACTCCCGGCTGGGACTTCGACTGGCCCGCGGCCGCAACAAAAGCCACTACCGGGACGGCAAGTGGGACGACCAGGTGTTCCACGACATTCCCCTGCTGTATTGCTGGAGCTGCGGGCCCTGGTTCAGCTACCGGCTGAATCCAAAAGGAGGCGTGGACGTCCTGGACCATGACTACCATGAAGGCTGGCCCGGGTCCTGCCTGCCTTATGAGCCGTATCCGGAGAGCTTTCCCGAGCGTCCCGTCACCCTGATCCGGATCACTCCGAAGGAACAGGACCTGATCCGGAAAAACAATCAGAACAAGCTGCCGCCCTCGCTCCGTCATGAAAAGGAAACGTATCCGTATCGAAGCCCCCGTCACCAGGTGGGAGGCGAGCCCTATTTTGCCCAGAAGTCCGCGATGAAAGGCGTGACGTGCACGCTTTGGGACGAGCCCATGCCCTTTCTCGCTTCGGTCGGGGACGAAACCGGGTGGAAGAAGACATTTCACGACGGCGCCTGGCTCCAGGTCCTCTTCCACTACTGCGGTTCTTGCCAGGTCGTGGACGCCCATCACGAGTGCGACTAGACAAAGCGGAGACTCCATGAGCAAGACGCGCATCCTGATCACGACCACGTCGTTCCAGGACACCCCGGGCAAGCACCACGACCTGCTGCCCGCCGATCAGTACGAGATCGATCGCGCCCGCGGCCCGCTGGCCGAGGCGGACATCCTCAAGCTCGTCGGCTCGCACGACGCGATCATCTGCGGCGACGACGCCTTCACGAAGCCGGTGCTCGAGAAGGCCCTGCCCCGCCTCCGCGTGCTCGCCAAGTACGGCATCGGCGTCGACAAGATCGACATCCCCGCCGCGACGGCGCTCAAAATCCCGGTGACCTTCTGTCCGGGCGTCAATCACGTCACCGTTGCCGAGCATACGTTCGGCCTGCTGCTCTCGCTGACGCGCCTCATCCCCCAGCAGGACGCGCTGATCAAGAAGGGCGAATGGCGCCGCTCGACGGGCCGCGAGCTCGCCGGGAAGACGATGGGCATCCTCGGTCTGGGCCGCATCGGCAAGGAAGTGGCCAAACGCGCACGGGCCTTCGAGATGAACGTCTGCGCCTACGACCTGTACTGGGACGACGCCTTCGCGAAGCAATACGGCGTCGAGCGCAAGGAGACCGGCGAAGACGTGCTTCGCGCGTCCGAGGTCGTCTCCCTGCATATGAACCTGACCGAGGAGAACAAGGAGTACATCAACCTCTCGCGCCTCGCGTTCATGAAGCGCGGGGCCTACCTGCTCAACTGCGCCCGCGGCGGGCTGATCAACCAGGCCGACGTGGCCGCGGCGCTGAAGCAGAACTTCCTGGGGGGCTATGGAGCGGACGTCGTCGAGCCCGAGCCGGTCGAGAAGACGAACCCGCTGCTGAGCGTGCCGAACGTGGTGCTCACCCCGCACACCGGTTCGCGCACCTACGAGAGCGTCGAGCGGCAGGCGATGATGGCGGCCGAGAACATGATCCGCGTCCTCAACGGACAGGAGCCGCACGCCCAGGCCAATAAGTTCTAATTGGAGCGGATTCCGGCGAGGATCGACGATGCGCTGACAGAGAAGACGGTCGTCTGAATCATCGATAGCTCCAGCAGAGGCAGGTGACGCATCGCGTCACCCGCACGGCAGCGACGGCTTCATGCCGCTCGAACGGGGATCTCGAGGCGACCGGAATCTTCGGGGCCAAGTTGTCCGAAAGACTAAAAAAGCGGCTGCTGTTCCTGGACGTGCCGAAGAGGGTCCAGCTCGGGGCAAGAATTCACAGCCCGGCAAGGACGCGGTTGACAGACCTGATCTCCGGCGAGGCGGCGAGACCCGTCATCCCGTTGATTAAAGCAGGTCCCGCCAACCCGACTGATCAGGCAGAGGCCGGACCGTGATTCGCGATTCTCTTCAGGCCAGCAGCGCTTTGACGACGTTGCCGTGCACGTCCGTCAGCCGGTACTCCCTCCCCTGGAAGCGAGTCGTCAGGCGCAGGTGGTCGATGCCCATGAGGTGCAGCGCGGTCGCGTGGAGGTCGTGGACGTGGACCGGGTCCTCCGCGATCGTGTAGCCGAGGTCGTCCGTCTTCCCGATCGTGATGCCGGGCCGGATGCCGCCGCCGGCCATCCACATGGTGAAGGCGCGCGGGTGGTGGTCGCGGCCCATGAACTTGCCGTCGCCGCGCGACTCGTTCATCGGCGTACGCCCGAACTCGCCGCCCCAGATGACCAGCGTCTCGTCGAGCATCCCGCGCGCCTTCAGGTCCTTCACCAGGGCGACCGCCGCCTGGTCCGTCTGGCGGCAGAGGTTTGGAAGGCCGTGCGGGATGTCGTCGTCGGGATTCGTCCCGTGATGGTCCCAGCCGCGGTGATAGAGCTGCACGAAGCGGACCCCGCGCTCGACGAGCCGCCGCGCCAGCAGGCAGTTGTTGGCGAACGAGTTCTTCCCGGGCTCCGTCCCGTACATCGCGTGAATCGACTTCGGCTCCTTCGTGAGGTCGACCAGGCCGGGCACGCTCGACTGCATCCGGTACGCCATCTCATAAGCCGCGATCCGCGTCGCGATCTCCGGGTCGCCCGTCTCGTCGAGGTGCTTCTGGTTGAGCGCGCGCAGGGTCTCGACCGTGCGGCCCCGGACGTCGGCGTCGACGCCGTCGGGATTCGTCACCGACAGGACGGGATCGCCCTTCGAACGGAACTCGACGCCCTGGTACGTGGTCGGCAGGAAGCCGCTCGACCAGCAGGCGCTTCCCGCGCCAGGGTCGATCTTGCCCGAGACGAGGACCACAAAGCCCGGCAGATCGCTGGACTCGCTGCCGAGTCCGTACGTCAGCCACGAGCCCATGCTCGGGCGGCCAACGATCGTATGGCCGGTGTTCATGAAGATCTGCGCCGGCGCGTGGTTGAAGTGATTCGTGTGCACCGACTTCACGAAGGCCAGGTCGTCGACGATCGTCGACAGGTGAGGCATCAGGTTCGACACCGTCGCGCCCGACTGCCCGTACTGCCGGAACTCATAGGGGGATCCGAGCAGCTTGGGGACACCCTTGATGAAGGCGAAGCGCTCGCCCTTGATCACGTCCTCGGGCACGGGCTGATTGTTGTACTTGCGCAGCGTCGGCTTCTCGTCGAAGAGGTCGAGCTGCGACGGCGCGCCCATCATGAACAGGTAGATGATGTTCTTCGCCTTCGCCACGAAGTGGGGCTTCCTCGGCGCCATCGGGTTCAGGGAGGCCTTCTCCTGGCCGAGGAGGTCGCGACCGAGCAGCGACGAGAGCGCGATCGAGCCCAGGCCGAAGCCCGCCTGCTCGAAGAAGTGCCGCCGGGTCAGGTCGCGCAGCGCGTCGTTGGGCATCCTTATTCCTTCGTCACCGTCTCGTCGAGATTGATGAGCACGTTGGCGATCAGCGTCCAGGCCGCGGCCTCGACGGGGTCCTTCGGCAGCTCCGTCCCCTTGAGCACGGCCATCGCCGCCGCCTTGTCCTTCTCGAAGTGCTCCTGCTCGCGCTTCAGCGCGCCTTCGAGGAGGTCGAGCTCGGTCGACGCCGGCATCCTCGACGTGCAGAGACGAAAGCCGAAGGCGATGCGGCCGCGCTCGTCGGCCGGACCTTCCGAGAGGATGCGACGCGCGAGGCCGCGGGCCGCGTCGAAGAACGCAGGGTCGTTCATCGCGGTCAGCGCCTGCAGCGGCGTGTTGGTGCGGGGCCGGCGCACCGTGCAGCATTCGCGACTCGGGGCGTCGAACGTCGCGAAGGCGGCAAACGGGGCAGTGCGGCGCCAGAAGGTATAGAGGCCGCGGCGGTAGCGGTCCTCCCCCGGGCTCGGCGCCCACGCGGTATCCACCTTGTTGATGGCGACGACGCCGCTCGTGTCCGCCTGCAGCGGGTAGACGCTCGGGCCGCCGACCTTGGACGAGAGCAGACCGGCCGCGGCCAGCATCGTGTCGCGGATCATCTCCGCCTCCATGCGGAAGCGCGGGCCGCGCGCCAGGAGGCGGTTGTAGGGGTCGCGCTCGTAGGCTCCGGGGGCGACCTTCGACGACTGCCGGTACGCCGCCGACATCACGATCTCGCGGTGGACCGCCTTCATGCTCCAGTTCCGCGCCATGAACTCGGTTGCCAGCCAGTCCAGCAGCTCCGGATGCGTCGGCGGCTGGCATTGCGTGCCGAAGTCCTCCGGCGACTCCACGATCGGCCGGCCGAAGAACTCGCCCCAGAAACGGTTGACCACGACTCGGGCCGTGAGGGGATTGTTCTCGTCGACCAGCCAGGTCGCGAGCCCGAGCCGGTTCTGCGGTTTCCCCGCGGGAATCGGCGGCAGCGAGGCCGGGACCCCGGCCTGGACCTTATCCCCCTTGTTGGTGAATCCGCCTTTGACGCGGAAGTACGTCCAGGGGGTCTCGTCGGAGATCTTCTCCTGGAGGACGAGCGCCGTGCCCACGTCGAACTTCTCGAGCTCCCCATACAGGTCGAGCAGCGGGGCGGTCAACGACTTGTAGTCGGCCGGCGCCTGCGAGCGGCAATAGATGACGACGTCGTTCCGCTGCGTGTTGGTCCGCTTCTCGACGGCGATCGCGAGCGCCTTGTGGACGTGGTCGGGCAGCGCGACTTTCTTCAGCGCGGCCTCTTCGCGGCCGATGCGGGCGCGGAGTTCCTTGCGCTGGGTCTGCTGCTCCGGGCTCAGCAACTCGATCTTCGGCTCGCTGCAGCTCTCGAAGAACGCGAGGAACTGGTAGAACTCCTTCTGGGAGAACGGGTCGTACTTGTGGTTGTGGCACTGCGCGCAGCCGAGCGTCGATCCGAGCCAGACGCTCGCCGCCGTGTTCGTGCGGTCCACGACCGCCGCGAAGCGGAACTCCTCGGGGTCCGTGCCGCCCTCCTGATTGACGAGCGAGTTGCGCTGGAAGCCCGTCGCGATGCGCTGGCTGACGGAGGCTGCGGGCAGCAGATCGCCGGCGAGCTGTT
>DASQOM010000045.1:0-2135 GCA_035644495.1 Planctomycetota bacterium | reverse complement strand
GGTCGCGGAGGTGCACCAGTCGCTGGCCGCCGGCACGGCGATGTCGGAGTCCCTGACGATCACGCTGAAGGCGTTCGACGCGGTGCTGAAGCGGATCGACGAGAACAAGAACCCGAACGCGGAGCCGATCCGGATCGCGGAGGTCACGCGGGCGGCCGCGCAGATGGAGGGGACGGCGAAGCAGCTGGCGGAGCTCGTGTCGTCGGTCGACCGGATGCTGTCGTCGCAGAACCTGGCGAACTTTTCGAAGCAGGCCGCGCCGGCGGTGGATCATGCCATGACCGGCGCCCGTGAGCTGATGGATGCCGTCTTTTGGCGCTCGATCTGCCTGGTGCTCGCGGTCCTGGGCGCGTCGCTGATCTACCGCTTCGCGGCGCCGCGCCTGGCGGCTCCGCCGGCCCGGACGTCCTGACCCGGGGCTAGAAGCCGTAGCCCAGCTTGATATAGACCCCGTAGTTTTCACGTTTGCCCGCCGCGAACTCCAGGTTGACGACGATCCCCTCCTTCTGTTTGAGGACGAACTGCACGCCCGCCCCGATGTTCGGGTAGAGGGTCGACGGGTCGGTCAGGCTCTGGCCGTTTCCGTAGAGAAAGGCCAGCCCGTGAAGACCGTGGCGTTGAACCGGTCGGCGAGGCGGAGGCGCTCTTCGACCTCGATCGAGGACATGTACTTGCCGAGGTACTGCCCGAATTTGTAGCCGCGGAGCTGGATGGGCGCGAAGGCGGAGGGCGGGGCGTCGGCCGTCCATTGGTTGTACTGTCTCAGCGCGAGCACGTGACCTCCACCCTCCGGGATGAAATAGCGGGTGTCCAGGCGGTAGACGTCGAAGTTCTCGTCTCCGGCCAGCCACTCCCGGTAGGCGACGTTGTTCGCGTCGATGTACAAGCCCCGGGTGGGGGAGGTCTCGCTGTCGCGGGAGTCGTGGAAGAGCACGGCGCCAAGGCCCGCGGATCGGAATCCGTTGAGCCCCAGAACGGCGAGCGCCTGATCATCCAGCGCGGAATCGCCGATCATCGCGTAGTTCGTGCTGATGCCCTGCGCCCCGACGAACCAGTCCCCCCAGAACCGGTACATGTAGCGGGCGAAGAGGGCGCGAAGTTCGTCGTTCGACTTGAGGGGGACGCCGGTGCCGAGGAAATCGTCGTAATCGTTCCGGATGTTGCCGGCGGCGGCAAGGACCATCACGCGATGGTGATCCTCTCCGAAGGACAGCTTGGTGACGAACGCCGCGATGGCCGACCGGGTCGAGGTGTACTGGCCGTTGACCCCGACCAGGGAGAACTTGGATTTCTTGTCGAAGTAGAACATGTAGCCGCCCATCGCGCCCAACGAGAACCCCAGCTTGGGGTTCAGCGACATCAGGGGGGCGATGAGCCAGGGGGACTCCTCTTTCTGTTCGCCCTCCTTGTTCCCGGCGCCTTCTTTGGCGTCCTGTCCAGCCTCCTGCTCGGACAGGTGGAGCGGAAGACCGATGCTACGGAGCAGCTCCTCGAGGGAGGCGTCGCCGGGCTGATCCCGGAGCGGCTCCGCGCCGGCCGGAGCGGAGGTGAAGACGGCAAGCGCAAACCAGAGGCCGGCCATTCCTGTCACGAAAGCTCCCCCGATTCCCGGAATGCGACGGATCGTCGACGCCCGGGGAGCAATTATCGCCTGGTGTGAGGAAAGAGCAAGGCCCGGTCCCTGCTCTTCGTGGTCCGGCGGGGGCTATTTGATGTCTTTGATCGCCTTGTCGAGCTCGGGCACGTAGCGCGAATTCTTGGTGTAGGTCTGGATCAGCTCGCCCATCATCTCCTGGGCGCGGCCGCGGTAAACGTCCTTCTTGCCCTTGTCCTTTTCGGCGGCGGCGATCTTCGCACACGCGATGCCGCTGCGGCCCAGCGACGCCTCGTGCTCGGGGCTCGTCTCGCCCTTGCTCAGGACCATGGCGCCCTGCAGGTAGTCCAGCAGCGCATCCTTGGGCTTGCCGGCGTTCAGGTCCGCGTCCCCCTTGCCGTTGTAGGCGGAGATCAGCAGGCGGCCGGAGAAGTTCTTCTTCCCCTGCGCGTCCTTGATGATCGAATCCGCGCGCGAATTGAGCGACGTCCAGTCGGGGATCGCCGTCAGACAGCGCATTTCGCCCAGCGTGGCCTCGTCG